>JAQBDA010000164.1:0-10462 GCA_032124675.1 Chloroflexota bacterium
CATGGTCGTTATCCTGCCATCATTAGCACTTCTATTTATGCACTCATCGCATGGTGCTGGCGGTGCCTGGCTCCCTGCACCGAGGGATATCCTGGCATTATTTTCGCTATGGATGGTGGGACTCAGCCCGGTACGGGAGTATTTTCTGGACAGCGCCAACCTGGTGCTGCCCTCGCTTGCTGCTCTGTCAACAACCGCATGGATCGCTTTAGGAGCGGCGGTTTACGGTCTGCCGGCTGTGTGGGGCATGTACCAGGCATGGATGCGAAAGAACAGCTACCAGGTAGAGGTCATACTGACATTGATGCTGATTTTATTGCCCATTGCACTGGTCTATGGCGTGGGTGTCATAACAGCACAACGCGTGTGGGCCTTCAAACCCTTCCTTGGCTCTGCCTACCTTTTTTACATCTGGGCTGGTATTGGTATCGGCTCATTAAAGATTTCCCTACTCAGGAAATCTTTTGGGGCTGCGGTCATTATTATCGCATTGTTATCCTTGTGGCCGTACCACAACACCTGGCAGAAAAGCCTCGCTGCCAAGTCTTTTGATGCTCTGCCTGAATTAACTGATATGGACGCAATAATAATTGAACCAGTCTATCAGTCACCGCTGGTGTTTTACTACCTGGATAATACAATACCAACCTATGCTATCAGCGTAAAGGATAATAATCGGGCTACAATTTTCCGAATTCTGCCTTCGGATCAGGACAAATACGGATCCTTTCAAAAAACAAACTGCAAAGACCTGTCATCGATTCGTAATCTTTGGGTGTATGAATACAACGATACCACGCTTGAAATCTTAAAAAGATGGCCAGATTGTGTCATGGCCAGGGACCTTTGGGGCTTCCAGGAAAATCAATGGCAACGAATCAAACCCTAGTACCCTGGAGATTTTCATATCTCCCGCATCACGACCCAAATAGCCTCTGGAAAGTGTAACGATTCCCGGCTATACTGCTATAGTGTATGGGAACCTACAATCTTTGCAGGGATAGATGTGTATGTTGATCATTCATCGAAGTCTAAAAATAACATCTGGCCTCATCTTTTTGATCTTTGTGGGCTTCGTCGGGAGTGTAGTTGCCCGTGCGGAGACCAGCGCGCGGTTCGAGAGGTTATCGACTCTTGGAGATCACAATCTCCAGCCCCCCCCGCCTACGCCCGATCCATCCCAGGTGATCAGCGTATGCAGCCAGCATGCCCCAAAATGCCCGCTCGACCCGCAGACCTGGCCCGGAGAGCCGGACGGCTGGCAGTACACCGGCAAAAAATGGACCTGGTATCCATATACCATCAACCGCTTCAACCGCCACACAATCTGGGAATACAGCCAGCCATATATGGGCACGAACACGGCCTTTGCTGACCAGCGCGAAGACCATTATTCGGATTACACTAACTCGCCGGATGAATACCCGCTCGTCCAGGGACGCAAACCTAAAACCTACGACTGGGAGCGCTGGATGCCGGTCGGTGATAATTTCAAGGTGATGCAGCTGGGCAGCAGCAGCGAGGCAAGGTCATACCTGCTGGGTGAGACAGACTGCTCGACCGGGATCTTCTACCCGGTGGTTGACCATACCAGACCCTACTTCAGCACACCGATGTACACCAACCGCTGGGGTGAGTGCACCGGCGGTGGTTATGTTGCTGCCTACCTGAACGAGCTGTGGGGTGAGCCGCTCTCGCGGCAGCGTCTGGCTCAGTGTGATGACAAGATCAAAGGCGTGCCGGCGCAATTCAGCCCGGTGGGCAATATCGTCTGCAAGATAAGCCCATACGTGGGAACGGTTTACCAGCGCTATATCTTCGGTCCCAAACGGGAGGGCAGCCGCCCGAGTGTGGGCTGCGAGGCGGTCCTGTATGCCTGGGGGTGGACCGAGCCAGAGAGCCCCACAAGCGGGCAGGATTATCAGGCCTGGTTCCGCAACGGCGAGCTGCGCTTCACGCGCTGGTATGAGCTTTCGCGGAAAGCATCACCGGACAGCCCACCCGCGCCGGATGACCACGTCTGGTGGAACCATAATTGTGAGGGCGCCTGGACCGGTGAAGGAAACTGGCTGTACTCGGGCACCTTCCGGACGGGGCAGACTGTCTATCACGATCAGGCGGAACTGCCGGTACTGACCGTTGCCGAGGTCACTCCCGCCGGTGGGGTGCTGCGCCTGGAGGGGATCGGCGCGACGTACATCTTTTCGAGAGGTACATTCAGCGAGACGGTGCGCATAGTCGAGTACGCTCCCGAGCAGATGGAAATCCCGCCGACTGGCGGATTGGTCAGAGTGGGTGCAGTATTCCGCATCTTTGCTGAGCTTGAGGCGGGTTCCGAGATCGTCCAACCTAAAATACCCTACCAGGTGGGCATCCAGTACGATCCTGCCCTTTTAGACGGTGCATCACCAGCCAGTAGCGTGGGGCTGTATTCCTGGGATGGCTACACCTGGCTGCGCGAGCCGACCAGCACGGTTGACAAGCAGGCGAACACCGTCCGAGCAGCCCCGGCGCACTTCTCGCTTTGGGCTTTGATGGCAGAGAACAGCCATCACTACCCGCCCCGTGTCCAGACCCGGCGCAGGTAATCCAGGACACTAACCGTTCATGCAGAGGGAGCTTGCTGTGTCAAACAAAAAAGAAGCACTCATAGTATCGCTCGTATTGACGATCTCATTATTTTTACTGGCATTCGTAAGAGCAGCCTCTCTCCAAGGAGAAGGAAGCCAAATTCCAGATATCAGTAGCTCCGCGGACTCTGTTTACTCTGCGGTGAGAACTGAAATTGACCCAAAATCAGACGTCAGTCCTGCCCAGACGCTCAGCATCTGCAGTCAGCACGCTCCGAAGTGCCCACTTACCGCCGCCGGCTGGCTGGGTGAGCCAGACGGCTGGCAGTACACCGGCAAGAAATGGATCTGGGTGCCAGACACGAGGGACTTAAACCGCAGCGTTGTCTGGGAATACAGCCAGCCCTATTCCGGAAGCACACAAGAATATTTTGGGCAGCGGGAAGATCACTATGCCTTCTGCTCTGGCGACCCAGATGACTGCTCGCTGATAGGTGGCACAAAGCCCGTGACCTATGATTGGGAGCGCTGGCTGCAGGTAGGCGATAACTTCAAAGTCATGCAGCTCGGCGTCGAAAGCGAAAACGAATCCCATAAAATCGGTGATGTGGATTGCGACAGTGGCATTTATTACCCGGTGGTGGACCATACCACGCCGTATGCATACACCCCGATGTACAGCGACATTTCAGGCGCATGCACGGGGGGCGGCTATGTGGCGGCGCACCTCAGCGAGCTGTGGGGGGAGCCGCTCTCGCAGAAGCGGCTGGCGCTGTGCGACAACACTGTAAATGGCATGCCAGCAGATTTGAGCCAGGCGGGAAACACCATCTGCAAGATAAGTCCGTACGTAGGGGTGGTGTTCCAGCGCTACCTCTTCGACTCTGCGCCGCCCAACAACATGCCCGGTTTGGGCTGCGAGGCAGTCCTATATGCGTGGGGTTGGAGCGAGCCGCGCTCTCCCGCTTCCGGTCAGCAGTACCAGACCTGGTTCCGCAACGGAGAGCTGCGCTTCACCCGCTGGTATAATCTCACCAACCAGATGACCGCAGGGGATATCCCCCAACCGGATGACCACGTCTGGTGGGACAGCCGCTGCCAATCAGCCTGGACGGAGGAAGGCAACTGGCTGTACACGGGTACGTTCCGCGTGGGGGATGCAGAGTACCAGGATCAGGCTGCGCTTGCCGTACCGAGTAAGACGGAAATCACACCCGTCGGCGGGCAGGTGATCCTTCCGGGGAGCGGAGCGCAGTACATCTTTCCTGCAGGGGTGTTTACCCAGACGGTACAGGTCGTGTCCTATCTGCCGGACCAGGCGGAGCTGCCGCCAACGGATGGGCGCTTCAAGATTGCCCCTGCTCATTACATATTCGCAGAGACGCCTGCCGGTCAGGTGCTGGGGAATCCAGCCGCACCCTACACAATAACACTATCCTATTCAGACCAGATTGGAAGCCTGGAAAACAGCCTGGCATTTTATTCCTGGGATGGCTATCAATGGCTCAAAGAACCCTCCAGCCAGGTGGATATCGGCAGCAATACCCTGACCGCGATGCCGGATCACTTCTCGCTGTGGGCTGCGATGGTGGATGGGCGCAGGGTTTATCTGCCCGCTGTTCTGCTTGCTAAATAGAGATTAGTAGGTTGGGATGTTTAGCGGTGGCGCTGCTGCCGCTAAACATCCTAAAAATATTATTGTCAGCTCGAGCTGCGCTAAGCCAGATATACCTTCTCTAAATCCCTTGCCAGGGCATCCCAATAGTACCCCTCGGCGCGCTGTAAGCCGCGCTGTGCCAGGGATCGAGCCAGCCCATCGTCTTGCAGCACCAGCAGGATCTGGCCTGCCAGAGATTCGGGGTCGCCTGGGCTTGCAAGCAGCCCCGCGGTTGCTTCGCTGGCGCTGTCGCCGGCTAATAAACGCCTCCGGTCGCCCACGTCACAGGTGACGAAGGGCACCCCGCATGCCCAGCTCTCGAACAGCTTGAGCGGCGAGCGTCCGCGCGCTGCGCCATCATCCAGCACCGGGTCGACCGAGACATGCGCCAGGTGGTAGTACTGCGCCACCCGGTCTGGAGCGATGCGACCGCAGAAGACCACCGATGACTCTATCTCCATCTGGCGCGCCAGATCCACCAGGCGCGGATAGTCATCTCCGCCGCCGACCAGCAGCAAGATGCTGTTTGGGGCCTGCTGCCGCAGGATGGCAAAAGCCTGGAACAGCAGGTCGACCGGATGACCGGGACGGCTCAAGCTGCCAACGAATGCCACCACCTGCTTACCATCCAGACCGAGCTCGCTGTGCAGCGCGGCCAGCTCTGCCGGGTCAGGTTCTAAGAATCGCTCCCGGTCGATGCCATTGGAGATATAACTGATTTGCTGGGGAGCAACGCCCAGTCCAATAAGCCGGTCTCGGGTGAAAAAGGTATTGGTGGTGATGTGCTGGACGCGGAACGGCATGCGGTCTTCGAAGAACGTCACCCCGCTTTTCTGCCAGGCGGATCGGAAATGCCCCACACCGGCTTCGTAATCGTCGCAATCCAGGAACACCGTCCGGCCGCGCAGCCACTTCGCGCCCAGACCTGCCAGGCTGTTCATCGGGTGCGGCTTGCCGATGTGAATGACGTCCGCCTGGCTGGATAACGCAGATTGCAGCAGCCGCCAGGTAGCCCGTGCAGTGACCTGCAGCAGCTCCAAGCTGCCGTAATAGGTTTTTAGATTGCCTTGCTTGCGCACGTGCATGGGAGCCACATACTCAACTGCTGCAGCGCCGATCATCCGGCGCTTCTCGCTCAGCTTGTCATACGCGCTGTGCAGGGCGGCCACCTGCACCTGGTGCCCCAGGGCTGCCAGCTCGCGGGCCATGGGCGCGTACCTGCCCAGCCCGCTGGGGCTTTCCAGGTCCTGGGTGAGCAGGAAGAGGATATTCATGGCTGTGGGGTTAGCTCTTCCAGGTGGCGGGCGAACTGCTCTCCGATGCGGGTCACATCGAAGTGCTGGTGGAATATGCGCATGCCGTTTTCTGCCAGCTGCTGGCGTAATCCGGGGTCGGCTCGCAGCACGAGGATGGAATCTGCCAGCGATTGCGGGTCGCCGCGCCGGCTGAGATACAGGTGGACACCGTGCTCCAGCACTTCCGGCAGAGCCGGTGTACGGGCGCTGACCACCGGCTTGTGCATGGCAAAGCCCTCGTAGATCTTGTTGTTATTGGTCAGCAGGTTCTGCTGTGTGGCACCGAACACCCCCAGCACCAGATCAGACCGGGCGATATGGGCTGCCAGGTCCGGCCTGTCCAGCCAGTCGATGAAGATCACATGATCCAGGTTGAACTCCTGAGCCAAGGCCCTGGCTTTGGGGAGGTCGGGACCCGTGCCGACCATTTCAAATGTCACTGCTTCCTGGGCCAGCAGTCGCGCTGCCTGAAGGATGGTCTCCACCCCGTGGTTGGGGATATAAGAGCCGTAATAAATCACGCGGAAGTCGGCTAACTCACCTGGTTCCGGCTGATGTGGCTCAATGGGGTAAAAATAGCGGTCATCCGCTCCGATCTGCACGATGCGGAAGCGGGATGTATCGATGTGGTGGTTCTCCCCGAACCACTCGATGAACTGGTGTGTATCCAGCAGCAGCATATCCGGCAGCCTGCAAGCCAGGCGCTCCATGCGACGGATCAGCTCCACGGTGAAGCGGCTGCGCTGCTGGATGCCGCGTTCGGTAGTGATCAAATACAGCGAATTCAGCACGTCCCATACCAGCGGCTTACTGCGCAGCCGCGCCAGCAGCCAGGCGGGGAAGACATCCACGTGTCCGGGGTAGCCCACCACCAGGATGTCGTACTTCCCAATCTGGCGGTAATTCATCAACAGCTGCACATAGGTGCTCACAAGACGCCACAAGAATGACAGGTTCATCCAGCCACCGCTGGCAGCCTGCACCCGGTCCTCAACACCGTGCCACAGGGCTATGTGGCACTCCACGACCTCGATGCCTGCCCTACGCAGACCTTCGATCAGGATCTGGTTGCGAGCGTATTCAGCCCGGTAGGTGCCGAAATATACCACCCGCAGGCTCATTTTGGCAGCACCTCATAAATCCTGACCCGGTCCTGGCTGTAGACCGGATGGTAATTTGGGCTGGATTCCAACGCCTGCATGTCGAAATTGAACTGCCCGAAGAAGCTGACCTGGCCCTGCTGCTGCCCGATGTAGACGTGGGTTACCCCGCGTTGGTGCAGTTCCTGAATCACGTCCGGGTGGTCGATGCCTTTGGCTTGTATCTGCTTATACAGGTCATTGATCCAATCCCGGTAGCCGGGCCAGGGCTCCTGCTCGAACGAGTAGTTCATCGGCGGGATGGTCGTCTGGCGACCGGCGAGCAGCGGCAGCCACCAGCCGCCGTCGGTACCCACGGATGCTGTGTCGTAGAAAGTCAGGTGCGCGTTCACCAGGAAGCGCGCCTCGGCTGGCAGGTTGTCCTGGACCCACTGGAAGGCGCGCAGGTCGGGAGAGAGCACCAGTGCGTGACTGGCAATATCCACGTCACCCAGCCGCTGTCTGGCTCCCCACATACCGGTCATAACTACTGCAGCGGCTATCATGGGACATAAATATCTGAACCAATGTTGTGGTCTCAGCCAGGTCTTCTGCGTCTCCACACTGGAGGCGGCGCGTTCAGCGATCTCCATTCCCCAGCCGGCTGCTGCCCCGCAGATGACCGAAGCAGGGATGTAAGCCGCGATCAGCACTGCAAAGGCAGTGATGGCGCCTTTGCCCGGCAGCCCGAACCAGGTAGGTTCTCCGGCGATCCACACCAGCCACCACCACAGGCTGACCAGCAGCAGCCCGCGCTCTCTGCGCCACAGGCCCCACCCGATCACGACCGGCAGGAACAGCCACACCAGCGCAGGCAGGTAAGCGAAGATATCCCCGACAACCTCGCCGAAGGTCAGCCCGGCGGCAGCCTGGGTAGCAGAGGCTGAAAGCGTGGCCGAGAAGATATCCAAGATCCGGCCCGAGAACACCCGCACCAGCCAGGGCAGGAACAGCAGCCCGGCGAGCAGGATGATGATCCCCGAGCGGCGTAGGATATTGACTGCGCTATCCTTCCTCAGATAAATGATCCAGTATGCCACCAGGAACAGCCCGGCGATGATCACCACCCGCAAGTGGGTGAGCGCCAGACCTGCCAGGGCTATAGATGCCAGGGCAGGCAGCTTCCAGCCATCACTCTCCGCTTCCAAACTGTCCCAGACCAGGTAGATTGCAGCGACCAATATCACCTGCCCGGCGAGCTGGGTATAGCGACCCCAGTTAACATAGTGCATCGGCATGGGTACCAGCAGCCCGGCCAGCAAGACGGCAACCACCCCCGCCCACGGGCTGCGTCCCAGGCGGGTTGCCAGCGGATACAGGCACAGCACTGCCAGCCCGTTTACCAGCTGCCCGGTCCACAGTGTGGCGGCAGGCATGTCCAGACCTGTGATGTAGTGAAGACCGGCTGTCAGGGTGTGGAAGCCGAAATGGTAGGTAAAAGTCTGCATGTCGGCATAGGGTGCCCACGAGCTGAACAGTCCGCCGTTATCGACCAGGAGCCGGGCAATCAGGGTGTGATGGTACGAGTCACCCCACATCGGTATTGGCAGCATGCGCACCGGCCAGAAGCGGCTGGCGAAGAGCAGTCCGAGCAGTGCGAGAAACGCCAGGTCTGCGGCAGGGGGAAGCCGCAGGCGACCCGGTAGGTTGACCTTTCCACCTCCGCTGCGATAGGATTTGATCAGGAGGTATGCGGCGGCCAGCAGCGGCGGCAGCCAGGCGTATAAGGCTCCCAGGTGCAGCCCGATTAAATCCGTGTACAGGTAGATCAAGGGATACAGCGCCAGGCTTGTTCCGGCAGCCAGCCCCAACTTCTCCGGCCAGCGATGCTTGCCCCACTTCGGGTACAGCCAGGAGAGGAGCGCCCACCCAGGCAGCACATACAGGGCGAAACCGGCTGCCATCAGACCGAGCCAGAATGCCATCTCCCGCGGCAGACCCAGAGCAGCCAGGCGTGGGTCATAGACCAGGCGGAAAGTAAGCTGGGTATCCTCAACCGGTCGCCCGTCCTGGTAGGCTGAGCCACTGGTATAGCTGTACCCCGGGGCAGCAGCCACCTGGTAGCTGCCAGTTCCGGTCAAATCCAAATTGAAGTAGTAATCCTGGCGGGCGGAGTCATCGATAGGTGGGAAGTTGAAGCGGTAGTACCCGCTGTGGTCGACTTTTTCCAGGGGCAGCCGGGCTGTGCGCACAGTCTGCCCATCCAGCGGGTTGTCAGACAGTGTCAGGCTAATCTCTCCCGATCCCGGCTCCTGCGGGTTAAGGTTGACCGCCACACTCTGCAAACCATCATGGCGTGCCAGGAAAGTCTGCCCGGGACTGCTGCCAGCAGAGATTGGCAGCGCGGCGGTTATCGCCGGTTGTTCTTGCCTCACCAGCGGCGAGCAGCCCGCCAGCATTAAAAATATACAGAGACTGGCGGATAGAATAATAACCCTGAGATTATTTACAAGCAGGGTAGCGGCTTGTTTAAGGGCGTCGGGTTGGGGTAGGAGGGGCAGCCAGTACATCGCGGCGAGGAGGTTCCATGCAGATGACGCTCAACCCAGGGGGGGGGCAGGTGGGGTCTCCGGCGCCTGTTGGGCAACATCCGGCACTCTTGACTGGACCTCGCTGAGCTCGATGCTGCGCATCCGGTAGAGCACTTCTTCCAGGATTTTGCGGTTGAAAGCAATCAGGTCGGCGACCAGACCAATCAGCAGGACCTGAAAGCCAACGATCAGCAGGGCTGCTGAGAGGATCACAGATTGGATGTTACCGGTTCCCTGACCGACGATATAGTTCAGGTAGAAGAAGCGTAGCCCGAGGAACAGCCCCAGCAGGATCATCAGTCCTCCCAGGAAGGTGAACACCCGCAGCGGGCGGTACATCGTGTAAGCACGCAGGATGGTGGCAGTTGAGTTCAAAATATAGTGGGGGAGGCTGCGCATCAGCCGCGAAGGGCGTGTCTGCGGGTTGGTACGCACCGGGACGTATTCGACCGCCATCCGCCGTGCGCCTGCCTGGATCAGGGTCTCCAGGGTATAAGAGTACTCGCTCAGCACCAGAGTGCGCAGGGCGGCCTCACGGCTGATAGCCCGGAAGCCGCTGGTAGCGTCCGGCGTTCTGACACCTGCTGCCTGGGCGATCACCCAACTTCCAAAACGTTGCAGCTTGCGCTTCATCGGCGAAAAATCCTGCAGCGTGCCCACCCCACGGTCACCTACCACCAGGTCGGCACGGCCGTCCAGGATGGGGGCGATCAGGCGTTGAATGTCTTCTGCCTGGTACTGGTTGTCGGCGTCGGTGTTGACGATCAGGTCGGCGCCAAATTTCAGGCTGTTCTCCAGACCGACTACGAACCCGACCGCCAACCCGGAGTGCCTGGGCAGGCTTACAATGTGGTGGATGCCGCTCTGCCGGGCGACCGCGACGGTATCATCCGTGCTGCCATCGTCTATCACCAGGTATTCAATTTGATCAATGCCAGGAAGCTGTTTTGGCAGCGCCTGTACGGTCTGGGGAAGGGTCTGCGCTTCGTTGTAGCATGGGATCTGGATGATCAGCTTCACGTTTGGAAGTATACCATCGATAAGACCCCTATTTCTCGATGAACGGCAGGTAGCGATGGATCCCGTTGCGGATGATCAGCTTATAGCGCACGTCTTCCCCTGCGGCGCGGCCATCTAGGTGGACCACCTGCAGATAGGCGCTGCTGTTGGCAGCTGCATCCCACTCGAGCTGTGCCACCTTGTTGAATCCCGCTGCTTGTGCCTGGTGCAGCAGGGTTGTACCATCGGCCGCGTACAGGCGCAGGATTGC
>JAQBDA010000165.1:0-3906 GCA_032124675.1 Chloroflexota bacterium
CAGAGCAGAAATGAATGCGACAAGTGACTGAGATTGCTGTACAATAGTCTTGAGCATTGGTTTTCTCCGGTTGGATGGTGGTTTGCACTTCTATCCTACCAGAGAAACCAGTGCTTATCTTATTTTGGCGAAACTACAGTTTGTACGATGATGTACTCTCAACTTCCGAGGCTCAATGGGTTTGTTTACGACGTAGCAACCATATAGCGCTGCCCCACACCCACGGGGCATAGAGCGCGAAGCTGACCAACAATGCTAGGGTTGCCAGGCCAGGTGCTAACACAAGCAGGATGAGTGAATACTCAATAGCCCAACTGCGCGCAGTAGGGCATATAAGGAGCAGCGCCAAACATAAATCAACTCAAACCAGTTAAAATACCCGCGCAAATTGCGCGTACCCCCAACACAGCATGATGTCACTAAATATGATACCAGATATGCAGGGCTTGTCAGGAACACATCTGTCAGGAACACATCTGATAGAGATGAATTTCAATCCCAACCGAGCTTATCCTCCAGACTGATTTTGACTTCTGTCCATTCGCCTTTCAGAATGCTGTAATATACCGATGACCGTAAACTCCCATCCGGTAAGATCATATGATCGCGCAGCACACCCTCCTGTCGGGCACCGATGCGTTCCAACGCCTTCTGTGACCGCAGGTTGCGGGCATCAGTTTTGAACTGCACGCGTGCACATCCAAGAACTTCAAAAGCATGGCTTAGGAGCATATATTTGCACTCTGTGTTGACTGCGGTGCGTTGGTAGGCAGTCGCATACCACGTGCCGCCAATCTCCAGCGATCTGTTCTGGGGTTGTATGTCCAGATAGCGGGTCGACCCGATGGCCTTATTCAGTTCCTGGTGTATCACCGCGAAAGGAAGGTCGGTACCTGCAGACTGTGCAGACAATAGCTCGTCGACCCACACCGCCATGTCTTGCTGGCTCCTGATCTGCCTATAGCGCATATACTGCCAGATGCTCTCATCTTTACCAAACTGATATAAATCCGGGACGTGGGAAACGCTGAGAGGTTCCAGGCGTGCGACACGTCCGACAAGTACTACCGGTTTAATTTTCATGCTCATTATTTCCACATCCTTTCACTGCGCAGTAATGAGATTTTGTGCAGCCATGAGGAGAGCTGTCACTGTAAAGGCAGATAAATTCTAACCTGATAACTCCCAAAATGAATTGATTCGAGAGCGCCAATTTCAATGGGTTGACTTTTCACCCATAACCACTTAATATAACTAGGTGCTACGCAGTACAGTGGAATCCTCCCACCAACTGCATAAATCCAAATAAGTTCACCAGCTGGTGTCTGGCCTGGCTCGGCAAGGATTTTGAATCCGATCCCGGCAAGCTGCTTTCTGGATGAATTGGAGATCCTTGGAGAAGACCAATATGGAAGTAGGCATGGTTCAAAAGATCGATATCGATCATGAGATGCAGCAATCTTATCTGGATTATGCAATGAGCGTAATTGTCTCGCGTGCCTTACCCGACGCACGAGACGGGATGAAGCCGGTACACCGGCGGATCTTATATGCCATGCACGATATGGGAATGCGCTCAGATTCGCCTTATAAGAAATCTGCCCGCATCGTTGGTGAAGTATTAGGCAAATATCACCCGCATGGCGACGTCGCTGTCTACGATGCCATGGCGCGCATGGCACAGGATTTCTCTATGCGCTGCACACTCGTCGACGGTCAGGGAAACTTTGGGAGTATCGATGGTGACCCTCCGGCGGCTATGCGCTATACAGAAGCGCGCCTCACCTCGGCTGCCATGAACATGCTGACCGATATCGGTAAGAACACGGTCAATTTCAGCCCCAATTTCGATGACACACTGACTGAGCCAGACGTATTGCCGGCTGCTATCCCAAACCTGCTGGTCAATGGGGCATCCGGGATTGCAGTGGGTATGTCCACATCGATACCTCCCCACAACCTCGGCGAGGTGATCGATGGGCTCACATTCATGCTTGAAAAATGGGACCGGCTGGACGATATCGGTCTTGAAGACCTGATGCGTTACATTCAAGGACCAGACTTCCCAACCGGTGGGGTCATCCTTCAGGCAGATGGGGAGGAAGCTCTCGCCAGCGCTTACGGCACAGGGCGGGGTAGAATCACCGTTCAAGCAAGGACGCATTTGGAGGAAATGGAGCGCGGGCGGAACCGGATCATTGTCACCGAGCTGCCATACATGACGAACAAATCATCGCTCATCGAGCGCATTGCCGATCTCGTGCGGGACGAGCGGGTGATCGGAATTGCCGACCTGCGGGATGAATCCGACCGGCAGGGGATGCGTATCGTAATTGAGCTGACAAAGACCGCCAACCCACAAGATGTGCTGCGCGACCTGTATAAATACACGCCAATGCAGAGCACTTTCAGCATCATTATGCTGGCACTGGTGGACGGGGAACCGCGCCTGCTGACACTTAAGCAGGCCTTGCGCGTTTACCTGGAACATCGCATGGGTGTCATCCGGCGACGCGGCGAGTTCGATCTCGAAAGAGCCCGCCAGCGCGCCCATATCCTGGAAGGACTCAGAATCGCCCTCAACCACCTGGATGAAGTCATCTCCTTGATCCGGCGGGCACCGGACGCCGAGACAGCCCGGTCGAGACTGATTAAAAAGTATAAGCTGAGCGCGATACAGGCACAAGCTATTCTCGATTTGCAGCTCAGACGTCTGGCATCCCTTGAACGGAAAAAAATCGAAACTGAATACCAGGAAGTGCAGAAGCTGATCAAGTCGCTTGTCGGCCTGCTGCTTTCCCCGAAAAAGATGCGCCAGGTAGTAGCAGACGAGCTGCAAGGTGTCAAAGAGACGTACTCCGACCGGCGGCGCACGCAGATAGCCACCCTGAGAGCAGGAGAGAGCAGCACACCGCTGACGGTGACGGACCTGGCGCCAGACCAGATGGTTTGGCTCTCCGTATCTCCGGAAGGGCTGGTCTCCAGGACGGCTGATGACAAAACACCTCGCCAGAGCGGCAGCGACGTCCCAATCATGCTGCTGAAGACCAATACCCGGGACACTCTATATCTGGTATGTGATGACGGGAATGCTGCCGCACTGCCAGTCCAAAACGTGCCGGAAGCGGATAAGCCGAGCCAGGGTACTCATTTTGCGAGGCTATCAGCTCTGCAAGCATCTGACACTCTGGCAGCCTTATTCACGCTGCCTGCCAAACAGGACCGGGCAGATGACTGGTACCTGTTCTCTACCTCCCGTCAGGGGATGTTGAAGAAGTCTTCGTTGGCGGAGATACCCGGACCTTCAGCAAACGCGTTCGTGATAGTGAAGGTAAACGAGGGCGATCAATTAGGTTGGCTGCGGCTCACTGATGGTCAGAGCGATGTCCTGCTGCTGACAGCCAAGGGGATGGCGATACGCTTCTCAGAGGATGATGTCCGCCCGATGGGTCTGGTTGCAGCGGGTGTGATGGGGGTGAAGCTCCAGTCAGACGACGAAGTTGTCGGCATGGAGATCATCCAAGAAGTCGGTGAAGTCTTGATGGTTGCCATGGATGGGAGCGCCAAACGGGTCTCCATGAATCAATTTCCACGCCAGGGCCGTTATGGGCAGGGTGTTGTAGCCTGGAAACTGCCGGCAAAGGTGCGCGCGGTCGGACTGGCAGTTGGCAAGGGAACGACACGAATCACGCTTCATCTGAAGGATCTGGCGGCAAAAATGTCCCGCATCGACGCTGCTCCACTCCAGGGACGGACAGCAAGAGGAAAAGTGATCCAGGAATTGAAAGCAGGCGACCAGGTGGTTTCGGTAACTGCTCCTTGGGAAGTCGAACGCCCAATCGTTAAAAGGGTGTTGAATAAACGGGCTAATCCAAGCCACAAACAGACGTCTCGCCGCCCTTCAGG
>JAQBDA010000166.1:0-13279 GCA_032124675.1 Chloroflexota bacterium
GCTGAAAGCATGCTTGCCGACCATGCTGGAATGGCATGCGAGTGCGATTTATGGACCTGATCGGGATATCTGGTATGAAGGTCGCTTCGTGGCAGACTGGGTCGATCCGCGGGTGCTGTCAGATCTGCCCGGCACCTTCGCTGCGTATGACCGGGCCGACCTCAAACGGGGGCTGGTGGCGACGCTGGCGTTGTACCGTCGCCTGGCAGATGAGATCGCAGCTCTCATGAACTACAGCCGCCTACCTAAAGAGGAGCAGATCGCGGCCTGGATCAACAAGCTATAGCTCTGTCCGTTCGAATCGCCACAGGCTGACAAGCACGAACAGCACACTCAACCCGGCGCTCCACAGTACCGGCGCCAGCGTTGGCACCGGCTGGCCGAATATCAGCGCGTTGGTGATCGTCGTCACCCCATCGCGCGGCAGGAAGATGCCAATCGGCAGGATATTAAACAGGACCGGCAGCATCTGGGCCAGGAACTGCTGGCCGAACAGCAGCGCCAGCGCCAGCCCGATCACCGCCCCGCGGCTGTTGAACAGTGTACCGAGCATCAGGGTGAACGTCTGGAAAAAAATCAGCGCCACTCCCAGGCTGCCCATAGCCGCCAGGAAGGAAAGCAGCGGCAGCCACTCTCCCATCCCAATTTGGGAGATCAAGATATAGGCGATAATACCGGGTATCAAGACCATCAGCACCAGGATGCCAGCCATATTACCAAACAGCTTGGTCAGCACAAAAGCAGACCGTGAGACCGGTTTGGAGAGCACCCAGGCGGCTGTCCCGGACAGCTTCTCCCCGACGATCGCATCCTGCATCACGATGACCACGCCCACTGCGGCGAACAAACCGGTGAAGATGCTGTAGAGCATAGCTCCGGTCTGTGCGGCTTCCATTGAGCCTGATGCCCCGGACTCGCGCGAGATGCTCAGCATGGTCGCCAGCAGGATGCCATCGATCATCCCCACCCAGATCAAGAAATGTGTCAAAAAAGTGCGCCTTCCGAACCATGCTCTTATCTCAGCTCTCAAGAAGTTGTCCAGGCCGCGTTGCCAGCCGCGGCCCTGGCGGATCACGAATGCGCTGTTACCGGACATCGCTACCCTCCACAATCTGCATGAATATATCTTCAAGCTCATACGTGCGCCGGCGGAAATCCAGCACGCGTACCTGCGGCTCGGCCAGCACCATACGCAGCAGCTGTGCCTCGGCAGCTTCGGGCTCGTTGACCGAAACGACCCATAGTTCGCTGCCATTTTTTGTCTGGCTGGTCTGCAGGCTGTTTACCCACGGCTGGCCATTGACCTGCTCCTGCAGCTGCGCCGTTACCCCGGTCAGTGTCAGGCTGTACGCCGGACCTTCGCTGCCGGCCAACAGCGCTTCGATCGGACCCTGGCTGACCAGGCTGCCTTTATTCAGGATGGCTACTGTATCGCTGACTTTCTGCACATCGTCAAGGATATGGGTCGAATAGAACACCGTGGTGTATTTGCGCAGCCGCTCCATCAGCTCCAGGATATCGTGCCTGCCCATCGGGTCGAGCGAGGCTGCGGGTTCGTCCAGGATCAGCAGGTCGGGGTAGTTCACCTGGGCCTGAGCCAGACCCAGGCGCTGGCGTTCACCGCCGGAGAAACCCTGAATTGGGCGGTCAGCTTTATCCTCCAGCTCGACCAGTGCCAGCATCTCCGCGACCCGCTCTTCAATGGCAGTTTTAGGACCCTTGAAAAAGAAACCTGCCGAGAAGCGCAGCGTCTGGCGTGCGGTCAGGTGCTCGTAGAAGCGCGGGTCCTGCGGCAGGTAGCCGACCCGGCTGCGGATCTCCACGCTCTCTTTTTGGATATCCATGCCGAAGACATTCCCACCCCCCGCGGTAGGCTGGATCAGACCAAGCAGCAGCTTGATGGTGGTCGTTTTGCCGGCTCCATTCGGGCCTAAAAAGCCAAAGATCGAGTTTTTCGGTACGCGCAGGTCCAGGTCCTGCAGCGCCTGGATTCCTTCGAAAGCCTTGCTCAGCCCGTGGGTGTCGATGACATAACCCGGGGTATCGCTCATGGGCAGCTCCTTGGATATGTGGGAATTTTTGCCAAATTGTCTTACGAATGCGGCGTTTTAACTCTATGCAGGTGTCTGGAATAAATTTAGCAGAGAAATCACCATCTGGCAAGAAGGAATTATATGCTGCAATGGAATTTTCAGCTGCGATAAACCGGACTTTAATATACCAGAACACTTGTGCGAATAACGATTCTGTGTGAAAATAGTAGCCAGTATGGACCTCACCCCCAACCAGACAGCCATTATAGAAGCGCCCCTGGATGCATCCATATTCCTGGAGGGCCCCGCCGGCAACGGCAAGACCACCGCGGCCGTCGAGCGCATGCTGTACCTGATGCAGGCCGGCGTACCCGGCAGCAGCATCCTGCTGGTCGTCCCGCAGCGTACGCTGGCAGAACCTTACTACCAGGCGCTGCAGACTCCTGGCGTCACTGCCGGCGGTCTGGTGACGGTGGTCACCATCGGAGGGCTGGCGCGGCGCATGGTCGAACTGTTCTGGCCTATGGTCAGCAGGGAGTCCGGCTTCGCCCACCCCGACCGGCCGCCAACCTTCCTCACACTGGAGACCGCCCAGTATTATATGGCCTACCTGGTACGCCCGCTGCTGGAGCAGGGCTATTTCGATTCGGTGACCATTGACCGCAACCGGCTGTACAGCCAGATCCTCGACAACCTGAACAAATCTGCCGTGGTCGGCTTCCCTCATTCTGAAATCGGGGAGCGCCTGAAGACTGCCTGGGCCGGTGACCCTGGGCAGGCGCGCGTGTACGAGGATGCCCAGGCGTGCGCCAGCCTGTTCCGCGAGTACTGCCTGGCTAACAACCTGCTGGATTTCTCTCTGCAGATGGAAATTTTCCAGCACCACCTGTGGTCACAGCCGCTGTGCCGGAACTACCTGCAGCGCACCTACCGCCACCTGGTCGTCGATAATATCGAGGAGGACACACCTGCCGCCCACGACCTGCTGCTGGACTGGCTGCCGAACTGCGCCTCCGTCCTGGTTGTTTACGACCAGGATGCCGGCTACCGGCAGTTCCTGGGTGCCGACCCGGAGAGCGCCTACCGGCTGAAGGAACTGTGCCCTCAGCAGATCACACTGGAGCATTCTTTCGTCGCCTCCCCGGCGGCACAGATGCTGGGCCAGACCCTGGTTGACGCCCTCCACTACCGGGCCAAGCCCTCACTTCCGGCTGCCGACGCAGCGGAAGCCGCGCCATCGCCCCTGGATGCGATTACATACGACAGCACTCGCGACAGCCACCTCGACAGCGGCCGCGAGGGCAGCCCCGAAGGCAATCGCCGGAGCCAGCGCTTCTTCCCGCAGATGATAGATTGGGTTGCAGCCCGGATCGCCGCCCTGGTCAAGGAAGAGGGCATCCCCCCTGGAGAGATCGCGGTGCTGGCGCCTTTCCTTTCCGATGCACTGCGCTTCGCACTGACCAATCGCCTGGATGACTACGGAATAGCCTACCGCTCCCACCGCCCATCCCGCTCCTTGCGCGAAGAACCAACGGCGCGCTGCCTGCTGACCCTGGCTGCGCTGGCACACCCGGAGTGGGAGCTGGGTCCAGCCAAGCCGGACCTGGTTTACGCCCTGCTGCAGTCCATCAACGGGTTGGACCTGGTGCGTGCCCAGCTATTGGTGGATATCGTCTACCGCACCCGGCAGGGCGAAGCTTCTCTGTCATCCTTCGACCTGATCCGCCCTGAGATGCAGACGCGCATCACTTACCTGCTGGGCGAACGGTTCGAACGGCTGCGCCTGTGGATCGAAGAATACCACCAGGCGCCTGCGCTGGAGATGGACCACTTCCTCAGCCGTCTGTTCGGCGAAGTGCTCTCCCAGCCCGGGTTTGGCTTTCACGGCGATACCATCGGCGATACCATCGGCGAGTCTTCTCGCGAGTACAGCCGCAGTTTCAATGCCGGCGAGGTGGCAGCCAACCTGATCGAATCGATCCAAAAATTTCGCTGGGCAGTCGGCGATACGCTGGCGCAGGAAAACGTCCCGCTTGGCAGGGAGTACCTGCTCATGGTGCAGGACGGTGTCATCGCGGCCCAGTACGTCCGCTCGTGGCAGACCCAACGAGAAGACAGCACCGCACAGGCCGGGGCAGTCCTGCTGGCACCCGCCTATACTTTTTTGATGAGCAACAGGCCGGTTGCGATCCAGTTCTGGCTGGATGCCGGCAGCAAAGCCTGGTTCGAACGCCTGTACCAGCCGCTGACCCACCCGCATGTGCTCAGCCGCCGTTGGTCTGCGGGCAAGGCCTGGACAGCAGATGACGAGCTGGCAGCTGCCATCCAGTCCTTGAGCCAGCTCGTTCTGGGCCTTACTCGGCGCTGCCGGGAGCAGATTTTCCTCGGGCTGAGCGACCTCAACGAACAGGGCTACGAATCGCGCGGCCCTCTGCTGCTAGCACTGCAGCGCATCCTGCGCCAGTACAGCACTGTGAAGCCATCACGATGAAATCATCACGATGATCACCATTTGCGCACCCTGCACATTGCACACCGCGCTTCGCATCTCGCACATGCGCACCTCGCATTTGACCCTTGACACATGGCACCTGACACTGACCGATGACACCTGACACTGAATTCATCCCACGCCCTGCCCAGCAAGAGATCTTGAGCTACACAGGCGGCCTGATGGGCGTCTCGGCCGTGCCCGGCAGCGGTAAAACCTGGACACTCTCCCGCCTGGCAGCCCAGATCATTGCCTCTGGCGAGCTGGTCGACGACCAGGAAGTGCTGGTGGTCACGCTGGTCAACTCGGCGGTGGATAACTTCTACCAGCGGGTGGGCTATTTCGTACGCGATATGGGTCTGCTCCCCCATATGGGCTACCGGGTGCGCACACTGCACGGTCTGGCACACGACATCGTCCGCGAGCGCCCGGACCTGGTTGGTCTGGCAGAGGACTTCCAGATCATCGACGAGCGCGAAGCCAGCTCTATCCTCGAAGAAGCTGCTCAATCCTGGCTGCGCAGCCACCCCTACCACCTGGACGGCTACCTCGATCCGGGGTTGGATGAGAACAAGCGCAACTGGGTGGTGCGGGACCATCTTCCCTACCTGGTAAACGATACTGCTCTGGCTATCATCCGCTACGCGAAGGACCAGCAGCACGACCCGCAGCAGCTGCGCCAACGCCTGGATAAGATCCCTGTTCCGCTGCTGCTGGCGGAAATGGGCGCCGAGATATATGCCGATTACCAGCGGGCGTTGATATACCGCGGCGCGGTGGATTTCGATGACCTGATCCGCCTGGCGTTGGATGCCCTGCGCTGGGATCAGGCCCTGCTGGAGCGCCTGCGCTATCGCTGGCCGTACATTCTGGAAGACGAAGCCCAGGACAGCAGCCGCCTTCAGGAACGGATACTCCAGCTCCTGGCAGGATCGAATATGGCGCTGTCCAGCAGGAACTGGGTTCGGGTCGGCGATCCCAACCAGGCGATCTATGAAACATTCACGACCGCCAATCCCAAGTATCTGCGCCAGTTCATCACCAGTCCGGAGGTGGTCAGCCGCGAGCTGCCCAATTCCGGTCGTTCCACAAAGAGCATCATTGACCTGGCCAACCACCTGGTCGACTGGACGCAGAGCGCGCACCCGGTCGAAGAAGCGCGCACAGCGCTGCTCGCCCCACCCCATATCGAGCCCACCCCGCCCGGTGATCCCCAAACAAACCCGCCAGACAACCCGCAGGGCATCCACCTGGTCAGCCGCCAGTACACGCCCCAGGAAGAGATACTTGCGATCGCCGATTCGCTCGAACGCTGGCTGCCCGATCATCCCGACCACACAGTCGCGGTGCTGGCTCCGCGCAACCAGCGCTGCATCGAGCTGATAGATGAATTGACCAGGCGCAAGATCGAGACAGTCGACAGCCTGCTGCGTAGCACCAGCGCCACCCGGGCAACTAGCGGCGCGCTTGGCAACCTGCTGCGCTGCCTGGGCGACCCGGGTTCGCCTGCCAGGCTGGCGACTGCCTATCGAGTTTGGACACGCCCGGGGGATGATGATCAGAACGAGAAGAAAAAATTGGAGCACACCAGCGAGCTGATCAGGAAATGCGGGCAGGTGGAGGACTATCTGTGGCCGGGTCCTGAGCGTGACTGGCTGGAGGAGAGCGGGTTGGCGGACAGCGATCCGGAAGTATATTCGCATCTGGTCGAGTTCCGCCGTGTGGTACGCCGCTGGCAGGCTGCCGCGCTGCTGCCTGTCGACCAGCTTGTGCTCACGCTTGCTCAGGATATATTCGACCAGCCGGCAGAGCTGGCGCTATCCCACAAACTGGCTGTCCTCCTGCGGCGTGCCAACGAAGCGCACTCCTCCTGGCGGCTGCCTGAGCTAACCGAGGAGCTCGCCATTATTGCCCGCAATGAGCGCCGCTTCCTGGGATTCAGCGATGACGATACTGGCTTCGACCCCGACCGCTATGCCGGCAAAGTGGTGGTTGCCACGATCCACAAGGCCAAGGGATTGGAATGGGACCGTGTCTATTTGATGTCGGTGAACAACTACGATTTCCCTTCCGGTTATGCCGGTGACCAGTTCATCGCCGAAAGATGGTATATTCGAGACCAGATCAACCTGGAGGCTGAGGCACTGGCCCAACTGCAGGCTGTCCAGCAGCCGGGCGAATATGACTGGTACCGCGAAGGTGACGCCAGCCTGAATGCCCGACTGGATTACATCCGTGAGCGCTTACGCCTGCTGTACGTTGGCATCACCCGCGCCAGAAAAGAGCTGGTGCTGACCATGAATACCGGGCGCAAAGGCCAGGCTCGGTCGGCAGTGGCCTTCACAGAGCTGTTCTCCTTCTGGGAGGATAGGCAGGTGAACACATGAACCTCCCCGGCGGCTTCCAGTTCAGCCAGTACAAGCTGCAGGATTTCGCAGACTGCCGGCGTCGTTTTCTGCTGCGCCATGTCTGGCAGCTATCCTGGCCGGCGGTTGAATCCGAACCGATACACGAGCACGAACGCTACCTGCAGCAAGGGGCGGATTTTCACCGCCTTGCCCAACAGCTCTTTTTGGGCATCCCGGTTGAACGGTTGGCAGCCTCGATCTACGATCCTCAATTAATGGAATGGTGGGAGAATTTCCTGCCGCTGGCCGGCGAATTGATCGAATCGCAGCAAAGCTCTGGCTGGAAACTGTACTCTGAGACCAGCCTCTCCGCTCCGCTTGGAGGACTGCGCATTATGGCAAAGTACGACCTGGTGGCGGCTGCACAAGGCAAGCTGCTGATCTACGACTGGAAAACCAGCCGGGCGAAACCCGAGCGCCAGTGGCTGGAAAAACGTCTGCAGACCAGAGTTTATCCTTACCTGCTCGCCCGCGCCGGTCACCAGCTGAACGAGGGCCAGCCCGTGCAGGCGGAGCAGATTGAAATGGTCTACTGGTTTGCCAGCCACCCGAATCAGATCATCCGCTTACCTTACAGTTCCGCTGCTTTCCAGGCAGATGAAGCCTACCTGACCGGTCTTGTCGAGACCATCCAGCGGCTGGATGAATCCGAGTTTTCCCTGACAGCGGACGAGAAGCGCTGCGCATACTGCACTTACCGCTCGCTGTGCAACCGCGGCGTCTCAGCCGGATCGCTCTCTGACCTGTGGGACGAATCAGACGATGAGGTTGGGTTGAGCCTGGACTTCGAACAAATTGCAGAGATCGAGTTCTAGTTCTCAGAAGAGTAATAGAACTGCCACTCTGCCATACCGGGAGTCCTGAACCAGTTCGGTTTCTCCTGCGAAGGTTCACCCAGATACTTCGGTGTATCAGTCTGAGGCCACAATTCGCAGGGGGTGAAATTGAGACGTAAATTTCGCTCCATGTTGATCTTACCTGTTGCTGTCATACCACAGGCGAAAACCCGAGCATCATAGACATCACGTTCGATGGTAAAGATCGTTTCTGGTTTTTCATCCCCCTCGGGGTCGTTGTCAGCTTTTACAGTTAGCCAGGTGTACGGGTAATCCATACTGATATAGATATCTTCACCGGTCTGGTTTATCACAGTTAGCCGCGCTGGCCAGGGATTGGCTGCAATCAGTATCAAGACAACCATTGACAAAACCACCACGGTAACAATAGTCTTAGGCATATGAAATCCTCCTAATATGATATTTGCTGGCACAATCGAAAATGGTTGCTCAGACACAGGGGCGAGTGATCCATTTCCTTCTATAATTAAATATATAGGAATTGCGAGATAATGTCAAAAGTGACTGAGACAACCAGCATCTGGCTCGAAAGAAAAGGCGTCCAGATACCCGACGAGCTGACCGCTGTTGTAGGTGGTCATCGCCTGGTTGCACAAGCTCTGGTGCAGCGCGGTATGCAGGATATATCTGCGGCGAAGGCATTTCTAGACCCTGCTCATTACGTACCTGCCGGCCCGGAGCAGCTTCCCGGTCTGGCAGAGGCTGTCAATCTGCTCCAGGGTGCAATCCAGCGCGGTGAAACAATCTGTGTGTGGGGCGACTTCGATGTGGACGGGCAGACCGCCACTACGCTGCTGGTCTCCAGTCTCCAGGGGCTGGGTGCCAGGGTGACATACCACATACCGGTGCGGGCGAGTGAGTCACATGGTGTCAGCCTGCCGGTGCTCAAACAAATCTTGGATGGGAAGGCAGGGCAGAGACCTTCCGTGCTGCTGACTTGCGACACCGGCATCAGCGCACACGAAGCTGTCGCCTATGCGCAGCAAAACGGGGTGACAGTGATCGTCACCGACCACCACGACCTGCCCCCCAGCCTGCCGGGGGCAGACGCGATCGTCAATTCCAAGCTGCTCCCCACCGGGCATCCCTTGGGGTCGCTGCCCGGTGTTGGCGTGGCATATAAGCTGATGGAAGCCATGTATGCGAGTGCCGGGCGTCCGGCGGAAATCGAATCCCAGCTTGACCTGGCTGCGCTGGGCATCGTCGCCGACCTGGCAGTTCTGGCTGGCGATAACCGCTACTTACTGCAGCGCGGCCTGGAGCGCCTGCGCAGTCCAGAGCGCCCCGGTCTGCGTGCCATGCTGGAGCTGGTCGAACTGGATGCCTCCAGGCTGACAGAAGAGCACATCGCCTTCATCCTGGCGCCGCGGCTGAACGCCATCGGCAGGCTGTCGGATGCCAACCCGGTCGTCGAATTCCTGACCACTCAGGATATGGGGCGTGCCCGCATCATCAGCCTGGAGCTGGAGGGTCTGAATGCCCGCCGCAAGCTGCTCACCGAGCAAGTATACCAGGCAGCCCTGGCCCAACTCGGGCGGGACCCCGGCCTATCAGAATCCGCCGCGCTGGTGCTCGCACACCCCGAGTGGCCGGCAGGCGTGCTGGGCATCGTCGCCAGCCGGCTGGTGGAACGCACCCATAAACCGGTTGTCCTGCTGTCCTGCCCGCCCGGGGAATCTGCTCGCGGCTCGGCGCGTTCGATAGAAGGCGTAGATATCACAGCTGCCATCCGTGTGCAGAAAGAGCTGCTTGCCGGTTTTGGTGGGCACCCGATGGCTGCTGGACTATCGATCGAGCCGCAGCACATCCCCGAGTTCCGCAGCGCATTGAGCCGCACTATCGCAGCCTCGCAGGGAGAAGCACCCCCGCACCCGCCGTTGTTCATCGATGGGTATGTGGAGCTTTCCGAGCTGAGCCTCGAGCTGGTCCGCGATCTGGAACGGCTGGCGCCCTTCGGTCCCGGAAACCCGCCCCTGATCCTAGCCAGCCGCAGGCTGCGAGCAGCCAGTATGGCCCCGGTCGGAAGGGAAGGGGATCATCTCATGGTTACGGTAGAAGATGAGGGTGGCGCTACTCGCCGGGTCATCTGGTGGGGTGGGGGCGCCGCTTCGCCGCCACAGGGGCTTTTCGACCTGGCATACTCTGTGCGCAGCAGCAGCTATCGCGGTCAGGCGGAGATCCAGGTCGAATGGGTGGAAGCGCAAAATGTTGAGGAACCAGTGGTGGAAATCTCCACCTGGCAGCCTCCAGAAGAGATCATCGACTACCGCAAGGAGGGCGATCCGTTGGCAGCACTGGGGTCCTGGCTGAACCAGCCGGGAGTCCAGGTCTGGGCCGAAGGCGGGCAATCAGAGCATATTACCGGTTTGAACCGCCTTGAGCTGGGGAGTGGCGAGATACTGGTCGTCTGGACCATCCCGCCCGGACCAGAAGAGATGCTTGCAGCCCTGCACACCGTAAAACCCGGGAAGGTGATCCTCTTCGCCATAAACCCAGGTATGGATGACTTTGAACGGTATGTCAGGCGCATGGCAGGGCTGGTCAAATATGCGCTGGCCTCCAGCCAGGGACAGGTAAGCCTTCAGTCACTGGCAGCCGCCACTTCCCAGCGGCAGGCGACCACTCGCGGAGCCATCGCCTGGCTCCAGGCGGCAGGCCATATTCAGATCGTTCATCAGGAGGGTGATACAGCCTGGCTTACACAGGGGAAAGGAAAACCGGGTGACTACCTGCCAGAAGCAGCACAGCACCTGAAGGCCGCGCTGGGAGAGACCGCCGCCTACCGCACATTCTATTTACGGGCTGATCTCAAGGCACTGCTCCCTGACAAATAACAGGTGGTAAAATGCTTCGATATTCAAGTTGCCAACATATGATTGGAGCAGCATGAGCACATTAAAAGCAGCTATACCAAACTTGTTAGACCGCATCCAGCCGTCTATGACGGGAGTACTGATCGGCACAGCCATTGTGGTTGGTCTGGGAACGGGCATGGGTGCCGTAATCTTTATCCGCCTGATCGAGCTGCTGCAGAGATTATTTTTTGTTGGAGGATATTCGGCGTTTGGTTTCCTTGGGCGTGGATTGCTTATCCTGATCCCCGTGCTGGGCGGCTTGCTGGCTGGACCGATCATCACCTTTTTCGCAAAAGAAGCGAAAGGACATGGTGTCCCAGAGGTGATGCAAGCTATCGCATTACGCGGTGGAGTAATCCGTCCCAGAGTGGTGATAGCCAAAATCGCTGCTTCGGCGATCTGCATTGGCAGCGGCGGCTCGGCTGGCAGAGAAGGTCCTATCGTCCAGGTGGGGGCTGCGCTGGGCTCCTCACTCGGTCAGTGGCTGCATCTATCCGAAGCTCGCATCCGCAATCTTGTAGCCTGCGGCGCAGCGGCAGGTATTGCTGCTACTTTTAACGCCCCGATCGCCGGGGTAATCTTCGCCATGGAGATCATCCTCGGCGAGCTGCATATTGGATATCTGGGGAATGTGATCATTTCTTCTGTGACCGCCTCGACGCTTGCGCGGGTTTTCCTGGGTGAACGCCCGGCATTCGACATGCCCAGGTATGGCATGAAAACACCCTGGGAGATTTTCCTTTACGTGCTGCTGGGCGTGCTTGCTGCGCTGGTAGCTGTACTATTTATAAAAATGCTGTACTGGTTCGAAGATCGCTTTGACAGCTGGAATTTCCCTGACGCGCTCAAGCCTGCTGTCGGTGGGCTGCTGCTGGGTCTCCTGGCTTTTGTATACCCACTCATTATGGTCCAGGTAGCACTCCCTCTGGATGAATCGAGCTTAGGCACCCCAATCTACGCAAACCTGCCGCATATCTTCAGCGCCGGTTTCGAGACGATCGAACAGGCTCTACTTGGCAACCTTGGTTTCTTGCTGCTCTTTGCCATGATCTTTCTGAAGCCTCTGGCGACATCATTCACATTGGGCTCAGGCAACTCTGGTGGTGTGTTTGCACCGAGCCTGTTCACCGGAGCAGCCTTGGGCGGCGCCTTTGGAAGATTAGTGGAGTATCTGGCACCGGGGGCCACAGCAGGACCCGGTGCTTTTGCTAGCGTCGGTATGGCGGCAGTATTTGCAGGTGCGGCACGTGCACCTTTCACTGCGATACTGATCGTATTTGAGATGACCGACGATTACCGTCTGATCGTACCCTTGATGGCCGGTGTGATCGTGAGTCTGCTGGTGGCAGAAAAGCTGCACAAGGAGTCGATCTACACTCTAAAGCTCGCCCGCCGTGGAATCACGCTTAGGAGTGGAGTAGATGTAGATGTGATGGAATCCGTCAAGGTTGAAGAAATCATGGATCCGAGCCCGGCGGCAATTTCTGCCGACTTGCCTATATCAGTGCTAGAATCTGAATTCATCCGTACCGGGCGGCACGGGTTTCCGGTCATCAACGAAGATGGCAGCCTGTACGGAATCGTTTCCTTAGAAGATTATCGCCGGTCTGTCTCTGATACAGAGACGGATGTCAGCCAAATCCCTATACGAGATATCGCTACCCGAAAACTCATCACTATATTTCCCGATGATAGTGTCGGATCAGCACTGCGCAGAATGGCACCGCGTGATCTATCCCGCCTGCCCGTAGTCGCTCGTGATGACCCCAAACGTCTGGTTGGCCTGATCCGGCGCAACGATATTGTTCGTGCTTATGAGGTTGGTGCACTGCGTAGAGAAGAAGCGCGTCGACGGGCGAGGGTAACCGAGGTTATCGACGACACTCAAGCCGTATTCATCGACATTTCCATAACACCTAACTCGCTCGTAATTGGAAAAACGATATCCGAATTACATGTCCCTCAGACCGCGGTGCTGGTCTCAATCCGCCGCGGCCGTGACCTGGTGATTCCAAGAGGGGACACGATCATCCAGGCAAGTGATAACATTACGGCTTTATGTGATCGCGAGTCTATCGACAGTGTCAGGGCGATGCTGAATCCCCCTGTAGAAGTTGACGACGACCCAGAATAAGGAGCAGTGCAAGTATGCTGGTGCTTACTCGCAGGCGCGTGCCAGGTCTCGTACACCTTCTACCGATCCGATCAGGGTTAGCTGGTCGCCAATCTGCAGGCGGGTATCGCCGCGCGGGTAGATAACGTCTCCGTCGCGGCGCACCAGGACGACCATTACCCCATCCGGCAGCGACATCTCACGCAGAGGCGTGTCAGCATACTCATCACAACCCAGCTTTACCTCCACGACCTCATGCTCGTCTTCCAGATCTGCAATCAATGAGGTAACGCTGGGATACAGCAGTTGATATTCAAGCTCCACCACAGGCGACAGGCTGGGGTTCACCACCCCAACTCCAAGCTCGCTAAACTCCTGGGAACGTGTAGCGTCATGCACGCGGGCAACTACACGCTCGATGCCCAGACCATCACGAAGCAGGGCTGCAACCCGCAAGCTGTCATCGTCTTCTGGCAGCATCACGGCTACAGCCTGGATGGTATCAGGTTCAAGCTCGTTCCA
>JAQBDA010000167.1:0-3651 GCA_032124675.1 Chloroflexota bacterium
GGATCGTAAGCCGGGTTGCACTGCGGGCAGGGATAATGCTCGCCAGGATGGACAGGACGACCACCACGCCCAGCCAGACCACAAAACCGGTAGGCGTGAACCCAAAGTTTGCCGGTCCACCGAATAATGCCAGGCTGATGCTGTCGGACATGATCTCGCTGATGGGGAAGGCGAGTATCGATGCCATAATCCAGCTTATCATTCCGATCAAGGCGCCTTCCACCAGCACCATGCGCATGAGTGCAATATCCGTGGCTCCAATCGCGCGTAAGATGCCTATTTCTCGGGTGCGCTCCATCACATTTAGACTCATCGTGCCCGCCAGACCAATAGAGCCTACCAGGGCTGTCAATAACGCCAGGAAGAGTAAAATAGCAGTCAGTATCGTGAAGCCATCACTGGCTTTTTCCGTCATAGATTGCCCGGCGCTGATATCTACCACGCGGATGCCGGATTGCCCCAGGGATGTTTCAATCTCTCTCCCCAGGGTATTCTGCTGCTCCAGCGTCATGTCGGCTTGCTGGGACACTACCCGGTACGCCATAGCCCGTCCGGTTTGATGTAACAGCTCGGATAGATATTCATAGCTGGTGTAGGCCGAATAGCCGCTCACCTTGCCGCCCATCTGGAAGAAACCGACCACCACCCAATCCGTTTCATCGCCATTAACTCTCAGGCGAATTGTATCCCCCGCACTGAGATCGGGGAACCTTTCCAGGAACATCTCGCTTAAAACAACCGCATTCCGGTCGCCTGGTACAATCCAGCGCCCCTTTACCATGATGGGCTCGATCAAAGGGCTGGCAGCTGGTGGCGCAAGCAGGGAGACACCCTCGCCAATCGACCCATCCTGCAGCACCAGCTCGGTGCGTGCGAACATCCAGCCCTCAACCTCCGATGCGCCCGGCACCTCGAGGATTTTTTCTGAGATTTCATCGATATGGTACGAACGGTCCAGGGTGATATTCACGTCTGCCAGGAAATACTGGATCATATTCCCGATATAATCCATCATCGAGACGCGCACATTAAACGTGGCGATGAAGACTGCCCCTCCCAGGGTGAGTGTGACAAGGGTCAGCAGCAGACGCCATTTGCGGCGGAATGTGTTGCGCAGAGATACCACCAGGAGCAGCGAGAAGTTGCGCAGACGGCTGATCTGGCGATCCACCCAACTGCGCTCAGGAGGATGGCTCTGGCTGTAGCCGCTCAGTGCTTCTTGAACGCTGATGCGTGTGCCCTGGCGCACAGGCAGCAGGGCAGCCAGCTGCGGCAAGAGCACGGCAATCACTGCCATCAGAGCGGCAACCGGTAGAACCATACGAGGACCATAAAATACATAGTTAATCTGAACGGTGAGGTAATCCACAATGCGAAAACCCACCAGAAAGGAGAGAGGCAGAGCTACCAGGTAAGCCAGCACACCGAACAGCAGGCTGAGCAGCAGGTAGATGCCGGCGATTTGCAAACGGCGCGCACCGACCGTTTTCAGTATGCCGATCTGCTGAACCTGCTGGTTCATGATTGCTTGCAATGTGTTGGCGATCAGGAAACCACTCAGAAAAGACACCAGCAGACCGATCACAACCAGCACCGCCAGGATCGCCTGGACGAGGAACAAGTTGGGGTGCTCGGACGAGCTGCGCTGAACCATGCTGATGATCTCTACGTTACATTTTTTTACTTCTTCGCGAACTGCTTGGGCAGCCGATTCAAGCGTGGTCGGATTTTCGGTATCGCCCTCCAAAGTAACGTAAAGCCGATTGTAAGTCTTGGGTAGCGACTGCTCCAGCCACTCCAAGGTATCCATGCTGAGGTAACCCTGCACAGAGGAGTTGAAAAAGCCACCTGCGTTGCCTTCGGCACCGATGCTCAGGTCCTGCACCACACCAACCAGCTTGAGCTGGCGGGTCTTGCCGGAAGGAAGCTCCAATGTTACCAGGTCGCCTAATTGAGCGTTGGCTTCCTCCAGCTTGTACTGGTCGAGAACGATCTCTCGCTCTCCGGGCGGCCAGACGCCACTCACAAGGCGTAGCCGGTTAATCCCCATCTGCCCGGGATCCTTGAAGGCCTTTAAGTCGATGGCAACCCATTTACCGGGATTAGCTTCCAGGCGAGTGGAGAAGGCGCGTACCCCTTCGGTCTGGCGTACGCCGGGCATTCCCCCAATATGTTCTACCAGGCAGCGGTCGAAGGAAGTCGCCAGGATCGTCAGGTTCGCAGGATTTGTGGCTGCGTAACTGACCTGCATATCCTGCGGACTGACCACGTAAATTGTGCCGACAACACCAATGGCGAACAATCCAACCACGATCGAAGCCAGCACCAGCAGTGAGCGCTGCCGGTTGCCCCACAGGTCAGAAAAAACTTTGTATACGCGCGGCCGTGCCATCAGACTGCTTCCGGTGAGCCTGGCATGGGGTGGATTGCGCTGGATGAGCGCAGCTGCTCGCTGAGAGATGGTTCTTCCTGCAGCCATATATCCAGCTGTGCTCGCTCCAGAACCAGCAATGCTGCCGGTCTCTGGCTGCCTGCTCTTAAGATGGAGAGGTCTGGCAGATCCAGGCTGCTAAAATGATCTCCAGGGCACAAACGCAGGTTGCCATTGTGACTGCCCGGATGGCCGTTGGGCGTGGATTCCAGGTGCCCGTCGACCACCAGGCACAGCCCGGGGGCCGGCCTGCTCTCATCGAACAATGCCGCTCCCGGTGGGATGGATCGTTCCTGTAGATGGTGCGTTAGCCACAACATGTGGTTGTGGTTTAGCCCCGGGAAGGAGTTCGCCACCCAAGGGTGTATCAGCTCGCCATCCGACAGCAGCAGCGTGCGGTGAGTCCTACGTGCCAGGTTGCTGTCATGAGTGACCATCAGGACCGTTTTTCCTTGTTCGACCAGACTGTCAAATATGGCGAATACCTCATCAGCCGAACGGGAGTCGAGGTTGCCGGTAGGCTCATCCGCGAAGATGATCGGTGGGTCGTTTGCCAGGGCGCGGGCGATGGCGGCGCTCTGCTGTTGCCCGCCTGAGACAGCGGCTGGCAGCTTGTCTGCGAGATCGTGCAAGCCCACCAGACCCAGCAGCTCCAGGGCGCGTTCCTCCCGCTGCACCGGCTTGCAGCTCCCGCACAGCGCCATAGGGAGCATGACATTTTCCAGCAGCGTCAGGGTAGGCATAAGCTGGAAGAACTGGAAAACGATCCCCAGGTTGCTCCCGCGCCAACGGGACATGTTATTTTCGCTCAACTTGTGGATCAATGTCTCACCCACTCGCACGCTGCCCGCGCTGGGATGGTCGATGCCGGTCAGCATATTGACCAGGGTTGACTTCCCGCTTCCGGATTTGCCCACAACGCTGACAAACTCACCCTCATAGAAGCAGGCGGTCACACCTTTAAGAGCTGTGAATTCGGTATCCGCCGTTTTAAATGTTTTTACAATTTCCCTCATTTCGATCAATGCATCATCACTGCATCGATCCAGGGGAAGATATCGAACGGATTCGCTGGCGCAAGGTGTATTCATGGGGATTCGGGTTTCAGTTCCGGGAAGTAGAGTTTGCGATGAGGCCATCCGCAATTTTCAGCGTGCGGCTGACCCTTTGTGACAGGCTGCGGTCGTGGGTGACCATGATGATCGTCTTGCCGCGCTGCA
>JAQBDA010000168.1:0-53554 GCA_032124675.1 Chloroflexota bacterium
GTATCATCCGGCAGGGGTACGCTGTATGAATCGATGGCGCACCCGCCGAGCATATACTCCTGCAGCTCGAATTCGTGTCCGAATGCGGTGGCAACCGCCTGCAGCACTAGAACCGCCGCGTTTACCACTTCCGGACCAATGCCATCACCGGGAAGAAGGACGATTTTTGCTTCCATAACTCACCTGTTCTGTTCGGTTTTCTTCTCGGCACCGTTCAGCACTGCGTATTCCAAGCTGTCTGCTATTGCTCGCCAGCTGGCCTCGATGATATTGGTGCTGGCTCCAACCGTGCTCCAGCGGCGGGTGCCGTTTTTCGTATCAATCAGCACCCGTACCGCGGCTGCGGTGCCGTGCTCGCTGTCCAGGATGCGCACTTTGTAGTCATCCAGCCGGACATGCGCCAGGGCGGGATATACATCTAACAGCGCCTTGCGCAAGGCCGCGTCCAGCGCGCTGACCGGACCGTTGCCCTCGGCAGCGGTATGGATCACCCGCTCGCCCACGCGCACCTTCACCGTCGCCTCCGCCAGTATACCGCGCCCCTGTCTGTGTTCGACCACCACCATGAAATCGATCAGCTCGAACGGCGGCTGGTAATCCGATTGCAGCCGGTTCAGCAGCACGCTGACCGACCCTTCAGCGCTCTCGAAGGTGAAACCCTGCGCCTCGAGAGATTTGATCTGTGCCAGCACATCGCGCGCCTGCTCTGAGCTGACATCCAGCCCAAACTCGCGTGATTTATCCAGTACATTACCGCGGCCGGATAGCTCCGATACTACCGTGCGCCTTTCATTGCCTACCAGGGCAGGGTCTATATGCTGGTAAGAATCTTCATTCTTCAGCACTGCGGCCACATGGATACCACCTTTATGGGCGAATGCGCTGGCTCCAACGAATGGCTTGTGTTTATCCTGTGGAAGGTTTGCAACCTCTGCAACATAGTACGATAGCTGGGTAAGCTGGGATAAGTTCCCTGCAGGAACACAAATCTTACCCATCTTGAGCTGCAAATCGGGGATGATGGTGCACAGGTTAGCATTCCCTACCCGCTCACCGTAGCCATTTATCGTGCCCTGTACGTGTGTTGCCCCAGCCCTTACCGCGGCCAGAGTGTTCGCTACGCCGCAGCCGCTGTCATCGTGTGTGTGGATGCCAATGGTCATATTGAATTTGGAACCCACAATGCGGACGATTTCCTCGACCTCCCATGGCATCGTTCCACCGTTGGTGTCGCACAAAACTATGGCGTCCGCGCCAGCATCAGCAGCAGCCTTCAGCGTCTCCAGCGTATAGTCCGGGGTGGCTTTATAGCCATCGAAGAAATGTTCAGCGTCATAGATCACCTCTTTCTCCTGAGCTTTGATATACGCCACGCTCTGGCCGATCATTGCCAGGTTCTCTTCCAGTGTAGTTTCCAGGACATCAAACACATGCAGGTCCCAGCTCTTGCCGACCAGGGTAACCACGGATGTCTCGGCTGCCAGCAGAGCCTGCAAGTTCGGGTCTTCTTCAGGGCGGGAGTCTTTCTTCATCGTCGATCCAAAAGCCGTTACCCTGGCATTGCGGAAAGTCATGTCGCGCACACCCTCAAAGAAAGCTGCGTCCTTCGGGTTGGAGCCCGGCCAGCCGCCTTCAATATAATGCACGCCGAATTCGTCCAATCGTCTGGCAATTTTCAACTTATCGTCGACGGAATACGAGATTCCCTCACGCTGCGCGCCATCCCGCAGGGTGGTATCGTATAAATAAATCTGGCTCATCTTTGCCCTCCTTCGCTCATCCTTCTGCATGCTGCATTTCGTATTCGGCAATCCGGGATTCGTATTTGACCAGGTAGCCCAATTGGTCCACGCCTTCGAGCAGGCAGGTTTTGCTGAACGGGTCGATCGGGAATCCGGTCTGGAATCCATCCGCCAGCCTCAGTGTTTGCTCTGCTAGGTCAATCGTCGCTGATACCAGTACCTCAGCCCCCACCAGACTGGTGAGGTATTGGTGGGTGTCACCATCCACTATCACCGGCAGCAAGCCGTTCTTCAGAGCATTGTTGCGGAAGATATCGGCGAATGAGGTGCTGATGATCGTCCGGATGCCCCAGCCCATCAGCGCCCAGGGGGCGTGTTCACGTGACGATCCGCAGCCAAAGTTATCCCCTGCCAGCAGGATCTGACAGCCCTGGTATTTTTCCTGGTTGAGTGGAAAATCAGGGTTTGGGCTGCCATTTCCCCGGTAGCGCCAGCCGTAGAACAGCCCCTCTGCCAGCCCATTCTTATCGGTCACTTTCAGATAGCGGGCTGGAATGATCTGGTCGGTATCCACATCGCGAGTCAGCAGTGGAATGATGCAGGAGGTAAGTGTTTGAAGTGATTGCATATTGAATGGCGGGCAGCCTCACCTTTTTCTTATAATTATCTCGAGTAGTTTTAACTGACGGCCACCCTGCGCGGGTCGCTCACCTGCCCTGTTATCGCTGAGGCAGCCGCGGTAAGCGGGCTGCTCAGGAATGTGCGCCCACCGGGACCCTGCCGTCCCTCGAAATTTCGGTTGCTGGTACTCACCGCGTACTGCCCGGGCTGAAGCGCATCACCGTTCATGGCAATACACATGCTGCACCCAGAATATCGCCACTCGCCGCCGGCCTGCGTGAAAACCCGGTCCAGCCCCTCAGCTTCCGCCTGGCGGCGTACACTCTCCGAGCCGGGGACGACTACCAGGCGGACGGTATCCGCTACCCGGTGACCATCCAGCACGGCTGCCGCCTGGCGCAGGTCGGAGATGCGCGAGTTGGTGCAGCTGCCGATAAAGACCACATCTACCGGGTGCCCCAGCAAGCTGCGCCCTCCCGGCAAGTCCATATAGCGCAGCGCCTTTTCTAGAGCTGCCCGTTTCACCGGGTCAGGCTCATCCCGCGGATCGGGGACTGCCTGGCTGATCGGAACCCCCATCCCGGGGTTAGTGCCGTAGGTGATCATCGGCTCCAGAGCGGAGACATCCAGCGTGATGGTCTTGTCGTACACCGCACCTGCGTCAGAGGGCAGAGTGCGCCAGTATGCCAGTGCCTCATCCCAGCCTGCGCCTAATGGAGCGTACGGTCTGCCGGCCAGATACTCGAACGTGGTCTCGTCCGGCGCGACCATGCCTGCCCTGGCGCCGGCCTCGATGGTCATATTGCACAGCGTCATGCGCTCTTCCATGCTGAGCGCCTGGACTGCTGTCCCACAGTACTCGAACACATGCCCTGTGCCGCCGCCAATCCCGATCTCGGCGATCAATGCCAGGATCATATCTTTGGCAGTCACTCCCTCCGGCAGCCTTCCGGTGAAATTCACCTGGCAGGTCTGCGGGCGGTACTGCAGCAGACACTGCGTAGCCAGGACATGCTCCACCTCGCTGGTACCAATGCCGAAAGCAAGCGCACCGAACGCTCCATGGGTGGCAGTGTGGCTGTCGCCGCACACAATCGTCATCCCCGGCTGGGTGAGACCCAGCTCCGGTCCGATCACATGAACGATGCCGCGCTGCGGGCTTTCCAGGTCGTACAGGGGGATGCCGAACTCCTCGCAGTTCAGCTGGAGCTGGCGCAGCTGGCGGACAGCCATGTCATCCGCCAGCGGGAGGGATAAGCTGGTGGTCGGTGACGAGTGGTCCATGGTTGCTACCGTGCGCTGAGGCCGGCGCACACGCAGACCTTTTGCCCTCAAACCATCGAATGCCTGCGGCGAAGTGACCTCGTGGACGAGATGAAGGTCGATATACAGGATCGTAGGGGCATCTGGCACCTGGTGAACGAGATGGCGGTCCCAGATCTTATCGAACAGGGTGCGCGCTGTGCCCATCGTCAACGGCAAAGGTCCCAATAAACCGGATAGGTCCTGGGCTCGGGGAATGGGTTGAGATAAAAAATATGCAGCCCCGCCCCAAATTCTTCATGCTTGATACTTTCAGCTACAGGTTCTGCCGCTGCCGAAGCTGGACCGCTTCCGCCCACTGCCGCCCGGCTGCCGTTCATCTCGGAGAGATCCCAGCCAGTCGGCATGGTGCGCGGCTCACAGAACGCATCGAACAGCCAGTCCTGTGTTGATTGGTCAGTGGAAAGCGGTTGATCGGAGGATCCTCTCGATGTATCCATGTACGCATTCTCCTTTCTTTTAAGCAACCTTCATTTCAATTTCTGCCTGCGCTTCCGGTGGCCGGTGAAAGCCGACCGAGTGCAGGTATTTGTTCAGTGCTGACAGATACGCCTTGACACTTGCAACGATAATGTCCGTATCCGCTCCATAGCCTCCATAGGTGCGGGTATGCACCCTCCCATTTTGCGGTGAGGTCCTTTGAAACGACGAGCCGTTATCGGCTTGCAGGCGAACCGTGACCTCCCCCAGAGCGTCGATTCCCTCCGTGACTGCGTGGACATTGAACTCGAGCAAGGCAGCCTTCACTCCCACCAGGGCATCAACCGCCTGGTAAGCAGCGTGCACCGGCCCTGTACCAACAGCAGCATGAACCAGCTGCTTGCCGTCCGGGCCGCGCAGCCGGACGGTGGCGGTTGGCATGCCCATCGTCCCGCATGCCACCTGCAGCCCATCCAGGCTGTATATTTCCTGCGACTGGTAGACCTGGTCTTCTACCAGGGCTTCCAGGTCTGCATCGGTGATCACTTTCTTCTTATCTGCCAGCTGTTTATAGCGCTCGAACGCCAGATCGATTTCCTCCTGTGATAGATCGTAGCCCATCTCTTCCAGATGGACTTTTAGTGCATGCCTCCCGGAGTGTTTCCCCAGCACCAAGCGCGAGCGGTTTACCCCTACCGTCTCGGGTTTCATGATCTCATATGTGTTTTCATTCTTCAGCATGCCGTCCTGGTGGATGCCGGCCTCGTGGGCAAAAGCGTTCGAACCGACGATGGCTTTATTGGGCTGCACCGGGATACCCGTGTAATTGGAAACCATCCGGCTGGCACGTGCGATCTGAGTTGTGTCGATACCCGTCTCCAGACCGAAGATCGCCCGCCTGGTATGCAAGGTCATCACAACTTCCTCCAGGGAAGTGTTCCCGGCGCGCTCTCCGATGCCGTTGACCGTAACCTCCACCTGCCGCGCTCCGGCGCTGATCCCTGCCAACGCATTGGCAGTCGCCAGACCCAGGTCATCGTGGGTGTGCACCGATAGCACGATGTCCTTGATCCCCGGGGTGTGCGCCAGGATCCCGGAGATCATCCCGCCAAACTCTTCCGGGGTGGTGTACCCGACTGTGTCCGGGATATTCAGCGTGCTCGCTCCGGCCTTGATCGCTTCACCCAGGACGTAGTACAAGAACTCGGGGTCGCTACGCCCGGCATCCTCCGGAGAGAATTCTACATCCTCACACAGCGACCTGGCGAAGGCCACCATCTCTCTTACCCGCTCCACGACATCTTCCGGGTCCATGCGCAGCTTATAGCGCATATGGATTGGCGATGTCGCCAAAAATGTGTGGATGCGCGGGCGCGCCGCATACTGCACCGCCTGCCAGGCGGTATCGATATCCGCTTTGTTGGCTCGCGCCAGTCCGCAGATGACCGGCACCTGGCGGGTCAGCTCCATATCTCCGGGCAGCGGGTTTCCCACTTCCTTCGCGATGCGCTGCACACCTTCCAGGTCATCTGGCGAAGCAGCCGGGAAGCCGGCCTCGATCACATCCACACCCAGGCGCGCCAGGATGCGGGCGATCTCCAGCTTCTCAGCCGAAGTCAGGCTCGCCCCTGGAGACTGCTCGCCGTCTCGCAGCGTAGTGTCGAAGATATGGACATAATTTGCGTTCATAACTACTCTCCTGGCAGGACCGTCACCGGGTTGATGAATGGCATCATCTCCCGCAGTTCAGCGCCGACGTTCTCGATCATGTGGTTCTGCTCCTTCTTCCGCTGCTCGTTGAACCATGGGCGTCCCTGTTTGTTCTCCTCGATCCACACCTGGGCAAAGCTGCCATCCTGGATATCCTTCAGCAGCTGAGACATGGTGAAGCGGGTTTCCTCGGTGATGATCTTCGGACCGGCGTAATAGTCGCCGTATTCGGCGGTATCCGACACGGAATAACGCATGAAGTTCATCCCGCCCCGGTACATCAGGTCAACGATCAACTTCAGCTCGTGCATCACCTCGAAATAGGCCAGCGCCGGCTGGTAACCGGCTTCGACCAGGGTCTCGAAGGCTGCCTTGACCAACGCCGTAACGCCGCCGCACAGCACGGCCTGCTCGCCGAACAGGTCTGTCTCCGTCTCTTCGGCGAATGTGGTTTCTACCAGACCGGCGCGCGTGGCACCCAACGCATAACCGTACGAGATCGCGTTCGCCATTGCCTGCCCGCTGGCATCCTGATGGACAGCCAGCAGCGAGGGCGTGCCTCCGCCTTCCATATAGATCTCCCGCACCCGGTGCCCGGGGGATTTGGGCGCTACCATGCTCACATCTACATCTTCAGGGGGGACGATCGTGCCGTAGCGGATGTTGAAACCATGGGCGAACATGAGCGTCTTGCCGGGCTTGAGGTAAGGGGCGATCTGCTCAACGTACATCGCCGGCTGGACGGTATCCGGTGCCAGCACCATGATCGTGTCTGCCCAGTCAGCAGCCTTATCGACGGTTGCTACCTTGACCCCAGCGGATACAGCTTTATCCCAGGACTTGCTGCCTTCCTTAAGACCGACCATCACTTCCACTCCGCTGTCACGCAGGTTCAATGCGTGTGCGTGCCCCTGTGACCCGTAGCCCATTACAGCAACTTTTTTACTGCGTACCAGCGCCGGGTCGGCATCGTTGTCATAATAGATTTTCAGCATATAAATATTCTCCAATTGGTCAAATACGATTGTGTCCGTTCGCACCCGGTGTGTATCTCACCCCGAGAGCGTTGCCGCGCATCATGGCAACCTGCCCTGTGCGCACCATTTCCATGATCCCGATGGGTTTCAGCAGCTCGAGCAGGCTTTCGATTTTGTCCTCTGTCCCGGTGATCTCGACGATCACCGAGTCAGCAGCGACATCAACGATCTTAGCCCGGAAGATGGATGCCAGGTTGGATATTTCCGCCCGGTCTTCTGGATTGGCTTTCACTTTAATCAAAGCCAGGTCACGCGTGACGGTGGGCTGGTTGGTGACATCCTGCACGTCAATCACGTTGACCAGCTTATATAGATTGGCCTCGACTTTGCGGGCTCCAACTGCCTCGTTGTCCACCACAATCGTCATTCGTGAGATATCCGGGTTTTCAGTCTGTCCGACATTCAAGGACTCGATATTGAAATTGCGGCGGCGAAACAGGGATGCGACCCGGTTGAGCACGCCGGGTTTATTTTCGACCAGGGCAATTAAGGTATGTTGCATTTCAACCTCCTCGTGTATGGTCAATCGGCTGGCAGTGCCTGGCGCAGCGGGCGGCGGATCATTGCATCCAGGTCAGCTCCGGCTGGAACCATTGGGTAAACAGCTTCCTCTTTTTCCACTTTGAACTCGATCAGAACCGGTCCAGGTGTTTGCTGGGCAAACTCGATTGCCGGCAGAACTCCATCCGGTTCGCTGACATGCCTGGCAGGTATACCATGCGCCTCGGCGATCTTTATAAAATCTGGAGTGCGCATCTCGACCGCCGAATAACGCTTCTCGAAGAAGAACTCCTGCCACTGCCGCACCATCCCCAGGAAGTTATTGTTCATGATCGCGATCTTGACGTTGGCGCCTTCCTGCACAGCTGTCGAAAGCTCTGCCTGAGTCATCTGAAAGCCGCCATCCCCGACGATCGTCCACACCTCACGCTCGGGGTATGCGAACCAGGCGCCGATTGCGGAGGGCAGCCCGAACCCCATCGTTCCAGCACCTCCAGAGGTGATTAGCCGGTAAGGTCGCTCGAAGGGGTAATACTGCGCCGTCCACATCTGGTGCTGTCCGACATCGGTGGTCAAAATGGAATCCCCACTGGTCGCCTGCCAGATATCGCGCACTACGTGCGGCACGTGCAACTTGCCATCATCCGGCCAAGACTGAATATCGCGCAGATTACTCTCCATGCGCCATTCCTCGATCTCTGCCCGCCACATCTTGTGCTCCTGGACACCGACCAGCGGGGAGAGATCGGTCAGCACAGTGCGCAGGTCACCAATCAGCGAGACGTCTACCGACACATTCTTGTCAATCTCGGATGGGTCGATCTCGACATGTATCTTGCGCGCCCGCGGGGCGTAGTTGCGCAGGTTGCCAGTTACCCTGTCGTCGAAGCGCATGCCGAATGCCAGCAGCAGGTCGGCGTTCTGGATTGCCATATTGCAGTAAGCCTCACCGTGCATCCCCATCATACCCAGATTAAGCGGGTGGGAAGCAGGCAGGCTGCCCAACCCCAGCAAGGTGCAGGCAACCGGTGTGCCGGTCTGCTCTGCAAAGCTACGCAGCTCTTCCATAGCCCCGGAGAGCATCACCCCATGCCCGGCCAGGATGACCGGTCTCTCTGCCTGATTGACGATTTCGGCAGCCTTCTGCAGCGCCGATTGCGGAGCGTGGGCTGGGGGTTTGTAGCCCGGCAGGCTGATATTTTCCGGATACTCGTAGTCTATCTTTTCGATCTGGGCGTTCTTGCAGATGTCGATCAGCACCGGTCCCGGGCGACCGCTGCGGGCGATGTAGAATGCCTCCCGCACGACTTCCGCGATCTCATCTACCCGCGTGATCAGGTAGTTGTGCTTGGTGATCGGCAGAGTGATGCCGGTCACGTCCGTCTCCTGGAATGCATCACCTCCGATCAGGTGGGCGTGCACCTGCCCGGTGATGCAAACGATCGGAGAAGAATCCATCATCGCTGTGGCGATACCGGTCACCAGGTTGGTTGCTCCTGGGCCGGAGGTTGCCATCGCCACGCCAACCTTGCCCGAAGCGCGCGCATAGCCATCCGCCATATGCGCTGCCCCCTGCTCGTGCCGCACCAGGACATGGTGTACTGGATAGCTCAACATGGCATCGTAGATCGGCATATTCGCACCGCCCGGATAGCCGAATACAATCTCAACCCCCTCGCGGACCATACACTCCCAAAGGATTTCTGCACCAGCTTTTATCATAAGTATTCTCCTCCTATCGCTCCTTCAGCGGTCATCTATAACAATACGGCACCCTGGCTGGCACTGGTAACCATGCGGGAATAACGGCTTAGCCAGGCGCTCTGAGTGCGGGGGGTGAACGGCGGCAGGGCAGCCAGCCGCTCCCCGATCTGTTCTTCGGACAGGTGCACATACAGCGTGCGGGCTTCCAGATCGATCTCAATCAAATCCCCTTCCTGCACGGCTGCGATTGGCCCACCAGCGGCTGCTTCCGGGCTGATATGCCCGATGCAGACACCGCGCGTGCCGCCCGAAAAACGTCCATCCGTGATCAGGGCGACCTTTTCACCCAAACCCAGCCCCATAATGGCAGAGGTGGGAGCGAGCATCTCCTGCATCCCTGGTCCACCGCGCGGACCTTCGTAGCGGATGACCACCACTTCACCTGGCTGCACCTGCCTGTCCAGTATGCCAGCCATGGCAGCTTCCTGGCTGTCGTAAATACGTGCCGGACCGGAAAAGCGGCGGATGTGAGCTGCCACACCACCCACTTTGATAACGCTGCCCTGGGGGGCAAGATTACCGAACAGTACGGAAAGACCGCCCACGCTGCTGTGCGGGTTCTCAACCGGACGAATAACCTCATAATCCTGCACGGTCATCCCGGCGATCGATTCTCTCAACGTCATCCCGGATACGGTGGGGCGGTCAAGGTGCAGGGTATTTCCCGAACGAGCAATCTCATTCAGGATCGCCGGGATACCACCCGCACGGTGCACATCCTCCATGTGCCATGGTCCCGATGGACTGACTTTGCTCAGGTAAGGGACCCGGTCGGCGATTGCGTTGATCCGATCCAGTGGGTAGTCCACCCCGGCCTCGTGGGCAAATGCCAGCGTGTGCAGCACAGTGTTCGTGCTGCCGCCCATCGCCATATCCAGGGCGAAAGCATCGTCGATCACTTCTGTGGTTACCAATTTGCGCGGCGAAAGGTCTGCTTCGATCAGCTGCAGGATCTGCCCGGCTGCCCGCTGCGCCAGCGCTTCTCTCTCGCTACTCAACGCCAGCGCCGAGCCGTTATAGGGCAGCGCCAGACCCAGCACCTCCAGCAGGCAGTTCATCGAATTGGCAGTGAACAGACCCGAGCAGGACCCGCATGTAGGGCAGGCGTAATCTTCCAGGGTTTTCAGACGACTCGCATCGATCTTCCCGGCCCGGTACGCGCCCACGCCTTCGAACACCGAGATCAGGTCGATCGTCTCTCCTTGCGGGGTCTTTCCGGCAGCCATCGGGCCGCCTGACACGAAGATGGCAGGGATATCAACCCGCAGTGCAGCCATGATCATCCCCGGCACGATCTTGTCGCAGTTGGGAATGCAGACCATACCGTCGAACTGGTGTGCCTGGATCATCGTCTCGACGCTGTCGGCGATCAATTCCCGGGATGGGAGACTGAATTTCATCCCCGCGTGTCCCATGGCAATGCCATCATCCACCCCAATGGTGTTGAATTCGAACGGCACTCCGCCAGCTGCCCGCACAGCATCCTTCACCCGGCGACCGAAATCCTGCAGGTGGACATGTCCCGGGACGATGTCCACGTACGAGTTGACAATCGCGACAAAGGGCTTATCGAAATCTTCATCCCTCACCCCGGTCGCTTTCAAAAGCGCACGGTGGGGTGCCCTCTCGAAGCCTCGCTTGATCTGGTCGGATCGCATAATCTCTCACACACCTTAGAACAAAACGGGGCTGCCCTTGTTGGCAGCCCCGTAATCGTTCTTCGAGTTTTAGCCTTATTTCCGGTTTCTCACCTTGATCCTGGCTGCCGCAACGTGTGATGGGTTCTCAATCCCAAGGATGAGAACCAGGACAATAACCAGGATAATGAACAAGAAGAATAGTGTCATAATGCTTAAATGCCCTCTCCAAGCAGATAAGTTGCCCTAGTGTACAAAATCCCGTCCTTTTTGTCTATTGTCAGATATGCCAAAAAATCGATAGGTGATGTTGTGTAATATGACCAAACGACCTCGATATGGTCTCAGGAGAGCAGAAAAACACGTAAGTACTGGAGATACTCCCTAACTGCGCGCTACCCGGGCGGTTCCCCCTTGCTGCCCAGCATGCGGAAGATGCGCAGAGCCAGTTGGGTCGCCAATCGCTCTTCAGGATTATCCAGGTCCAGGTTGGTTATCGATTCGATACGCTCCATGCGGTAGATCAACGTATTGCGGTGTATGAAGAGCGCCTCAGCAGCCTGTGATAAATTGCCGTTATGCTCGAAGTAGGCTTCCAGGGTGTGAATAAGCTCGCCCACTCCATCGTGCTCCAGCAAAGCGCCTAACATCTCTTCCTGGAAGGTGATGATCTCAGGGCTGTATTCCAGCTGGAACAGCAGCCGGTAAACGGATAGCTCCGGGTAATAAAGCGGAGTTTGCTTGCCCAGGCGGCGCGCCAGCTCGAGCGCCTGACCGGCCTCCCGGAAAGAAGTACGCCAGCCATCCAGGGAGAGAGCCCGCGCACCGACCCCGCAGCGGCAGGGGACCTGCGGGTGCTCCATCGCACCCTGCGTAAGTACAGCCCTGCCCAGCGCCAGCACCTGTTCGGGGCGTTTGCTCTCCGGGGAGTCCTGGCAGAAGCAGACCAGCTCTGAGCCCATCGGGCTGAGGATGACATGCACACCCAGGCGGGCGACTTCTCCGTGCACCAGCGTTTCCAGCCGACGCCGGGAGGGCGGCGCTGCCCCATCCCAAGCAAAGCGCAGGGCTGTATGCGCCTGATTCAAATCCAGGCCCATTTGCTCCACCCACAGCGCAGCGTCACGGGCAGGCATATCGCCTTGCAGCAAGGCTGTCAGCAGGTCGCCTTTCAGGCGTTTTTCTGCCTCCCGGATGGCTTTGTTGCGTGCCATCTCGATTGCGCACACCATGCTCCCTTGATCCAGAACCAGGTGATCCAGCTCGTCGAATTCACCCTCCAGCCCCACCAGAGACAGATAACCGCGGGCGATCTCACCGACCACGATCGGTGTCACCATCCGTTCCAGCCCGCCGGGCACTTTCTGCCGGTGGATGGCTGCCTGACTGCCAGCGCCTTTTCGGTCGGTCAGCAATTCCGGCAAGCTCTCCAGGTCACTCATCTGCTTCAAAACGTCCCCCCAGATCGTCAGCAGTGTGGAGGAAGGATGCTCCGCCAGTACCTGACCACGCTTATCCTGAACCAGCACGCCTCGCCCGGCAATTTCACTCATCGCCCTTGCCAGACCGGAGAGTCCTTTCCCCTCTGCCTCTAACTGGGAGAGCTGTACGTGCACCCGCACCCCCCTCTCGATCAAAGCAGCGCGCTGATTGACCAGTACGGTCAAGATCAGACGCTGGATCTCCCGCAGGTCGCCTGCCGTGTTCGGGATGGCTGCAATGGTTAGCTCATGCTCGGGGGTGTCTCCCGGTGGCTCACATTCTCCGACTAGCAGCAAAGCCGCTGCTCCCTGCTCGACTGCACGCCGGATGAGCTCGCCGTTAAGCTCGGTCGCCGGCAGCAGCAGGATATCCCCTGCCTGCGCTTCGGCAGCTGAGCTGGCGATCCAACGCACCGGGCGCGTTGCAGCATCCGCCCCCGCCAGCCAGGTGATCGGCTCGGAGATGGATAAACGCAAGATCTCTTTAAAGGTAGGATAACCGGAATTCATCGAATTAAGCCGCGATTATAGCATGCCTGCCCATTAGTATGCGTTCCATGTTTCTGCTGGTTTGGCAGTCAACCCATCATTCGTCCTTGACCAACTCCTGATCCGGTGGTATAGTTGCGCCCAACTATGAACCCAAACATGCGCGCCATCTACCAGGTAACGACTACCACAACTACCCGGGCAATTCCCCTGGGCATTGGCGCGTTGGCAGATATCTAAAGCCACTACCTTCCGGCTGTACCAGCACACAAGCGCCCCGCCCTTGGGGCGTTGTTCGTTAATTGGTCTGGCAACCCGAGGAGCAGCTATATGACGTATCAAGGCGTCCTGCATCGCTACCGCTCGCTGTTAGATATCCCCGAGCATACCGGCACGATCACCCTGCTGGAAGGGGATACCCCGCTAATCCCTCTGCCGCGTCTGGCACAGGCGCTGGGAGGGGGATTCGAGCTTTACGCAAAATACGAGGGGCTTAACCCGACCGGGTCGTTCAAAGACCGCGGTATGACAGTGGCCATAAGCGAAGCTGTCGGTCGCCGTGCCAGGGCAGTTATCTGCGCTTCCACCGGCAATACGGCTGCATCCGCTGCCGCATATGCCGCCCGCGCTGGGCTGCGAAGTATCGTGCTCATCCCCCAGGGCAAGGTGGCCGCCGGTAAGCTGGCAGGAGCTGTAGCCTACGGGGCGCAGGTGATCCAGATCGATGGCTCTTTCGACGACGCGCTGGCTCTGGTGGTAGAAATCACCCGCCTGCACAAGATTGCCCTGGTAAACTCGCTCAACCCCTACCGTCTGGAGGGGCAGAAAACTGCCGCCTTCGAAATCTGCGATACCCTTGAGGGTGCCCCGGACCTTTTCTGCCTGCCGGTCGGCAACGCTGGCAACATCACTGCCTACTGGATGGGATTCCAGCAGTACGATGCCATCAAAAGCTCGGGGATACCCCGTATCCTTGGCGTGCAGGCCGCCGGAGCTGCTCCACTTGTGCTTGGGCACCCGGTAGATAAGCCGGAGACAGTTGCCACCGCAATCCGCATCGGCAAACCGGCGCGCAGCGATCAGGCCCTGGCAGCCGCCAGGGAGTCCGGAGGGAAGATCATTGCTGTCAGCGATGCCGAGATACTGGATATGCAGCGCTGCCTGGCAAGTGAGGGATTGTGGGTGGAGCCAGCTTCTGCCGCCGGACTCGCCGGGCTGGCCTCTGAGGTCGAGTCAGGGAGTATCGACCCACGCGGCAAGCGCATTGTGGCGGTCTGCACCGGTCATGGATTGAAAGACCCGGATATCATCACCGGGCAGATGGATCCCCCCCTAGCCCTGCCGCCAGATCTGAGCGCTCTGGAGGACACCATTCTGGCAGGTGTATGAGCAGGTAGAGGCATATAAAACAGTGTCTACTTGCTGAATGCGTAAGACCCATTACAAAACAATCAGGTAGGATAATTTGGCAAATTGTCCACGGAGGCTGAAATGCAAAAAGCCCAAATCAAACCAACCGGAACACACCAGCAGGAAACTCTGTTGATGAAATTCGGCGGCACCTCGATGGGCACACCCCAGGCGATGGGCCAGGCAGTCCAGATTATCAGCCAGGCGCGGCAGAGCTGGCCGCGGGTGGTAGTTGTTGTCTCGGCGCTCGCCACCGTCACCAATCTGCTGTTGGACAGCGCCGGTCAAGCAGCCAGGGGGGAACTCGAGCCCAGCCAGCAAGGAGAGCTGCGCCTGCGCCACCTGCATGGGATTATCGCCGATGAGCTGGTATCTGACCCCGACCAGTGTCTTCAGGTGAAGTATGATATCGACCAGCTGATCGGCAGCTTCACCAGCCTGTGCCGGGCGATTGCCATCCTGGGTGAAGCCACGCCGCGCGCCCTGGATGCCGTCGCAGGGCTCGGCGAACGCATGTCCGTCCGCCTGCTTGCCGCCGCCCTGGAAAGCGCCGCCGTCCCGGCCCAATATGTTGAAGCGACACGCCTGATCATCACCGATGACCGCTTCCAGAGCGCGTACCCCGATTTCAGCGCTACAGCTCAGTGTACGCACGAAGTGCTGGAACCTTTACTCGCACAGGGCAAAGTTCCGGTGATTACCGGTTTCATCGCCGCCACCCCGGATGGGATCACAACCACACTGGGGCGCGGCGGCAGCGACTACACGGCAGGAATACTGGGCGCCGTACTCCCCGCCAGCGATGTCTGGATCTGGACCGACGTGGACGGGGTGATGAGCGCCGACCCCCGCCTGGTATCTGAAGCCAGCACGATACCCTATATCACCTACCGCGAGATCGCGGAGCTGGCATATTACGGCGCAAAGGTGCTGCACCCTAAAACCATCCGCCCATTGGTGGATGCCGGGATCGGGTTACGTATCTGCAACACTTTCAACCCGCAGCATCCCGGCACGCGTCTGATCCCCGACGACCCCGCCAGTAACGGTAAGCGCCGCGACGAGCCGGAGATCATCAAGGCAGTCTCAGCCATACGTGATCAGAAGCTCGTCACCGTCGAAGGGCGCGGCATGCTGGGCGTTCCGGGCGTGGCTGCGCGCACGTTTGGGGCGGTGGCATCTACCGGCACCAGTGTTCCGCTCATTACGCAGGCTTCTTCCGAGCAATCCATCTGCTTTGCCGTGCCGGTTGAGTCAGTCGATGGCGTGCTGGCAGCCCTGGAAAAATCCTTTGCCGCCGAGCTCTCCGATGGCGATATCGACCGTGTCTGGGCGACCGAAGGTGTCTCTATTATTACCGCCGTCGGGGTGGGGATGATCCACACCCCCGGTGTGGCTGGGCGCCTGTTCACCGCCCTGGGCAGCAGCGGGGTCAATGTGATCGCCATCGCCCAGGGCTCATCTGAAGTATCGATCAGCCTGGTCGTTTCTTCCCAGGACACTGAAGCAGCAGTTCGTTCCGTTCACGGGCTGATATTAAATGGTAGAGCATGAAAAGGAGCTGGTAATGTCAGATCGTATCCCCGTATCCGTTCTTGGCGCAACTGGCAGCGTCGGGCAGCGCTTCGTTCAGCTGCTGGACGGTCACCCCTGGTTCGAGGTTGTGGCGCTGACCGGTTCAGCCCGCAGTGTGGGCAGCCCTTACGGAGAGGCCTGCCACTGGGTCCTCGCCCAGCCGATGCCTGCCTGGGCTGCCGGGATGATCGTCTCCCCCTCCGATCCTGACTCCGGTGCGGTTAAGGTCGCTTTCTCAGCCCTGCCGTCCGGCAAAGCTCTTGACCTGGAGCCGCGCTTCGCCAACGCCGGGGTGACAGTCTGCTCCAACGCCTCTGCTTACCGCCGTGACCCGTACGTTCCGATCCTGCTGCCTGAGGTCAATGCGGAACACGCCGCCCTGGTCGAGGCTCAACGCCGCCAGCAGGGCTGGTCGGGCTGCATCGTCACCAACCCGAACTGCACCAGCGCCGGTCTGACCGTAGCGCTCAAGGCGCTGCAGTCTGCCTTCGGCCTGCGCCGGGTGGTGGCTGTATCCTTACAGGCACTCTCCGGAGCCGGGTACCCCGGCGTGCCATCCCTCGACATTATCGATAACATCATCCCCAATATCGAAGGGGAGGAATCTAAAGTGGAATGGGAGCCGCGCAAGATGTTAGGCGAGCTGGGCGAAGGTCATCTGACCGAGTCGGATGTCCTGATCTCTGCACACACCAACCGGGTGGCAGTCAGCGACGGGCACACGGTGTGCGTCAGCGTGGAATGTGAGACCGCTGTGGAAGTAGAAGCGGCTGCCCGTGCCCTGGCAGACTACAGGGGCCCTGTCATCAGCCAGGGTTTACCATCGGCACCGCAGCCCGCCATCCTGGTGCGAGGTGAACCGGACCGTCCCCAGCCGCGCCTGGACCGCATGACCGGGGGAGGCATGACCACCGTCGTCGGGCGACTGCGTCCCGATCCGATTTTCCACCTGAAATTCACCGTGCTCTCCCACAACACAGTACGCGGGGCAGCCGGCGGCTCGATCTATAATGCCGAGCTGCTGGTCGAGATGGGGCTGGTCGGGAAATAATTATGCCCAACGGTAGTGTACAGACAAAGGTGGGGCAGGAACGCTTAGTAATTTGGGGAATACCATAATTTAGAGGCTGTCTATAAAGATTGGTTAGACAGCCTCCTTGTTCCAAGATCAACGCGAATGTGTCCCGGATCTGGACTCAGGTCAAATTGGTTTGGATAGTAGATGGAAATTATAGGGTCCAGATGGCTCTTCTCATCCTCACACCGGTCTACTACGCACCGGCGATCTCAGCCTCGGGTGATTGCCGCCTACGGATCAGGTATGCCAGCCGCAGACCCAGCCAGAACAATCCAGCCATTACCAGAATGGCGATATAGTCAATCACCGGGATGCGGATAATCTCGTTTAGATTCGACCAGCCGCGTTCGCTATATACCCACAGGGCCGCGCCAATATAAACGAACAGGAGTATCCACCGGACCAGTCTCGATAAGCCCAGTCCGTGCATCTGGGTGATGATAAAGATCCCCCCAAAACCGAAGGCAAACATTGGCCAGATCCCATTTCCCTGCATCACCGCGACCAGTGTTCCATGTACGAGCACGGCGAACTCGTTGACAAACATCCACCACTTGTTGATATGGATGCGGGTGAAGAACAGGCTGCCCTGCAGCAACAGCAAGAACATGTACAGGAAACCGATCAGATGCCCGCTGGTGGAGACCATCGGGTGATACCAGAAGGTGTAAATGGTCGCCCAGGCGAAAAAGTAGCCGTGATATTTGCGGGCAAAGCGGATGACATCCTTCGAGATGGGCACCTTCTTACCAAAGAATAATCCCCTGCGCGGGTTTTCCATCAACATGACCCATACCAGCAGCACAATCACCGAGCCTTGCGAGCTGAAAATCGACACATCTTGCGCCAGACCGTCGTACCAGATATGCGTTTGCATAAAGTGCAGGGCGATAAAAAGGGCGTTAGTACCTAATGCGATCAGGTTCACTTTGTGCAAACGGGTGCTGTACTTCAGCTTGTTTTTCTGGGCATAATAGATTAACCCCCAGATAGCTACCTGATGGACAATATAAAAGGTCCAGGCAGTCGCCCGGGTCCAGAAAGTCGGTTCTGGCAGCTTCCAATAGTACCAGGAGACGCCCTGGTCGGGCAGCAGTTCAATAGCGTCCAGGCGCCCCCCAGCCCACCAGATCAGGCCGGTAAAAATCAGGCTGAAGAGTATACCGCCCCACAAAAACAGCACGTCGGTGCGATTTCTGGGTTGAATTGGCATAGAATTTTCAGTCAATGTTAAGCTCCTCTGTCAATTGACCTTCAGGGGCAGACGGCGCAAGCGCTGACCCGTGGCAGCAAAAACCGCATTCGCCACAGCGGCTGGTATGGGACCAATCGGCGGTTCACCCATACCCGAAGGCGTTGAGCGGCTGTTGAGCACCAGGACATCGATATCCGGAGCGTCGGAATTGCGTAGCAGCGGATACTCACTGAAGTTGCTCGCCTTGAATGCACCGTCTTCGATCAGCACCTCCTCCAGCAACGTGGAGCTCAAGCCCATTGTGATCGCGCCCTCCGTCTGGGCTTTGACACTGTCTGGATTGATAGCCATGCCAGGGTCAGCAGCGGCGGTCACTTTGTGAACACGAATCTGACCATTCTCAACGGAGACCTCAGCAATTTCGACAATTATTGTGCTAACATCGTAACTCATTGCAAGCCCATGTACGCGCCCGGCTGGCAGGGCTGCTCCCCAGTTTGCCCTTTCAGCAGCCGCTTGCAGGGCACCGCGAATTCTCTGCCCTTTTTCATTATCCGGCAGATGGCGCAACCGGAATTCCAGCGGGTCCAGATTGGCGGCTGCAGCCAGTTCATCGATGAAACTCTCCACTGCAAAGGTATTGGCCATCAGACCCAACCCGCGCCACCAGCCGGTTTGTACCGGTAATTTCACCAGCCAGGCTGTGGTCTGGATATTCTGCACCTCATAATTGATGGTAGCCCCACGATATGAGCCGAAATCGGCACCCAGGAGTCTGCTAACTGCACCGGGTAGGAAGGCAAAGGCGACCTCCCCACTGGCTGCCTGGTGCTCTAGCGCCAGCAGATTCCCATCCTCAGCCAGGCTGCCACGCAGGATATGATGCGTGGGCGGACGTACAAAACCGCTGCGGAAGTCTTCCGGGCGGCTCATCGCCACCTGCACCGGTTTACCCGCAGCCTGCGATAAGCGAGCCGCATCCACTGCGGCCCGCTCATCTATCTTGCGCCCGAACCCACCTCCCAGGTAGACGGGATGGATGACAACCTCTTCTTCCTTTCGCCCAATGGCATCCGCAACCGCACTGCGCAGGCGGTTAGCCGCCTGTGTCGAAGCCCAGACTTCCACCTTTTCGGTCCGCACATCAGCAACAGCAGCCAGAGGCTCTAAATAGGCGTGGTAAGCCATCGGGGTGCGGTATTCAGCTTCGACCAACCTGCCGCGAGCGAGCGCCTGATCCAGGTTGCCTTCTTTCTGGATCACCACGCCCTGGCCTTTGCCTACCATGACCATAGCCTCAATTTCCTGCTGCTGCCATAGCCTTCCAACGTCCCATTCCAGCTGCATCTGAGACAGCGCAGTATAAGCCTGCTCGCGCGACTCGGCCACCACCCCGGCGAAATCGTCATCTGCCACAACATGCACAACCCCGGGTTGACTTTCGGCCTGACCCGGAGCAGCGCTCCTCAACTTGCCATCGATAGTCTCGGGGCGAGCGACAGCACCATACAGCATTCCCGGCACACGCACATCGAATCCGTAAATCGCCTGACCGGTGATCTTTGCAGGTAAATCTACGCGCGGCAGCGGCTGACCGATAGTACGATACTGGCTGGGTGGCTTGAGCGCGGGCGGGGATTCGGGTATCTCCCATTCACCTGCTGACGTAAACAGGTCGCCATATGTACGCTGCTGGCTGGGATCTGATTTCAACCTGAAAACGCCGTTTTCCAGGTTAAGATTTTCGGGTTGGGTATTCAACTGCAAGGCAGCCTCAGCGCGCAGCAACTCTCGCAGCGTGGCTGCCACTTCCAACAAAGGAACATACAAACCAGAGATCGTGTTGCTGGCTGATGTGGCAACCGGGTCTACTAGCCGGTCCGTCGCTGCATGATGCACCCGGATCTGCTCCAGGTCAATTTCAAGCTCCTCCGCTGCAATCTGAGCCAGACCGGTGTGCACACCCTGGCCCATCTCGGATTTCGGCAGGTAAAGGTTCACCATATTGTCTGGCAGGATTTCAAACCAGGCATCCGGAGGGGCATCAAGATTTGTAGGGGGTCCGCCCGACTCTTCCAGAAATTCTGCCAGCCTCAGGCGTAACGGCGGCGTGCCCAGCCTGACCCCGATATATAGCCCGGTAGCACCCACACCAAGCATAATCAGGAAATTACGCCTGCTCAGACGCCTTCGTTTTGGGGGGTTAGTCTGCTCGCTCATGCTCTCTCGCTCCCCGGAAGCGCCGTCAGTTCTGCTGCGCGAGCTACTGCCTTGCGGATGCGATAATAGGTCCCGCACCGGCAGTAGACGTTGTTCATCGCCTGAAGGATTTCCTCCGCACCTGGGTTGGGGTTCTGATTCAATAAGGCTGCGGCAGTCATCATCTGTCCAGACATACACCATGAGCACTGCGGCACCTGCTCATCCAGAAAGGCCTGCTGTACCGGGTGCAGCACAGGTTTTCCGCTGGTATCTGTTTCCGCCAACCCCTCGATCGTGCGCACTTCTTTGCCATTCGCGGCGGACAACATGGTTATGCATGCGCGGACTGGAGAATTATCCAGATGCACTGTGCACGAGCCGCACATGCCAATCCCACAGCCAAATTTGGTACCGGTTAAGCCAAGCTCATCACGCAGCACCCACAGAAGAAGCTTGTCAGGCTCATCGTCAACATCATAAGCCTGACCATTGATGGTTAATTGCATATGGTCCTTCCAAATTCTTTGAATATCTTCATTGCCAAAATCAGTATATTCTACCTTGATCTTCACGATCAAGCGATGTGCTGTTGCCCATAATTTTGACCAGTCCGCTCTCCGAGAAGCTATTGCTCGACCGATCTAGCGCAGCGGAATCCCAGCCTTGGGTCATTCGATGTGTGCGAGGAGTTGCGTTTGGCGCAGCGGCTCAGGTTTGCCACAATGTCTTGCCCTCCATCCCTGTCAACCCAGCCGCTGCCGCGCACCGAGTGGTTCCAGGGTGGTCCTTCGCCCATCGGGTTGCTCTGTGGCAGGTTCTGGTAGCCTTCCCAGCTGTACCAGTCCTGCACCCATTCGGATGCATTGCCCGCCATATCCAGTATACCGTATCCGCTAGCACCCTGCGGGTAGCTGCCGACCGGTTGCGGTCGCGGGTAGCCTTCGCCCTCTGACCCAAGCTCCAGCAGCGACCAGATTGCTTCAAGAGTAGGAGGCCAGTAGGCCGAGCCTTGTATACCGGTGTTAGCGTTTTCCGGTTGCCATTCGTCCCCCCACGGGTAAATCCTCCCATCAGGACCATGGCAGGCTTTCTCCCACTCTGCCTCGCTCGGCAGGCGCTTGCCGGCCCAATCACAGTATGCCGCGGCCTCCAGCCAGCTCACCCCGGTCACCGGCCAATCGGTCTGTTCAGTTTTGAAGCCGGTGCTCAACCAGTTCCGAAAAAGCTCGCCCCCGGTCATTCGCAGATAGCGGCGGTACTGGGTATTGGTCACTTCATAGCGGTCGATCTCATAGCTATCTAGGTAGATCACACGCTGGGGGGACTCATCCGAGTGGATGCCTTGGCTGCCTAAGGTGAACTCACCTGCAGGAATCAGAGCCGTGCTGCGGTCCAGCACTTCCGCCAGTATATCGATCTCACCCGCCCCAGCGAGCCAGCGGAGCAAAGCGACCTCGGTCTTCAGGTCCAGCTGCCCGGTATATACCGCCGACACGCGCCTGGCCGCCTCTCCCATTTGTCGCTCGACGTCTCGGTAGACCGGGTCCAGGCTGTGCAGCTGATAGAACCTGGCGAAGGTCGTGCTCCAGTCGCCCCGGCTGGCCGCCGAAGCTCCCGCCTGGTATAGGCTCACTTTACGGGCTGCCGGCGAAAACCACAGCAAGAGCACCCCCAGCAGCAAGATCGCCAGCACCACCCCCATTAGCTTTCGTACCCGCCCTTTCATCCTCCCTTGATCCTTTTCTACAGCATCACAGCGCCGGATTACGCTGAGCCTACCTGTGATTTAATTATATTCGGAGTCACACAATAAGGGGAATACAGGAGCTATTTGAGAAATTTCCCCCCTTCTCAAAAATCGAGCTATCCGATAAAATAGATCGCTGTTCTAAATGACCTCGGCCATTGAGTCCGGGGTCATTATGTGTTTCAGGTTTTTTGGAGTTTAGGAAAAGAGAAAGGTAGTATGCAGATTGAACGGACAGACTTACGTAATATTGCCATCATCGCCCATGTAGACCACGGCAAGACCACCCTGGTGGATGGATTGCTCAAGCAAGCGCGCGTCTTCCGCGAGAACCAGCAAGTTATGGAGCGGGTGATGGATTCGAACGACCTTGAGCGGGAGCGCGGGATCACCATACTGTCAAAGAACACAGCGATCGAAATTTGGGACGAGTTCAGCGAGCAGATGGTGAAAATTAACATCGTTGATACGCCCGGGCACGCTGATTTCGGCGGTGAAGTGGAACGGGTGATGAACATGGTAGACGGTGTGCTGCTGCTGGTCGATGCCGCTGAAGGACCAAAGCCACAAACACGCTTTGTGCTGAGGAAAGCCCTCGAAGTGGGGCACCGAGCGATCGTTGTGATCAACAAGGTCGACCGTAAAGACTCTGAACCGGTACGTGTGCTCAACCAGACCTTTGACCTGTTCATTGAATTGGGCGCCAGCGACGAACAGGCAGATTTCCCGGTTATCTACGCCAACGCGGTCACCGCCCAGGCTGGCGTGACGGATGAATTAGGGCCTGACCTGCAGCCGCTCTTTCAGGGAATCCTGCGCCACATTCCTGCCCCGCGCGTCGACCCCGAGGCACCACTGCAATTGCTGGTAACCGCACTGGGTTACGATGAATACCGCGGCGTTACCGCAGTGGGACGGATTTTTGCTGGCAAGATTACTACCGGGCAGAGTCTGGCGCGTATCCAGACCGACGGTCAAGTGCTTCAAGAAAATGCCCGCTATCTCTATGTCCACGAGGGATTGCAGAAAGTGGAAGTCGATGGTGCCGAGGCCGGGGAGATCGTTGCCCTGGCAGGCTTGGAAGGCATCGCCATTGGAGAAACCCTGGCAGACCCAGAACATCCCATCCCGCTCCCTACTATACGGGTAGAAGAACCCACGGTGCGGATGACCTTCAGTGTCAACACATCACCATTCTCCGGGCGAGAAGGTCGTTGGAGCACTTCACGCAAACTGCGCGAACGGTTATTCGAGGAGCTGCGTACAAATGTGGCCTTGCGGGTCGCTGAAACTGAAAGCAGCGATTCCTTCCTTGTCTCTGGCCGCGGAGAACTACACCTGGCAATCCTGATCGAGACAATGCGGCGAGAAGGCTACGAATTCCAGGTATCTCGACCGGACGTCATCCTGCGCCAGGACGATCAAGGCAATATCTTGGAACCGTTTGAGGAAGTGTTTATTGAAACCGACAGCGAATCGGTGGGTATTGTAGTTGAAATGCTCGGGGCAAGACGCGGGAAGATTCTCGACATGCAAGATTCTGCAGAGAACAGAGCCTTACTTAAGTTCGTGGTCCCGACGCGTGGTCTGCTGGGTTTCCGCTACCAGTTCTTGACTGCCACCCGCGGCGCTGGCGTGATGCACACGCTATTTCACGGTTACCTGCCCAAGATCGGGGCGATCAATGGTCGCTCAACCGGCTCGTTGGTATCCTGGGAGACCGGTGTGACCACCACCTACGGATTGAAAAACGCCGAAGAGCGCGGCGGCCTGTTCATTGAACCTGGTGTAGACGTCTACCAGGGTATGGTTGTAGGCGAACACCAACGTCCAGGTGATTTGACGGTCAACGTCTGCAAGAAGAAGCATTTGACCAATATGCGCGCAGCACGCGGGGATATCACAGTACGCCTGACACCTTCACGCAAGATGAGCCTGGATGAGGCCATCGCATACCTGGGGGATGAGGACCTGTTGGAAGTCACCCCGGTAAGTTTCCGCATCCGCAAACGTATACTAGATACGCACGAGCGCGGCAAATATACCAAGCTGGTTAAGGAAGACGTCGTCCAGGTCTAACGACAAGCTGCAACTGCGATACGAAGTTCTTTTCCCCGAGCTATTTCAAGGGTTCAAGGAACGGTCACCTGCCAGCACCTATAACCAGGGGGTTTGGTATGGTAGGATGACCTGCTCCACAATATACAGGGGATTAAAAGCAAGAACCCCTTTATTGTGCCAAGCGTGAGCTGAAGTGCCTAAAAACGAAACCAAGCATTAGATCGATGTTATTCGCTATTTTTATTAAATACTTGACGAATAGCGCTAAATGATATTGACAATTCTGCGAATTTCGTTAAAATACGATAGTGTTAGATGATCTTGATCGAGAAATCATTTCGTTCCTCCAATATGACGGTCGTATGCCCTTCACGCAGATAGCCACAGAATTAGGTACGACAGAGGGGACTGTGCGGCGCCGTGTTAAGCAGCTCACTGACAATGGCACAATGCAAGTAGTAGCCATTGTTGAACCTCAAGATATGGGGTGGGAAGAGGCCGCGATGATCGGGATATCTGTCAAAGCAAACTTAATCTCCTCTATTGCCGACGAGATCGCTAAATTGCCAGAAGTTGCTTATTTGTTTCAGGCCGCGGGAGAATTCGATCTGGTCGCCGAAGTTTTCTGCAAAGACCGAGAGCATTTTGTTTCGTTCCTCAATAATAAACTTCAACAGATTCCGGGGGTAGTACGCACCCAGTCTTTCATGATTCTAAAGATGCACAAGCTCTCTTACCGGTGGGGCGAAGCTGAACCTCCGAAGTTCGCACATCAATCAACAACCGCTTAAATAAATAAGTGGACTAGGTGAGACACAACGGGAATGCGTATGAGAAAAACTCATTCATCTGAAAAAATCGCCAATCTTGTCCACGAAAAATCAGTAGAAATTCTATATGAAGTTGGTTTTTGCGTGCCAGACGAAAATGTTCTGGCACGACTTGATTCTGCTGGATTTCTTGTCGATCACGGATCTCAGATGGTGCGGATTCCCCCAGATTTGATGGACGCCGCCTTTGAGAGTCTCCCCAGGGATGTCAGACTCTATTCCAGGGAGGGGGAGCTTCTGACTAAATTTGGGGCTGATTCCTGTTTTATGGGGGCAGGGACCCCTGTAAATGTATTCGATCTTCACAATGGGGAGCAGCGATCCTCCACCCGTCAAGATGTCCGCCAATTGGTCACCATCCAGGATGCCCTTCCCCAGGTAGATATCGTCCGCCCCACGGTAACTGCCACGGACCAGGGTGAATATGCTGATCTGGTGGAAATCGCCGAATCGTTACACAATACTACCAAACCCATCGTCCATCGAGTTCTTTCTCCCGAGCGGGTGGACGCTGCGGTTGAAATGCTGTTCGCTGTATCCGGTGGGGAACAGGCATTTCGCGCCAAACCCAATTTTGCCACCTTATATTGCCCCATCAGCCCTGGGTATTTCACCTCCGAAAATGTACAGTGCATGCTGAAATGGGCCGAATATGGTGTCCCCATCACATTGTTGAGTATGGCCATGGGGGGCGCGTCTGCACCGGCAACCCTGCTCGGCGAGTTGATAGTGATCAATACCGACATTCTAGCCTGGATTGTAGCCCTGCAAATGCTCTATCCAGGAACGCCGCTATTGTATGGCAGCGTGTCAGCAGTACTCGATATGAAAACAGGTTTACTGCCGTTGGGAGCTCCAGAACGGGGGATGATCAACAGCGGGGCTGCCATCATGGGGAATTATTACGGCATCCCCTCGATGTGTGGTGGCCTCTCATCGGACGCCAAAGAGTTGGATGCACAAGCCGGATTCGAAAAAGTCAACACCGCCATACCTCTACTCCAACAAAACGCTTCAATTATTTACGGCGTCGGTGCAACCGATGCCGGCTCAACGATTTCCTACACTCAAATGGTCTTTGACAACGAGATCATCGCGGGGGTACGACGCATGTGGGGTGGAATCACCATCCACGACCCGACAGAGGAAGTCGAACTGATCAAATCTCTCACCCCGCGGGGTAATTTCATGTCAGCCGCACACACGCGGCGCCACTACCGGCGGCACTGGTATCCAGAAATTATCAGCCGCGATACTTACGACACCTGGAAAGAAAAAGGTGAAACGATCGAGCAGATTTGCAGACGCAAGGCTCAAGAGATATTACAACATCACCAGCCGACTCCATTGGCCGCAGGAGTCGAAGCGGAATTGGAACGCATTATGCGCCGCTCTCTTCATAATTTTGGATTTGAGTAAGAGGTTTTTCAGAAATTATGAACACAAAAACAAGGAGTTATCAATGCCAGAAGTACTGTTCAATCAATTGGCCCAGGCGTTGATCGACGGCGAAGCTGAAGACGCCATTTCCGGCTGATGGATGCGCCTACCAAGGAGGATGAGCTATGAATGAAGAGCGCCCCCCCATTGAACCGATGCGTACCCCTTACAAGCTGCGATTTTTAGATGAAGAGCAACTAGACAATCTGCGCGAAGCCACCCTCCAAATCCTTGAGAATACAGGTGTCCAATTCCCATCAGATAAGGCATTGGAGATTTTCGCCGAACATGGGGCGGAAGTTGACCATGGAACGCAAATTGTCAAGATCCCGCGCGATCTGGTATTCAAAGCTATGTCTACCTTGCCGCGTTATTTCACTCTGGGGGCGCGCAACCCTGAATTCGACCTGCAACTGCAAGAGGGTGTCTCCTACTTCACTAATGACGGCTGCGGTCACAAGGTAGTTGATTTCAAAACCGGTGAGCGCCGGGCTTCACGGAAAGCCGATGTTGGCATGATGGCCCGCATCAACGATTATTTATCTTCCATGGCCTTTAGTTGGACCATGGTCAGCGCACAGGATTGTGGGATTACATCTCCGCTGCACGAAATAGATGCCACCTGGAAGAACAACACCAAGCATTACCAGAGTGTGACCATGATGGGGGAGGAAATTTGCCGGTATGGGGTCGAGATGGCTACTGTGCTGCGAGGCAGCCCGGAAGAAGTGCGCCGCCGTCCGCCAATTTCGCTGATCGTGTGCACGATAGCTCCCCTGGTGCAAGATAAGGAAGCCATAGAGGGTGCCCTGGTGCTGGCAGAGGCCGGGATTCCGGTGGTGATTATGTCCATGCCAACAATGGGCACGACCGCACCAGCTACTTACGCGGGAGCGCTGGCGTTAGGCGATGCCGAGATTATCAGCGGCGCTGTACTTATACAATTAGCCAGTCCAGGTGCTCCGATATTCCACTCCCTTCTGCACGCTTGGGCAGATCCCCGCACCGCGGCTTACGTGGGTTATCCATTGGATTCCCGCGTCCGCTACGCACCCGTAGAGATGGCTCACCATTGGGGCATGCCCGCTCTTGGGGGTGCCTTTGGCACTGAAAGCCCCGAACTGGATAGCTGGCAATCGGCAGCCGAAGTTGGCACCGACCCGCTCTTAGTGGGATTGGCTGGCGCAGAGATCGTCACCGGTATTGGTCTGCGGGATACTTATACACTTCTCTACCCTGAAGCCATCATCCTCGATGACGATCTATATCATCAGGCGCGCTACTCCCTACTTAATATGGAGGTCAGCCCAGAGACGCTGGCAATTGACGTCATTGATGCAGTCAAGCCGGGCGGGCACTTTTTGAGCCAGAGACACACCCGCAAACATATGCGCACAGCAATGGTCCGGGGTGTCATCCATCAATTAGATGCAATGGGCAAATATCGAAACCCGGTGGAATACGCCCGCGAGAAAGTAGCCTGGATCCTGGAGAATCACAACCCAGAACCACCTTCAGCGGATATACAGAAAGAATTCGACCGGATCATTGCGGCAGCAGATCAAGAATTACAGAGCTAGCATTACAGAGCTAGCATTACGATAAATCTGCAGATCGTAAACGGCAAATATATTCAAATGCAATAATTGGAGCGCCCTATGGGAACAAAGACACCCAACGCCCTGGGTTATTCCATGCCCGCAGAGTGGGAACCCCACGAAGGTACCTGGCTGATATGGCCGCATAACGATACCCACGAAGGTACACAGCTGCACCTGGAACATCTCTGGTTGGAGATGACCATGGCGTTATGCGAACATGAAATTGTTCATATCATTGTGCCAGACGAGCCTCGTAGGGAACACTTGCATCACCAGCTAACTTATTACGGCTTGAATGACAGGAACCTTGATATTCTTGTTTTCTCCAATGATGATGTGTGGGTGCGGGATTGCGGTCCTATTTTCCTGGTGAATGACCAAGGCGAGTTGGCTGTCACGACATGGAATTTCAACGGCTGGGGAGAACGGTACCCCTTTAGTAAAGACCGTTTGGTCCCTTCAGGGGTAGCCGAGGTATTGTCCTTGCCCTTGTTCACGGCTCCCATCACCCTCGAGGGGGGCGCGATCGAGGTCAATGGGAAAGGCGCACTGATCGCCACCCGCAGTTCGATAATCAACCCCAATCGAAATCCTGAGAAGAAACAGGACGTAATCGATCTTGCCATTAAGGATTATTTGGGGATCCAACATATTATCTGGCTGTCGGGCGCTCCACGTGATTTTTGTGATCTTGTCGGCAGTGATACCGATCTCCATATCGATGGTTATGCCCGTTTCACAGATGAATCTACCGTACTGTATTCCTGGACGGACGATGAATCCAATTATTTTTACCCGTACCTCAAACAACATCGCGATGAACTGCGAAATGCATGTATAGAATCAGGGAAAACACTGACTTTGGTTCCTTTGCCGAAGCTTGAGAATGAGATGTATTCAACGATCGCCTCATCTACACAGCCACCATTTGACAGGCAACTGTCGTTAGGCACCTACGCGAATTTCTATATCGCTAACCACGTGGTGCTCGTACCCGTATATGGTGATGTCAATGACGCAAATGCGAAAAGCATCATCGCTGAGCATTTCCCAGATCGAGAGATCATCGGCATCCCAGCCTGGGCTACGGCAGAACGGGGCGGAATGATGCATTGTGTGACCCAACAACAGCCGTTGGGAAAGAGATAGCAAGGAAAACCTTTTACCAAAGAAAAACCATAATCCAACAGATTTCTACATGGCGGGGTGATTGGCTGCGTTACACAGCATCAACCCATGCCCGCAAAGAGATAATACTGATGTCTCACTTGAAAAGAACTGTCCACCTTGGCTTGATCCAAATGTCATGCAGTGAAGTTATTGAAGATAACTTCGCCAAGGCAGTCGATCTTATTAAAGAAGCCGCGAAGCAAGGTGCACAGATCATCTCTACCCAGGAATTATTCCAATCGCTTTACTTTTGTCAATCCGAAGATTTGCACCATTTCGACATCGCAGAAGAGATCAACGAGAACAGCCCAACCGTCCAGAGACTGAGCGGCCTGGCTGCCGAACTGGAAATTGTGTTAATCGCCAGTTTATTTGAGAAACTGGCAACTGGTATTTACCATAACACAGCCGTTGTAGAAGGAGGATCGAGTTATGACCACGCCTGGAAGACTGTCCAGCAGGGTCATGCTGTTGCCAACGCCTGTTTTCTGGCTGCGGTCAACCGGGTAGGTTTCGAACCTGATCCTTCGACCGTACTCCCGAAACCTCATGGGGATTTACCGGGAGTAGGGCCTAAGGGTGAAAGCGGGATTCTGTTTTGGGGCCAAAGTTTCGTCGCAGACCTTGACGGGAAGATCGTGAAACAAGCGGCAAGAGACGAAGAAGAAATCGTTATATGTACAATTGATTTGTCCATGATCGAAGAGAATAAAAAGAGCTTTTCATTCCCCTACCGCGATAGACGGACAGATAGCTATCAGGATTTGCTCAAACTGTACTCAGATTAATATCTGTTTACTGGTATCAAAACTGGAGAGAAAATGTATAGCGAGACACCTCCCATAGACCCCATCGTCCCTGCATATCATATTCGTATTCTGAGCGATGAACAATTGGAGCAGTTCAAATCCGGCACCTTTGAAATTTTAGGGAAGACCGGTTTTCACTGTCCATCAGAACAGGCTTTGAATATTTATGCCGAACATGGTGGGGAAGTTGATTTCGAGGCTCAAATTGTCAAATTAACTCCCGATGTAATCCTCGAGGCCCTCTCTCAGGCGCCGCGTTATTACACCATGGGGGGGCGCTCCGCAGCTTATGACCTGGACTTGTCGCAGAAAGTCACTTATGAGGCCACGGATGGTACCGGTACGAAAACAATCGACTATGCTACACGTGAATTGCGGTCTTCAGTAAAAGATGATGTGGCCAAATCTGCTCGAATATCGGACTATTTACCATCGATCAGCTTTTATTGGCCGATGGTCAGCGCCCAAGATCACCCAATCTCACCTTCTCTCCATGAGCTAGATGCAGCCTTTAATAACACCCTTAAACATGTGCAAACACCCACGGTAGTTGAAGAAGTTACGGCATGTTACGCTGTGGAAATGGCAAAAGTCGTTGCCGGCAGTGAAGAGACGTTGCGCAAAAGCCCACCTCTTTCCTTGCTGATATGCACAATTGCCCCCTTAGGACAGGATGCTGAAAGCATGGATGCCGCCCTGGTGGCTGCCGAGGCAGGCATCCCGGTCGGCTTTATGGCTATGCCCAACACCGGTTCAACCGCGCCAGCTACCATTGCAGGGACCATAGCCCTCGGAGATGCTGAGATTGTGTCTGCCATGGTGTTGATTCAGATGGCCTACCCCGGCGCGCCGATCTATCACTCCTTCATGCCGGGGATGACCCATCCACGAACGGGCGCTTATTACAGCCACGACAGCTATGTTTACGCCATTGGCGTTGAGCTGGCGCATATGTGGGGGGTTCCCACGTTGGCCGGAACATTTGGTACCGATGCACATGGATTAGGGTGGGAGACAAGCATGGGTGGTGGGAAGACCTCATTATTGTGCGCACTGTGTGGCGCAGAAACGGGCAGTGGTATGGGCCTGGTGCGGGGCAGCACATTGCTCTACCCTGAGGCTCTGGTACTAGATGCTGAACTCTACTACAGCGTCCAGGAGAACGCGGCCAAATTGGATACCAGCCCGGACTACCTGGCTTTGGATGTGATCCATGCCGTTGGGCCGCGCGGCCACTTCCTCAGGGAACGTCATACTCGGGATTATTTCCGCAAACTAGGGTTTTCGGAGGTGGTACATATCCCCGACACTGGAGGCAGCTACCGGGACCCAATCGAAGTGGCCCGTGAAAAAACCGACTGGATCCTGGAAAATCACCACCCGGAGCCGTTGATAGAACACCAACAAACCGAGTTATCCCGCATCCTTGAAGCAGCAGAACGTGAGTTGAGCCGAAAGGAGTAACCCTTGGAAACACATTTGCAAGTACTTTCAGGAGATGAAAAAGCTGGTGTCCATGAGCATACTCTGGAAATCCTGGCTGAAACAGGCGTTCAAGTCAATACGAAAAAAGGGCGCCATTATCTTAAGGAAGCCGGTGCCGATGTTGATGAAAATACAAAAATCGCACGGTTTTCACGCGCTTTGGTTGAAGAATCCCTCCGTTTGGCACCCAAGGAATTCACCTTAGGCGCTCGCCGGGCGGGCTGGGATTTGCCTATGAATGCCGGGGGTTGCACTCTGATTGCCGATGGGATGGGGATATCAGTCATCGACCGATCTACAGGAGAACACCGCCCGTCTACACACAAAGATTGGCTGGAGGCAACGCGCCTGATTGATGCGCTAGACGAAGTCGGCGTTTACTGGGCGATGGCCGAACGTGGTGAAGGGGGGAAATCGATCCCGGAATCAGTCAATTACTGGCGACAAATTCTTAGCAATTTCTCCAAACATGTTCAGGATGCTTCACCAAATGCTCAACACAGCCCCTGGCTGCTGGAAATCCTGCAAGCCGTTTTCGGTGATAAAAAGACCATTCGCAGGACGCATCCATTTTCATTTCTGATCTGTCCCCAATCCCCGCTGATCATCGAGGGTCAGCACACCGATGCTTACCTGGCACTTTCAGGCTGGGATATTCCGGTCGCCATAATGCCCATGCCCTTAATGGGCGGGACTGGTCCCGGCAACATGATTTCCATGACGATTCTCTGCAACTGTGAGGTCTTGGCCATGCTCTGTTTGATCCAGGCTGCTGATCCGGGGACACCCTTCATCTATGCACCGGTGTTGGCCATGATGAACCCGCGCACGGGATTGTACAGCGCCGGAGCGATTGAAAATGGGTTGCTGGGTTCCGCTGGCATTGAAATGGCGCGCTATTATGGCCTGCCGGTGGAAGCTTCCGGTGGCGGAACCGATACCTTTACTCCAGGAATTCAGGCCAGTTATGAACGCGCTATGAACTCCCTCATACCAATGTTATCCTGGCCCGACTTGATCGTTGGTTCCGGTTTATTGGGCGGATCGATGATCCTGAGTCTGGAGCAGCAAGTGATCGATGCCGAAGTATTTCGGATGAGCAAACAGGCCCATCGCGGTATCCTGACCCATGAAGAGATGTGGCTTGATGAAGTGATCCAGCGTGTTGGTCCAGGGGGAAACTTCCTGGGAGAAAAGTCAACGGTTGCCAATATGCGTTCCGGGGAGTGGTTGATTCCTGCTCTTGGCGTACACGAAACCCAGCAAGCCTGGGAAAACGCTGGAAAGAAAGACATCCTCGCAGAAGCTCGAGAAAAAGTAGAGCACATTTTATCTACCCATCAACCTTTGCCATTGGGCGAAGATGTAGAAAAAGAACTGGATAAAATTCATCAAAGTACAAAAAATGTCTAGGATGATAGTTCCTGATTACTAGGCGTATCAAAATCTGGTGAATTATAAAATCATTCATAAGGAGGCACACATGAAGACACTAGTACTGGGGGGGGCGGGCGCTGTTTGTAGTGAAACCACCCGCGACCTGGCACAGTTCAGCAAATTCGATGAAATTGTGGTTGCCGACTACAACCTCGACGCTGCCAATGCGTTAATTGCGGACATCGGTGATCCACGCTTGAAGGCTGTTTTCTTCGATGCCGAGGATTATGACGGAATGCTCAAACTCTTCCCCGGCTACGATGTTGTGATCAACGGCTTGCCCTGGAAATATGATCTGGCTGTCACGAAAGCCAGTGTCGAGGTGGGTGTAAACGGGTTGGATGTATCCACTGAAGAAGACCAGTGGAGCTACGATGCCATTGCTAAAGACAAGAATATTGTCTTTATCCCTGGTGTTGGCGCGACGCCTGGGATCACCAACGCCATGGCCCGAAGAGCTGCGGATCAGATGGATGAGGTGGATGATATCCAGATCAACTTTGCTGCTTTTCGCTGCCCGGCACCAGCCCCAGGATTGCTGATCACATTTCTATGGGAATTCCATCCAAAAACCGAGGGGCGCGTCTATTATGAAGATAGCGAATTCCATTGGGTGGGTCCCTTCAAGGGCCTAAAGAATATCACCTTCCCTGGTGAAATCGGAGAGCAGGAAGTCTGCTACATCCCCCATCCCGAGACGCGCACGATGCCCAAGAGTCTCGGTGCGAGAAAGGTTTCAGTGCAAGGTTGCTTCCCCCCGCATGCCATGCGCTTAGCTAAGGCGATGCTCGAATCGGGGCTTTACAGCGAGGAGCCCATTACCATCAAGGGTATCGAAACCAATGCGCTTGAGATGATGCACGAAATCTTGCTCACTCTCCCAGAAACGAAAGAAACCCCTTTATGGGCATATGGGCTGGTGGTGGATGTCTTTGGTAAGAAGGATGGAAAGGATATCAAGATCAGGTTGTGGAGCGAACATCCCCCGATGGATGAATGGGGTGGGAAAGCGGCTTATTATAAAAACATCGCCATCCCTTTGAGCATTGGCGCGCAGATGATTGTGCGCGGCGATGTGGATGTACGGGGAGTTGTTCCCCCTGAAACGGCCATTGACCCCACAATTTTCTTCGATGAATTGAAGCTGCGCGGCATCACGATCGGAGAGGAATTGGAGTGGCTTGAATAATTATTCGAAGTATTTAAACCTACCGGGGTTCTAAAACCTAAACCTGGTAGGTCAGATTTGAAATACATATAGGAGGTCTACGATGCGAATTTTTGTGCTCGGTGGTGCCGGAAAGATGGGCTGCATCTCAGTTCAAGCCCTGGCAAACGATGATCGAGTGGATGATGTCATTATTGCGGATATCAACGTCGAACAGGCTAAGACCGTAGCCGGTTATTTGGACAACCCGAAAATCAAAATCCAAAAAGTGGACATCAATGACGAAGATGGTTTCGTCAAAGCTCTTGAGGGTTCGGATGTCTGCTTGAATGCAACCGTATACTACACCAACCTGCCAGTGATGGAAGCCTGTCTAAAGGCTGGCGTTCACTACACCGATATGGGTGGACTGTTCCATACCACTCGGAAACAACTTGAATATCACGACAGTTTCGCAACTGCGGGGATCAGCGCGGTCTTAGGGATGGGATCTGCCCCTGGAGTGCCGAACATCCAAACCCGCTACGCTGCTGACCGGCTGGACACCATCGAGAGCATCAAAATCTTCGATGGTATTAAGCCGCCACGTCCAGATGATGTCACTTTCACATATGCGGTCCCCACCATCGTGGACGAGTTGACCGTGGAACCGATGGTCTTCGAGAATGGCCAATTCCTCGCCAAGCCACCGTTGAGTGATTTCGAGGATTACTGGTTTACCCCACCATTGGGATTGCTGCCGATGCATCTCTCACTGCATTCTGAGGTAGCCACGCTGCCAGTGACGTTCAGGGATAAAGGGGTTCAGGAGTGTTTCTTCAAGATCAATTATTGGGGCATGGCCCAAAAGACCGTCGAAAAGGTGCGCGTGCTGGCGGAATTTGGTTTTGATGGGAAGGAACCGGTAGATATCAATGGTACTTCGGTTGTGCCGCGCGAGCTGATGGTTTCGATGCTATCAGGGTACGTTCCGCCGATCACTGACTTCTTGGCACCCCCGAAAACGAAGCCGCCAGACTGGGCTAAAGAAATTGTCACCGTAATTCACGGTACCAAGGATGGCAAGGATGTAACCTATCGAATGGGCACCCTCACTTGCAAAGGGGCGCTCCCCACCGGTGTGGCTCCCGCGCTGGCTGCCATATGGCTTGCGGAGGGGCGCGTGGATCCTGGTGTATATCCGCCCGAGGCTGCTCTTGATCCTGAACCTTTCCTCAAAGAACTGGAGGAACATGAGATTTTCACGCAGGTGACCGTTACCAAAATGGTTTAGGATTGAGTTTCAATATGGAAATGGATCGATCCCTTAATACAGCTAAATGCCCGCTCTGTGGTAGACCCAACCAATGCGCTCTAGCAGTCGATCCTGCTGCCACTGAGTGCTGGTGTGATTCGGTCGTATTTCCATATGAACTGCTCGCACAGATTCCCTACAATGCAGTCCGAAAAACCTGTGTCTGTCAAAAGTGCCTGGCGCAATTCCATGAAGCTGATTAATGGATTGGAGAATACTCCCAATTCTCCATCATCCATTTAACACCGCGGCCAAAAAAACCTCTCAGACGCGTCGGACCGGCATAGGGAATCTTGCGATTAACAATAAAATGATCCGTAAACTCGTTTCTTTCGCCTGCCATGAGGTCTGCAATGATGCGGCCAGCTGTTTGAGTGGAGGGAACCCCCTCATTAAAGCCCGTGCCGTAATAAATATTTTTATAGTCTCCTATCACCCCCACGGAGGGGATCCGACCTAATGTATAAGCCGTAGTGCCGCCCCAGGCATATTCTATTTGCAGCCCTTTCAATTGAGGAAAGAATCTGAACAGGTTATCAATTATCCGCTGGGTAATGATCTTATCGTTCCCAGAACTCAATGCATCATTGTCGTAATACGTAAAGTCTGATCCGCCCATCACGATGCGTCCATCTGCGGTCGGCACACTGTAACTGAAAAGTGCGCGCAGATCGGATAATCCCTGTCGATTCTGCCACCCAATTGAATCCCACTGATCTGTGTTTAGTGGTTCGGTCGCGATTTGGAAAACACTTACCGGAAATACCCGGTTTTTGAAGAAACCTAATTTGTGTCCGTAGGCATTTAAAGCAATGACCAGTATAGGCGCACGGATATCGCCTAATTCCGTGTCGACAAGGTTAACTTTCCCTGGCATGATTCGGGTTACGACTGTTCTTTCCAAGACCTTGACACCGATCCCTTCAACCACTCTCTTCATCTCGCGGGCCAGTTTAGCCGGGTTTAAGGTGGCACCAAAAGGCATTTTCAGTCCAGCAGTGAACAGGGGCGATTTGATTTCTGCCTCTAATTCTTTCCCTTGGAGGAAGGTCGACTCCAGACCGAATGATTTCAACTCTTCACGATACGATTCCAAGGTATGTATCTGTTTTTCATTCATGGCGACTTCCAGCATTCCATTTTCATCGAAATCGCACTCGACGCCGTGTTCTGAGATCATCGTCTTTATATGGTTTAAACCAAAAGATGAAACTTCCAGGTCTCTCTGGCGACGTTCATTGTCTTTTTGGTGCCAATCCAACAGGCTTGTTTTAATGCAAAAACCACCGTTACGCCCACTGGCGCCATATCCGCAGCAAGCCCCTTCCAGCAAGACGATTTGTTTGTCAGGGAATTTTTGTCGAATATGGTAGGCAGCTGACAGACCCGTATAACCTCCTCCGACGATGACTACATCTGCATTGTGGCTGCCTCGCAGTGGCTCATTGATTTCCTGATTCTCAAGATCGACCGTTTTAAACCAGTAGTTGTCTACATAATATTCATAAAGGTCAGGCGGCCTGAGATTCTTGCTCCGGTTATGTGGACGAGAGAAATATTTCATCGAGCTCATGCTGTGAATACCGATGCTCTATAAACTTCTTTTCCATCAATCAACGTGAGAAGTACTTTGGTTTTGGCGATTTCATTGGTGGGAATTTCAAAAAGGTCCTGATCTAACACAACCAAATCCGCTCGCTTACCGACCTCGATAGACCCGGTTTCGTTTTCAAGGAAATTTGCGAAAGCCCCATTATAGGTGTAGCTGACGATCATGTCCTCCAGACTCGATCTCTCCTCAGGCCATAAAATAGCTTCGGGTGATTCGCGGTTCGCTGATCGAGTATTTCCAGTTTGGATGGCAATCAGCGGATCAAAAGGGATCGTAACGGGGAAATCACTGGAGGAGGCCATGATTACACCGGCATCAAAAAAACTCTGCATTGGATATTGCCTGGCTGCCCTATCTTTTCCAAGATAAGGCAGGGCCAGTTCCCGGTAATACCCATCAACTTTAAACCAAAAGGGTTGCGGCACCCCGACGACGCCCAATTCTCCAAAGCGTTTGATATCATCCGGCTCAACGAGTTGTAAATGAGTAACGAGATGTCTCGAGTCCCGTTTGCCATTGATTCGCTGGGTATATTCAAGTGCATCCAGGGTCATTTTTGCCGCGGCATCTCCGATCACGTGATATTGAATTTGAATATTCTCTTTATCCAGGGAAACAGAGGCACCATTCAAAATATCCGGGTCCCAAATGGGTTCTCCGCGGAAATCGGGCTTGTGTGTGTAAGGTTCAAGGAGATAGGCTGTTCCGCCCTCGACAACACCATCCACGAAGATCTTGGCTGCAGAGGTTTTGAAATGCGGATGGCTATTCTTGGAACGCTCACGAATAACCATATCAACTTGTTGTTTGATATCAAGATCAGGGTCTAAAGTGATTGAGCCACGGAAGCGCATGTTGAGCTGGGATTCTTCTGCGAGTGCATTGAATGCTGAGATCGCTTGAGCATCCAGCATGGCATCATGCGTCAATGTAATGCCGACGCTGGTTGCCATATCCTGGTAGGCCAGCAGGGCATATTTTCTTTCCTCTAGGGAGTAATTTGGGATTCCGCTCTCAACTAATTTGAACGCCGTCTCCCGGAGTGTGCCACTTGGCTCACCTGTTTCCGGGTCGCGTTCGATCCTCCCACCCTCAGGATCAGGCGTATCCTTGGAAATTTGAGCTTTTGCCAGGGTCTTTGAGTTCACCCACATGGAATGGCCATCATAAGATATCATGGCAACTGGCCGGTCTGGGATGATCGCATCCAAAATTTCTTTGGTGGGACCAAGGTTGGGGAAGAGTGTGTCTGCCCAACCACTCCCTCGATAATATCCCTTGTTTGGGTGATTCTCGACATAATCTATGATTGTTTTCTTATACTCCTGAAGAGAATCTAGCGAATAAAGACTGATATTTCCCACCAGGTCCATCGCAAGAGATGGGTGGGCATGGGCGTCAACGAATCCTGGTAAGATCAATTTCCCTTGCAAGTCTATTACAACAGTCTCCGGTCCGATATGAGATTCGGCGCTTTCATTTGAACCTACAGAGTTGATTATGCCCTCCGTAATCCCGACTGCCTGTGCCCAAGTGCGGTTTGTATCAACCGTATAGACTGAACCATTTTTTAGGATGAGATCCGCTTTCTTTTCAAGCATATTAAAATCCTATTTACCGCTGTTGAATACAACAATCATTTTCCCATCCTGTTTTGAGAGCAAAAGTGATTTCCTTATCAGATGGATTATAACATATGAATTTCGTTATATTCACCAATACTGCCACTAATTGTCTGAAACTGAAGAATATCTCTCAAAATATTGACATTTCGGAAAAACTAGGTTATCCTAATAACTGTCCGAAAATTATTTCGGCAGTTTAGATTTGTTGAACGGGGCTTATGTACAAACCTGATAATTTTGACTGGAGAATAATCGCTCTTCTCAACGAAGATGGTCGAATGCCCAGCGCAGAGATTGCAAGGAAACTGGGCAATGTCTCTGCTCGCACTGTCACTAATCGCATCAATGCGTTGACGGAACATGGCATAATAAATGTTCGTGCGGTTGTCAACCCGGCAAAGGTGGGATACGGAGTGATGGCTGACGTCTTCCTAGAAGTCGAGCCGGGGCGTGTGCGTGAGGTAGCTTGGCAAGCGGCTGAATTCCCGGAAAGCAGCTACGTTGCCTGTGCCACAGGCGAGTCAGATGTCAGTATCTCCTTACGGGTGCGAAGTATTGAGGAGCTCTTTGACTTCGTTACAGAAAAATTGGGCAAGATTCCAGGAGTCCGCCGGACGCAATCTTACCTGCTTCCCCTTAAAATCAAGGATCTTGATACCTGGATGCCTCCCAGTGTGCTTAACACAAATGAAAACGATGATTCCGAAATTTCCTAATTTTCACAACCCAGAACTGAGGATGCAGATATGTCAGAAGATATGTACCAGAAGTTAGCCCAGGCGGTAATCGATGGCGAACCAGAAGATGCTGTAGCACTTGCAAAAGAGGCCTTAATGCAAGGCCTCGATCCATTAGCTTGTATTACCCAGGGTCTCACAAAAGGAATTCAGGAGGTTGGTAGACTATTTGCCAGCGGTGATTATTATTTACCTGAAATGATCATCGGCGCTGACGTGATGAGGGCTGCTTTGGACATATTGGAACCTGCTATGCTTGCCGACCAGAAGAGAGAGGTTGTGGGGAGGGTCGTACTCGGTACGGTCGAAGGTGACATGCATGAGATCGGCAAGACCCTGGTGGGCACCATGCTGACCGCCAACGGCTTCCAGGTCTTCGACATCGGCGTCGATAAGACAGCGGACGAATTCATCGCCGCCATCAAGGAAAGCGATGCCGATATCGTCGGTGCCTCAGCGCTGCTAACGACCACCATGCTGCAGCAGAAGAAGCTCATCGAAAAACTTTATGTAGCAGGTTTGCGAGACAAAGTGAAAGTGATGGTCGGAGGAGCGCCGGTTACTGAGAGCTACGCCAGAGAGATCGGTGCCGACGGCTACGCTGAGGATGCCATCTCCTCGGTCGATCTGGCATTCAGGCTCATCGATTCGCCTGCATAATCCATAATGACAGGAGGTGAAACGCGAAAACATTCCCGGAAAACGTGTTTATAAAGCCAGATTTCCGATGAGAGTCCTGAATGTATCCCTCAAGATTGTTGCACATTGAGCAAGGATCCAATGGCAAGGACCCTGTCTGGTCACAGAATGTTCATGAGGCGACTTTTTCAAAGTGATAAGAGAAGGAGGAGGATGTGAACAAAAATATAGGGCCAAAGATGTTTGGGCTAGTGGTGATTCTCGTTTTGTTGATCGCTGGCCTGTCCGGCTGCCGCAGCAGCGAACCAACGCCAACAGAATCTGCCCCTGATGTGGAAGCGCCTACTGAAGCCACACCACCGGAGGAAGCGCCGACGGTAGCCGCACCGCCCGATGAAGCGCCCACCGAACCTCCGCCGCCGCCTGAATCACCAGCAGCAGAGACCAACATCACCATCCTCATACCTGATGACCCCGTGGTTTTCAATGGTTTAGTTGTCGACACGGGATACGAACAGGCGATGGGAGAATTAGTGATGCTTTCGCTTTCCGAAGCCGATCCCGAAGGAAACATTTTCCCTGAACTGGCGGTCGAGATACCAACTATCGAAAATGGCGGCGTGGAGTTTGATGAAGACACCTGGTCGATGAAAGTTACCTGGCAGATCCGCGACGATGTATTTTGGTCTGATGGCGAGCAAGTCACCGCCGATGATGTAATCTTTACCTGGAACGCGATTGCCGACACTTGGTGGACTGATGGATTGGATTACACCGAATCCCTCGAAAAGATCGATGATTTCACCTTCGTCGTGAATTACTATGAAGGATCTGTGTATCCCAACTACCAGCTGCAGTTCGGTGGGGAGAACTTCTTCGTCTATCCTGAACATCACTGCGACGCCGAACAAGGCTTCACCGAGTGGGATTGCGAGCGCGAACCTTTGAGCAATGGTCCTTACCTCCTCGAGGAGTGGGTTTCCAATGATCACCTGACCTTTGTGCGCAACCCGAATTACTACGAAGAGGGCAAGCCAGCCATCGATAATATCATCGTCCGCATCGTTCCCGAAGAATCTGTACGCCGGACGATTATGCTAGAAGGGGATGCTGACGTTCATTATTGGCCAGTTGAGAACAGCAGCGACGCGTATAAGGACTCGGAGAATGTCGATTTTATGGAAGCGCCTTCCGAGCGATGGGTGATGAGATTGATCCCCAACTTGACGGCTCGTGGTGAAACTGACCCGGTTGAAAATCCACATCCAATCCTGGCCGACGTACGAGTGCGTAAAGCGATCCGCATGGCGGTAGACGTTGACACAATTGTGGAGGATATCTTCTTAGGTTATGGCAGGCCGATCTGGACAGAGTTTTTCCGGTCGCCATATGAATGTGACATTCCCAGACCAGCTTATGATCCCGAAGCTGCTGCCGCTCTACTGGTAGAGGCGGGTTGGGTAGATGCCGATGGAGATGGCGTGCGCGAGTGCCAGGGCTGCCTGAATGCCGAGGATGGCACGCCTTTGTCCATGGAATTCGCCATCTATGCTGAATACGGTGAAACACTAGAGTTGGCCCAGCAATATATCGCCGAAAGTTTGGAAGCGCTTGGTTTCGACCTCGAGCTGATGATAATCGAAGGCGCGATCATGTGGGCACCCGCGGAAGAGGGCGGCACGGAGCTGAGCGGCAACTTCGATCTCGACATGTGGGATGACGGTTATCCCGGCCTCGATCCTACCGATAATACGTTGTGGTTCTTCTACGCTTCGACTGCTATGGCTGAAGATGAGGGCTTCAATGTTGGTCGTTGGATAAACGAGGATTTCGACGCCTGGCTTGATGAAGCATACACGCTGGATGAAGAATACCGCAAGGAAGTCTTTTGTGAAACCGCAACCATCCTCGAGGAAGAACTTCCTTGGATATTGCTGTTCTCCACGCTGGAGATGCACGGCGTCTCAGCGCGGCTAGATGGCGTTCAACCCTCGGTCAATGACCCGTTGACCTGGAACGTTGCCGATTGGACGCTCGAAGAATAGAACTACCAGAAGAGTGCTTATTGGATGGAGTACTCCTGGGATAACGCAAAGCAATTAGCGTTATGACACAGATAATCAAATAGGGGAGGTTCAATTGGGTAACCTTCCCTATTTAAATATTATCTAACAAAGGTGTAACTATGGGTCGTTATATCGTACGCCGCCTGCTTCAAGCCATCCCTTTGCTGCTCTTGATCAGCATAGCGCTTTTTGCGCTGGTCAATCTTGCCCCTGGCGGACCCATGGCAGCCCAAAGTCGCAGCAGACGGCGTAGTGCGGAGAAGACCGAAGCAATGAAACGAGAGTTTGGCCTAGATAAGCCCTTGCCAGTTCAATATATCATCTGGTTAGTTGGCAACGACTGGATGCAGGTTGATTCAGATGGCGACGGGGTTATAGATGGTTATGGTACGCGCAAAGGCATCATGCGCGGTGATTTTGGTTATTCCTTCCGCAATAGGGAACCGGTGATCAAGGAAATTGGTAGCCGTCTCTGGAACACAGTTTATCTGATGACCATTACACTAATTTTAGTTGCCATAATCGCTATTCCGATTGGAATCTTATCAGCAATTAAACAATACTCCGCCTTCGATATCGCTGCGACCACCCTCTCATTCATGGGTCAGGCCATCCCGGAATTCTGGTTGGGACTTGTTCTTATCCTTATTTTCTACGCCACCTTGCAAAATCCGTTCACAGGCGAACCCCTCTTGCCCTCTGGGGGGATGTATACCATCGGAGAGGAGTTTTCCATCTGGGATAGGATCAGGCACTTGATCCTACCTGTCACCATGGGTATGGTGGGTTGGGTAGCCTGGTATTCTCGTTTCCTGCGTTCAAGTATGCTGGAGGTGATCAACCAGGATTACATCCGTACAGCACGAGCCAAAGGCCAATCTGAACGCGTAGTGCTCTACAAACACGCCCTCAAAAACGCACTCATCCCGCTCGTTACGATGTTCGCTTTAGATTTTCCCTATATTTTCGCCGGTTCAGTATTCGTCGAACTAATCTTTTCCTGGCCCGGCATGGGGCGCTTGTATTATGATGCAGCCACTTATCGTGATTATCCAATCTTGTTAGGTGTCCTGATTATCGGAGCTGGTTTGATTATCATCAGCAATTTACTGGCTGATATCGGATACGCTTTTCTGGACCCCAGGGTTCGATACGATTAATCACAATCCAATATGACCAAAATCGCGGCTCTCGACCAAACCCAGAACTCTACAACCGGGACCAGGGTAATCCGCCCCCCAGAGAGTATGAGATCGCTGGTCTGGCGGCGGTTTAAGCGGCATCCAGGCGCTGTAGCAGGGTCAATCGTCCTGGCGATCATCGTGATTGTTGTTCTCCTTGCGCCGTTATCTCCGTACGATCCTGTGAAATCAGAAATAAAAAACCGCTTCCAAGCGCCATCCCTCGAGCATCCTTTTGGCACCGATGGGTTGGGGAGAGATCTCTTGACGCGCTGTCTTTATGGAGGGCGGGTTTCTTTATTCGTAGGGTTTATGGTCATGGTGATCACGCTCGTTATCGGAGTCCCGGTTGGGATGATAGCCGGCTATTTTGGTGGCACGATCGACAACCTGCTCATGCGCTTGATTGATGCCGCACTCTCACTTCCCACGCTGCTGATTTTGATTCTGTTAAGTGCCATACTGCGCGAGACCGAATTGCCATTTGTGAAGAGCAATAATGTGATGACGATCGCGGTCGTCATAGGGGTCCTATCCTGGATGACGGTTGCCCGATTAGTGCGAGCGATTTTTCTATACCTGCGCGAGATGGAATACGTCACAGCCGCCAGGGCATTCGGAGCTTCTACGCTTGGGATCATGGTCGGTGAGATCTTGCCAAATGGCTTTGGCCCGATCATCGTCGAAGCCACATTGGAGGTTGGCTATGCCATCATGCTTGAATCGGGGTTATCGTTTTTAGGATTTGGCATACAACCGCCGACCCCCAGTTGGGGAAACCTGCTCAGCAATGCCCAAGAGCATCTGCTCGAATATCCCTGGTTGGCGATATTTCCTGGCTTATTGATCTTTTTTACCATCATTTCGATCAACTACATCGGCGATGGATTGCGGGATGCCTTGGATCCATATAAGATGATTGGCAAAGTGGAAGAGTAAGCGAGTTCTTACAGCTACCGAAGTTGATTCAATTCGATGAACAACAAAAATAGGCAATCAGGCCGAAGAAATTGCATAAACTCCAGACAGGAGAAACCGGTTGACAGATAAAAACAATCAACCCGTGTTAGAGGTGTTGGGCCTCAAAACATACTTTTACACCGAGGATGGAATTATCAAAGCAGTTGATGGTGTTGATTTTGATATTAAGAGGGGCGAGATTTTAGGCCTGGTCGGTGAGTCGGGTTGTGGTAAAAGTGTCACCGTTCTTTCGGTTATGCGGCTAGTTGGCGTTCCTGGACGGATCCTTAGCGGGATGGTAACTTTTGAAGACCGGGACATGCTCACGCTTTCGGACAAAGAAATTCAAGATATCCGCGGCAACCGTATATCGATGATCTTCCAACAGCCGCAGACCAGTTTGAACCCGGTATTCAGCATTGGCGAACAGTTGACCGAGGTGTTCCAAATCCATTCCAATATGGATAAAAAAGAGGCCTGGGAACGCGCCGTTGAACTCCTGCATCTGGTAGGCATCCCAGATGCCGAACAAAAAGCATCTGCATACCCTCACGAGATGTCTGGTGGTCAAGCCCAGCGCGTTATGATCGCAATGGCGCTTGCGTTGCGACCCAGCCTCTTGATCGCCGACGAGCCCACAACGGCCCTGGATGTAACAATTCAAGCCCAGATCCTTGATTTGATGTGCGACCTGCGCGATCAGATGGGTACTGCAATCATTCTCATCACCCATGACCTTGGGGTGGTTGCCGAAATCGCCGACCGGGTGGCCGTAATGTACGCAGGGCAAATCGTCGAGGGGGCAAGCGTAACGAACCTGTTCGATAGACCTCTCCATCCATACACGAAGGGGCTGATTAATTCTATACCCATTCTCGGGGAGGAAAAGGAACGACTGGATGTCATCGAAGGGACGGTACCTGACCTTATCGATTTGCCCCCTGGCTGCCGCTTCGCTCCCCGCTGCCGGGAGCGTGAAGAGTATGGACTAACAATCTGTACTGAAATCATACCAGACCATAAACCAGCGCAAATCGGTCATACAGTACGCTGCTGGCTGTACCACGATCAGGATGATCACAAAGCACCAATAACGATGCCTTAGCCTTATCTGGAGTTGGAAAATCATTGTATCTAAGTTTGCACATATCTTATGAATGATCATAGAAGTAATTTAAACGAAGATAAGATAAATGGAAGGGATCAAGACCTGGTAAAGGTACAAAACCTGGTGAAATATTTTCCTGTGCGGGCGGGGATTATCCAGCGGGTAGTCGATTGGGTCCAGGCAGTAGATGGGGTTAGTTTTACCATCAGAAAAGGAGAAACTCTAGGTTTGGTAGGGGAATCTGGCTGTGGAAAATCGACTGTCGGGCGCACAATTCTGCACTTGCTTGAACCGACCAAAGGTCACGTGGAGTTCGAGGGCAGGGATATCTTTAATATCAAGAAACGCGATCTAAAAGCTTTACGTAAAGATATGCAGATCATCTTCCAAGATCCATATTCCTCTCTTAATCCCCGTAAACCAGTGGGCGATTCGATCATAGCCGGCCTCAATATTCACAAGATTGGAACAAAACAGGAACGATATGACATCCTGACGGATACTTTGCTTAAGGTTGGCATGGATGAATATCATGCTCACCGTTACCCACACGAGTTCTCAGGCGGGCAGCGACAGCGGATCGGAATCGCCCGGGCCATCGCCATACGCCCAAAGTTCATTGTCTGTGATGAACCCGTGTCTGCGTTGGATGTCTCGATCCAATCCCAGGTACTTAACCTCCTTCAAGACTTGCAGGAAGAATTTGGTTTGACCTATTTGTTTATCGCCCATAATCTTTCGGTTGTTGAGCATATTTCTGATCGGGTTGCAGTAATGTACCTTGGAAAGATTGTTGAGCTTGCCCCCCGAAAGGAGTTGTTTAAAAATCCGCTCCACCCATATACACAGGCGCTTATGTCTGCTATTCCGATACCAAAGCCAAACCTGGAACGAAAGCGAATTATCTTACAAGGTGAAGTACCCAGTCCTCAAAATCCACCTCCTGGATGTCGCTTCCATCCGCGCTGCCCTGTTGCAATGGATATTTGTTCGCATGAAAACCCTCAATTTCTTGAGGATGGGCATGATCATTGGGTTGCTTGTTTTCAGGCAGAGGCCGACCGATGAGATCTGCGCCAGCTTCGAGTGTTTACTTCTCATGGTGATGTTCATCACTGTAGGTGATAAGGAGAGCTGCCATGCCGATACCCAAAGAAATCCTCTATCTGACCGAAGCTGATGTCCAACAAACGCTGACAGTTGCGGAAGCCGTAGATTTGGCCGAAAAAGGAATAAAGGCTGATGGTCTAGGATATGTCAATGGCGACAAGTTTTACATGAATGTAGGAGAGAACGGATTTGTCAAACCCTTCTCTGGCTATATTGATGGTGAAGAGTACACTTTTATCAAAACTTTCAGTTATTTCCCAGGTAACCCAGAAAAATACAACCGCCCTACCACATCCTCGATGGTGATCTTGCTGGATGCGGAAACCGGACTTCCCGCCTGTTTGATGGAGGCCAGTTGGGTCACGGGCTTGAAAACAGCTGCATCGACTGCGGTGACCACCGCCTATCTTGCCCGTCCTGAGTCTGAGACTGTGACCATTTTTGGTGCTGGAACCCTGGGTCGCTTGCATCTGTTGGCTCTTGCTGAGCGTTTCAAACTCAAGCAAGCTTACTTCGTGGATATTCTTCCCGAGGTGGCTGAAGCCTGCGCGGCTGAACTTGAACCTGTTTTAGGCTTCTCGGTGAAAGCCATATCGTTAGTCGACCGAAAGAGTGCGGTCAGAATATCCGACATAATTTTTACCGTCACCACTGGTAGCCAGGCGCTTTTTGAGCATGCCTGGCTAAAGCCGGGGACTTTCGTTGCCCGCTTAGGTTCCTATCAAGAGGTGGATCACGATGTCATCACCAAGGCGGATAAAGTGATCTTTGATAGATGGAAATATGTCAGCCCCCGAATTCCCGAGATTGTGGAATTGGTGGATAAGGGCAAGTTTTCAGTTGAGCGTGTCTATGCCGAATGGCCCGCAATTGCCGCTGAGAAAATGCCCGGTCGTGAAACGTCAGATGAAATCATTGTCTATATCGCCCTGGGCATCTGGGGAGAGTATGCTGTCATATTGCCGGAGGCCTTCCGGAGGGCGAAAGCTTTAGGTCTAGGACAGAGTTTGCCATGTTCGAACTAATCAAAGCAGCTGTGAATGGTAATTTGTTCAGCAATAGACCACACTAATTTAATTTTTCAGGAGGTCCACATGAGTCTGCAAGGGACTAAAACCAAAGCGCTTTTTCAACAAGCATTGAAAGTAATCCCTCATGGCGTAAATTCGAATTTTCGTTATTGGGGCGATGACGACACTTTGGTTATCACTCACGGTGAAGGCGCCTATGTTTGGGATGCGGATGGAAAGCGGTATATAGATTATCGCCTGGGGTTTGGCCCCATCATTCTAGGACATGGAGACCCTGCCGTTGTGAAGCGTGTTCAGGAGGCGATTAAAAGAGGCACAGTCTTCGCCTGGACAACGCCTTATGAAATCGAACTCTGCGAGCGGATTACACGGATGTGTAAGGTTGATAAGGTTCGTCTGACGAACACCGGTACCGAAGCCACCATGCACGCCTTGCGAATCGCTCGAGCCTACACAGCACGAGAGAAGTTCATCAAGTTCGAGGGCCAATATCATGGCATGGCCGACTATTTCATGTTCAGTACCGCCTCCGCAGCTCCAAAGTCATTAGGCTCCAAACGCAGTCCAATCAATGTGCCGGCGACATCAGGGATTCCAAAAAGCATCAACCAGTATGTCATCAACCTGCCATTCAATGATTTTGAACGTTTGGAAGAAACTGTTGCTGCCCACTGGAGCGATATCGCCGCCATTTTCGTTGAGCCAATTCTCGGAAATGCTGCCGCCATCATGCCCAAGCCAGCCTTTCTCGAGAAAATGCGGGAACTATGCGACAAATATGGCATCGTGTTGGTCTTCGATGAAGTTAAAACCGGCTTTCGAATCGCCAATGGTGGAGCGCAGGAATATTTCAACATCCAGGCAGACCTGGTGACCTACGCCAAAGCAATGGGAAACGGCTTCCCAATAGCTGCCATTGCTGGCAAAGAAGATGTCATGATGACCATTGAACCTGGGGCGATGGCGCATGGTGGAACTTATTCTGGAAACATGGTTGGTACCGCAGCTGGAATCGCCACGCTTGAAATTCTCGAAACCGAGCCAATTATTGAAACCATCAATAACCGGGGTGAAGCCCTGATGGCTGGGATTAGCGAAATCCTGACCGAAGCTGATATTCCGCATGCCGTCACCGGAGTCCCATCCATGTTTGGGGTGGTCCTGGGGATAGAGCAGGAGCCTCATGATATCAGAGATTACTTCAAAGGAGATGGCGACCTCTCCGAAAACCTTGCCTTGGAACTCATCCACAGGGGTGTGCAGCCAGATGGCGATGCGCGCGAACCCTGGTTCTTGTGCGCTGCCCTCAGCGAAGAAGATATCAACGAAACGTTGAACATATTCAATGACTCAGTGAAAGCTGTAAAGGGATAAATATGCGTCAGAGGTACCTATGAATATTGAACCAAAAAAGATGACTGCAGATGAAATAACTCAATTGAGCAAAGAATACACATTCTTCTCTTGGTCTGTGCAATCTGAAGTAAACCCAATCCCCATCGATCATGCTGAAGGGGTTTATTTTTGGGATGCGGATGGGAAACGTTATATCGATTTTTCATCCCAATTAATGAACATAAACATCGGTCATCAGCATCCAAAAGTAATTGCAGCTATCAAAGAACAAGCTGAAACCCTTTGTTGTTCTCACCCAGGCATGGCAACAGAGCCACGTGGTCGCCTCGGAGAAATCCTGGCTGAGATAACACCAGGGGATTTGAAAAAAACTTTCTTTTGTTTGGGTGGTGCAGAAGCCAATGAGAATGCTATCAAGATGGCTCGTATGTACACGGGCCGTCAAAAAATCCTCGCCCATTATATTTCGTATCATGGAGCAACACATGGTGCGATTGCACTTACCGGCGATAGCCGTCGATGGCCAGTAGAACCTGCCATGCCAGGAGTTGTGCATACCCTTAATCCATATTGCTACCGCTGTCCTTTTGGGTGGACGCGAGATACCTGCCATCGAGAGTGCATCGACCATATCGAAGAAGTGATTCAATATGAAGGCCCTGACAATATAGCTGCCATTTTGCTTGAAGGAGTTGTGGGATCCAACGGCATCATTGTGCCGCCCGACGACTACTGGCCTCGCATGCGGGAGATCTGTGACAAGTATGGCATATTGTTAATTTCCGATGAGGTGATGAGCGGCTTCGGACGGACTGGAAAATGGTTCGCCGTGGACAATTGGAATGTCGTCCCAGATATCATCACACTGGCTAAGGGTGTTACATCAGGATATATCCCCTTAGGCGGTGTCGTAGTCTCGGAGAAAATTGCCCAGCACTTCGAAGATAATAAGTTGTGGTGCGGGTTGACTTACAGTGCCCATCCCCTATCCTGCGCAGCTGGGATTGCCACAGTAAAAGCTTACGAGGAGGATGGCCTGATTGCGAATGCTGCTGACGTCGGAGAATATCTTGGTGTGCGTTTGGAGGCGCTGAAATCCAAACACCCATCCGTAGGCGATGTGCGCTACATCGGCTTATTCTCGGTGATTGAGGTCGTAAAAGATAAATCGACTAAAGTACCGATGGCCAATCGCAATGCCAAAGGTGCTGAATTGGCGACAATGAATCAGGTGGGGAAGTATCTTCGAGAGAATGGTCTTTTTACCTTCATCAATGCGAATATGATATTTGTCGTGCCCCCGCTGTGCATTACCAATGAACAAATTGATGAAGGTTTAAACATCATCGACCTGGCCCTGAACATCACAGACGCTGCAGCTAGGTGAGTTTACAGAAAACTGAATGGATATTCAAAATTTGGAGAAGAACATGACGGCTGAAGTATTGAAAAACTACTATGGCGGCCAGTGGGTTGCTTCAATTTCAAGCGAAAATATACCGGTTCATAACCCTGCCACGAATGAGATCATTGGGCATGTGCCACTATCACCTTCCGGGGAAGTCGACATGGCCGTCCAGGCGGCGAGTGTCGCCTTCGAAGGCTGGCGGCGTACCCCTGCGGCCACCCGCATCCAACCAATGTTCAAACTCAAAGAGCTGCTGGAAGAACACTTTGACGACATCGCCAGGATGATTTCAACGGAAAACGGAAAAAACCTGGCTGAGTCTGGCGGCGAGATGCGCCGTGCTATAGAGAATGTGGAAGTGGCTTGCGGAATCCCCATCCTTATGCAGAGCGAGTTTTCGGAAGATATTGCCGAAGGCATCGATGAGTACATGATCCGCCAACCGTTGGGTATCGTGTCCATAATTGCCCCCTTCAACTTCCCGGGCATGATTCCCTTCTGGTTCCTTCCCTACGCGGTTGCTACCGGCAATACCGTGATTCTCAAACCCTCAGAACGCTGCCCGATGACGATGCAAATGATTATGCCTTTATTCGAGAAAGCCGGATTTCCTCCTGGTGTAATCAACCTGGTCAATGGTGGGCCGGATACAGCGAATGCAATCCTGGACCATCCAGATATCAATGCGGTCAGTTTTGTCGGCTCTACACCGGTAGCGCGTCACGTTTATGCGCGCGCTGCGGCGAAGGGGAAACGTGTCCAGGCCCAGGGTGGGGCCAAGAATCCATTGGTGATCATGCCAGATGCCGATGTCGAAATGACCACGCGTATCGTGATTGATTCCGTTTTTGGGAACGCCGGTCAGCGCTGTCTGGCAGCAGCTACCCTTATTCTGGTAGGTGAGGCAAAAGACATTTTCATCCCGGCTTTCCGGGATGCGGCTTCCGAACGGGTGGTCGGGTGCGGCCTGGATGAGGGAGTCCAGATGGGACCGGTCATCACCCCTCAATCCAAAGCACGCATCCAGGGCATTATCGAACGGGGCCTTCAAGAGGGGGCAGAAATGGTTTTGGATGGCCGTGAAGTCTCCATCGCCGGATATGAAAATGGCAACTTCCTGGGTCCTACAATCCTGGGGAATGTCCCTCCGGATGGAGAAGTAGCCACTACGGAAATATTCGGCCCGGTGATGGCGACACACGCGGTTGAAGACCTGGATGAAGCCATCAGGCTGGTCAACACGCGCCGACATGGGAACATGGCCTGCATCTTCACCAGCAGCGGGGGAGCTGCGCGCCGCTTCCGCTACGAAGTCCAGGCCGGGAATGTTGGTATCAATATTGGCGTAGCTGCTCCGATGGCTTTCTTCCCCTTCAGTGGGTGGAAAGAAAGTTTCTTCGGCACCCTGCACGGACAAAGCCGTCATGCAGTCGAGTTCTTCACGCAGACAAAAGTTGTGGTTGAGCGCTGGCTCAAAGAATGGTCGCGACAATTCTAGGAGAATATATGCATTCAGAGACTCCAGATATCATCTCGATTTCATCCCATCACAAAATTGAGGTGTTGAGCGCTTCCGACTTAGATTCCTTGAAGAAAGGGACCCTGCAGCTTCTATCGGAAGTAGGCGTTTATTACCCCAGCCAGAAAGCACTGACAATTTTTACGGATCATGGTGCAGGTGTGGATTGGGAGACGAAAATTGTTCGCATCCCTCCAGATTTGGTAGAGAAAGCGATGGGAACTGCACCGCGCAGTTTTGTGTTGGGTGGTCGTGAAGAAAGGTTTGACTTAGACCTGGATGGAACAGCCTCCTATCTGGCAACAGATGGGTGCGGCGTGCACGTGATTGATCCGGAGACCCGAGAAAAACGCGCTTCTCGGAAATCAGATGTTGGCATGATGGCACGTGTCTGCGACGCCCTACCCATGGTCAGTTTCTTCTGGCCCATGGTAAGCGCCCAAGATTTCGGCAAAGCCGCACCCTTGCACGAGTGCCATGCTGGATTGACGAACACCCTAAAGCACGTGCGTGGTGGCACAACTGTCCATCCCAAACTGGCGCCTGCCATTGTCGAGATGGCAACGGTTGTCACAGGCAGCGAGGAAGAGAGACGCCGCCGTCCGCCCGTCTGCGCCAATATCTGTACGATTGCACCATTGGCCCAAGATGAGCATGGCATTGAAACAGCTTTGGTTTATGCAGAGGCTGGCATTCCTACCAGTTTTATGGCCATGCCCACAATGGGATCAACAGCCCCAGCATCAATTCTCGGTGCCATCGTGACTGGCGATGCTGAAGTTGTCAGTGCCATGGTCTTAATGCAATTGGCTCATCCAGGTACACCGGTATTTCATTCGATCATCACTTCGCTCATGAATCCCCGCACTGGTGGGTATATCGGAGACGTACCCCTGCCGGTTTCCCTGATTGCCGTACAGCTCGCACACGCATGGGATGTCCCGAGTTTAGGTGGAGGATCATTCAGTAGTGATGCCCCTGACATCGGCTGGCAGTCAGCCTTCGAAGCCGGGTTTGGCAGCGTACAGATTCCATTGGCGGGGGGGGAAATTTGCGGATATATGGGGTTAATGAATTCTTCGATGATCCTATACCCTGAACAAATCATTTTAGATTCTGAGATTGCCACGAATGTATATGGCACCTACAAAGATTTTGAGTTTAATGATCTGGATGTTTGCCTGGATGTGATCAAAGCTGTGGGGCCGCGAGGTCATTATCTGCGCCAAAAACATACCCGCAAACACATACGTGATTTTCACTACTCGCCGATCTTTCACCAACTAGACCCAGAGCGTAATTTGCGAGAGCCGCGTGACCTGGCTAGAGAAGAGTTCAAAAAGATTTATGACACGCACCACCCCGAGCCTTTGCCGGAAAACGTTCTAACAGAGCTGGACCAGATCTTAGTCGCCGCAGATCGAACTGCAAAAACATTAGAGAGTTGACATGGCAGACAATCAACCAATGAAAAAAACAGCAAATACACTTCCCGAACATGCTAAGGTTGTGATCATTGGAGGTGGTGTGATCGGCTGCAGTACCGCCTATCACCTGGCCAAACTGGGTTGGAAGGATATTGTTCTGTTAGAACGCGCACAACTTACCGCGGGTACAACCTGGCACGCAGCTGGGCTGATTGAAGCGGGTGGGTTTTTCACCGCGACTTCGGTCGAGATGACCAAATATACCCTCGATCTATATAAATCACTGGAGGCTGAAACTGGCCTCGCAACCGGAAATAAGAACGTCGGGATGATTACTCTTGCTTGCACTCCTGACCGGTTGGAAGAATTACGCCGGGTTGCTGCCTTTGATCGTGAATTTGGGGTTGAGATTGAAGAGCTCTCCCCAGAAAAAGTCAAGGAAATTTGGCCGTTAGCTAATACGGACGATCTGCTGGCAGGTTTTTATGCACCGGGTGATGGCCGTGTCAATCCCATCGACGTGACTATGGCGCTAGCTAAAGGGGCTC
>JAQBDA010000169.1:0-18330 GCA_032124675.1 Chloroflexota bacterium
ATTGAGAAATGCGAACCTGTCCTCAATGCCAACGAACAAGGCGTCAGAACAATGCGGGTAGAAATGTTAGATAATATTCTATGAAGATGGAGAAAATGATGAAACCACAAAATTCCCTAGGGAAATTGATGCTCTTGCTGCTATTCCTCTTGCTGGTAACAGCCTGCTCTGCTCCAACTCTGGAACCGACGCCTCAAATCCCCAAAGCGACCGCCGTACCGGCTACCAACACATTAATACCACCCAGTGCAACCTCAACAGCCACAGCAGATCCAACGGCAACCCCGACCCTCACTTCATCTTCAACACCAACTCAATCGCCTCCGACAGCAACTGCCACTGAGACACCCACACCAAGCGAAAACCCAATAGCTCTGCCTACAGAAACACAATCCCAGACAGCCAACGAATCCGCGCCAGCAGCACCCTCGGCCTCAAGCGGGTATGTATCTATGTACCTGATCCAGGAGGACACAGGGGGGCCAATCTGTGGTGATTCTGCAATACCCATCAGTTCTGGTGTGGAGCGCAAGGGGAGTGTGGAAAGTGATGTTTCCAACGCCTTGAAACAGCTGTTTTCGATCAAATCGGAGTATGTAGGTGGATTACTAAACTCGCTCTATCGTTCCAAACTGCGCGTAAATAGTGTGAAATTCAACAGCAAAAATGGATTAATCACCGTTGACTTGCAAGGCTCATACCGACCTACCGGGGATCCGTGTGATAATTCTCGAGTGAGGGGTCAGATCTGGTCAACTATACGTCAATACGAAGAAGTCAAGGCAACCAATATCTATTTGGACGGGGTCCCATTCGGTGACCGAGTTTCAAACGATAAGCAATGGCCATAGCATGACGAGAAATCTCCTGGGGGAGCCGGATTATGCCCGTATCTACGATGTATGGGCGATCACAGCCAACTCCCCAAAAAACCGGAGATATGATTACTTGACATTAATTCTCGGAGACCGTATAATCCCCTAGCCTGATGCCCGGAGAATTATCTCATGGAAAGCAGGTATAAAAAATTGACCTAGATTAATAAAGAACGATAGGAAACAGTTATGGCACCTCTACCGAAAAGAAAAATTTCCCGCGGCCGGCGCGACCGCCGCCGCGCTCACGACGCCCTGCAGTCCCGCAACCTGGTTCAGTGCAGCAATTGCGGTGAGATGCGCCTGCCACACACCGTCTGCCCGACCTGCGGTCATTACAAAGGGCGCGAAGTCATCGCTATCGAAAAAGAATAATCAATCTTACATATTTACGCTATCATCCTGAACACCGGGATGCTGGCACGCTTGTGGTGTTATTCGGGTGGGTGCTCTCAGGACTATCTGGGGACTGCCAGCATAACACCACAAATGCTATCTGCAGATAACTACTATGGACCTCCAACCCAACAGGACAGCGTTCATCTTCCCGGGACAGGGATCGCAGGCGCTGGGCATGGGCCGTGAACTGGCTGAACGGCACCCGGCTGCAAAGCAGACCTTCGAGCTGGCTGACCAGACGCTCGGCTTCCCAATCTCGAAATTGATGTGGGACGGACCGGAAGAAGGGTTGAACGACACGATCAACACCCAGCCCGCCCTACTGGTGCATTCAGTGGCTGCGCTGCACGTATTCCAAGAGCGATTCCCGGAATTCACCCCTGCCTTCGTCGCCGGACACTCGATGGGTGAGCTGAGCGCCCTGGTAGCTGCCGGATCGCTGCCTTACCCGGATGCGCTGGTTCTGGTGCACCGGCGCGGCGAGCTGATGAAGCGCGCCGGCGAGGCCGGTCCTGGTGCAATGGCTGCCATCCTCGGACTGGATATCCCAACCCTGGAGGACATCTGCGCGCAGGCGACGCAGGATGAGGACGTGGTCCAGGTTGCCAACGACAACTGCCCCGGGCAGGTGGTCATCTCGGGTGCCAGAAGCGCGCTCGAAAGGGCGGTGGAGATGGCGCAGGCGGCGGGTGCCCGGCGGGCGGTGATCCTGGCGGTCAGCATTGCAGCCCACTCACCGCTGATGGCCCACGCCCAGGCAGGCTTCAACAGTGCCGTAGATGCGGCACCGATAGCGGACCCCTCCCCACCCATCATTGCCAACATCACCGCCCAAGCGATGCGCACTGCGGACCAGGTGCGCGCCGACCTGCGCGGCCAGCTCACCAACCGGGTGCGCTGGACAGAATCGGTGCAGGTGATGGTCAATCAGGGTGTGAACACATTCCTGGAGATCGGCAGCGGTTCTGTATTATGCGGGCTGATCAAACGCATCGACCGCCAGGTCGACTGTCTGACCCTGGGAACCCCGGAAGATTTCGAGAGGCTGTCCTGATGGAAACTACAATTCCTTTTTTCGACCACCCCGGCGTCCGGCAGATGGAGATCGCCATCGGACCCGGCATCCCGCTGGGGATCCAGCAGGTATCCCATCCGCGGTTAGGTCTCGGCGGTGCATTTGGCGCCTGGGGGGAGTGCTACGACAACGTGACCCTGCTCGAGCTGGTGGAGCGCCGTCTTCATGGACCGCTGCCTGAGGGTGAGAGGATCGATCCAGCAGCACTGGGGTTCGACTACCGCCACCATATCCGCACGCTCTCCCCGCAGGAACATCTGGAGGTCGAGCTGGCTGTTGGGGAGCAGCTGCTCAGGCAGGCCGCAGAAGCAGTCGGCTGGGAGATGGATGAGGTCCAGGGTGTGTTGATCGGCACCAGCGGTCCAGTCTCCAATGACTACACCGTACAGATCGCCCGGCGGGCTGGCATTCCTGACCACGCCTGGAAAGTGAGCATGCACAAAGCCTGTGACGGTTCTGTCGGCTGCCTGCATATGGCATTGAACCCGGAGCTGGAGGCAAACAACCGCCTGGGGGTCAACCTGGCACAAGAGCTGCTGGGCAAGAAGGTGCTTGTGGGCGGGATTGAGGGACTGAGCCGCTTCGTCGAGTTCTCACAAGATGCCAACGCCTTGCAGCTGTTCGGGAACGGCGCCGGGGTGATCGGGGTGATTCCGGGTGAGACCATGCAGTTCCTGGCAGGAATGACCCACGAGGTATTCGACCAGGAAGGCGTGCTGGCAGTGCACATGTACTACCCACACTCCGGCGAGCGGCACATCGACCGGTCGAATGTTGAGACCAGCCTGGCGGGGTCGAACCACATCCGGATCGCCGGTCTGATGAACCAGCCCGCGGATGGCAGACCGGTCGAGATGGCTGGACCCATGGGCATGGTGAAGCTCTTCGTGCGCTCAGGTGTCGATGTAGTCAGCCAGGTGTACCGCTCCTACCGGGGCCTGATGGAAAATAACGGCACCCAGGACAAGAACATCGCCGTGGCGATCGCCCACCATGCCAACTTGAAGATCAATTTACTGAAAGCAAAATACCTGAACAAGGCAGGCATCCCCCTGGATATGCCCTGGCTGCTGAGCGAGTTCGGCAATATCAGCGCCGCCTCCAATATGGTGGCATTCCTGCGCAGGCTGCCGATGATGCAGCCCGGCGATCACATCCTGATCGATGGGTTTGGTGCGGGTACCTACTACGACGTGCTGGCTGCAGCGCTGCGCGAATAAATTCCTTCAAAGTAAGCATCCATAGCACTCTCGCCAGCTCGCAGGAGGGCATCCATGCGCTCACCAGGCATATCGAATTCCATCGTGCCATAACCCTTGGCGGGCAACCTGCAGACCAGCTCTTGATCATGTTCGTCGATGAACATGTCGTGCGCGGATAAAATCGTGTCCGCCAGCCCGCGGATGCGCCAGACCGTATCCTGGACAAGATCGAGGTGATCATACACATTCTGGAAAGTAGAACCCGTATTCAGCGGCTCTTCCACTCCGGGTACCGGCAGATCTTCATCAATCAAGAAACCGATCACATTCTCCGAGGCTGACCCAACACCCATGATCTCATCGATGTACTCATCTGAAGATACCAGCAGCTTGATGGGAAAATTCGAAAGCAACCCGCCATCCACCACACGGTGCCCGCTCAACTCCCGGCCGCGGTAGGTGCCCCATTCTACCCGCCAGATGACCTCCGGCCAGGCGAATGGACAACCCATTGACATCCGCACCGCCCATATGGTCGGCAGGGTGGGAGCTGTGCGGTGGTTGAGTACCAGCATCTCCCTCCCCGTCACATCAGATGCGACTACGGAAAGGTCGCGGCCGGTCTCTTGATTGAACTCGGTCAAAGTCGTACCGGCAAGATTTCGCCCGTTGGCATCCAGCTTCTCGGCCAGCCAGCTCATAAAAGCATCGTCCGAATACCACCCGCCCCACAGCAGCAAAGAAAGCACATGCTTAATGGTTTCCTGTTTCATCAGACGATCAATCATATGATCGACGACCGGCTCGATGAGATCGGGTACTGCCGGGTTGTCCAGCTCGGTGACCAGCCATTGCCGCATATCGCTCTGCAGCAGGTCTTCTTCATCCAGTTTAGGTGTTTCCAAGAAACTGGAGAAGCGTGAGCGCCCATCCGGCATTCTTTCACCGATGGCCGCCAGTGATTCCTGCGAGTTGTAACCGGCGGCTACCAGCACAGCCAGGATCGAGCCAGCAGAGGTCCCGATCACCCGTCTAGGGACATGCCCGCGTTTCTCGAATGATATCAACGCGCCTGCAAATGCTAACCCCTTTGCACCACCACCCTCGAAAACAAGATCGTATTCCATAATCCCTGACCCTCCTGAATATTAATTGGCTGCGCGCAATATTATCAAATCTGACCTATAATGTCTATAGGGAATTTCCTTCTGATGATCCTTATAAAATTGCACATTGCAATATTTCATCATCACCATTAAACTATCGCAGTCTCACAAGCACGGCAGCGGTTGACTGGAGGGTCAGCATGGATGTACTCGACCATGGAGCATCAGCGCCTGAGCGCAGCAAAGGCAAGCCCTTGCCGCCCACCCCACAGGGCAGCGTAAGGGAGCTGGTACGAGACCCGCTGGGATTCTTTACGGCTTTGACGCACCAGTATGGCGACATCGTTTGCTACCGCCCCGCTCCGGACACTGCCTATCTGCTCAACCACCCGGAATACGTCCGCCACGTGCTGGTAGATAACAACCGCAATTACAGCAAAGCCACCTATTCAAATCAGATCTTCAAAAAAGTGGTTGGAGATGGGCTGATCACCGCCGAAGGGGAAGCCTGGCTGTGGCAGCGGCGCTTGATGCAGCCCGCATTCCACCACACCCGTCTGGAAAGCCTGGATGGGTTGATTGTCGACGCAGCCCGCGCCATGCTGGCTAGATGGCAGCAATCGTATTCGATGAACGAGCCGGTCGACATCGCCCGAGAGATGGCTGCTCTAACGCTGACCATCACCACCAGTGCGCTGTTCGGAGTGGAGCTGGGGGAGAAAGCCTCGGTCATCGGTGAGATCATCAACCGGGCGGCCCTGCTGTTTGAAAAACCAAGCAATCCGGCACTGCGCCAGGCTGCCCAGGAGTTCAGCCTGGTAGTCGAGGACATCATCCAGGAGAGGAAGCGCGACTTCCACGATACAGGAGACCTGTTCAGCTCGCTGCTGCTGGCCCGAGATGAGCAGACCGGTCTGGGGATGGACGAAACGCAGCTCAGAGACCAGCTGATGGGATTATTGCTGGCAGGCTATGAAACCACAGCCAATGCGCTGACCTGGACCTGGTTCCTGCTCAGCCAGAATCCCACCACTATCGACCGCCTACGAGCCGAAGTGAGGCACGTGCTCGGCAAGAGAGATCCAGGATACCCCGATCTGGCAAACATGCCGTTTCTTCGCAATGTATTCGATGAAAGCCTGCGCCTGTACCCACCGGCATGGATCCTGGGTCGCAGGGCGGTCGATGAGGACTATATCGGCGGCTATTATGTAGCCCCCGGGACCGTACTTGCGATCAGCATCTATACCCTGCACCGTCACCCGCAGTTCTGGACTCAGCCGGAGATCTTTGACCCGGACCGCTTCGACACATCCAGAGCAGAACAGCGCCACCGCTATGCCTATATCCCCTTCGGTGCTGGGCCGCGCCAGTGCATCGGAAGCACCTTTGGCATCCTGGAAGCCTGCCTGATCATTGCCTGCATCGCCCAACAGTATGAGCTGCAGCTGATGCCCGGGATCGAGGTCCAGCCGCAGGCTATCTTTGTGTTACGTCCTAACCGCGACCTGCTGATGAGCCTGCATGCATAATTAATCGGCTCATTGGGAATTGGCGCGATGTGGGAAGTGTGGGCCCCACCAACTGCGGAAGTCTTATAATCTTAACTTTGCAAGAGGTGGGAATGATAGTAAAATTTTCAATACGCAATAACCCGAATACCATCCACCCTGACGAGGAGGAACAATAGAATGGCTAAAAAACTGTTTGCAGAATTCATCGGCACTTTTGTACTGGTCCTGGGTGGTTGCGGCTCGGCTGTCCTGGCGGCGGCTTTTCCAGGTGTGGGCATCGGGCTGCTTGGCGTCTCCCTCGCCTTCGGATTGACGGTTTTGACCATGGTATATGCAGTAGGTTACATCTCAGGCGGTCATTTCAATCCCGCGGTGTCTTTTGGCTTGTGGGCTGGAAAACGCTTCCAGGCCTCCGAGCTGCTACCGTATATCGTGACTCAGGTGGTTGCGGCGATCGTGGCTGCCGGAGTGCTCTACCTGATCGCCAGCGGGCAACCTGGGGTAAATGTCCAGCATAGCGGTTTTGCGGCAAACGGTTATGGGGAGCACTCGCCTGGGGGATATTCGCTCCTATCGGGTCTGATCACGGAAGTTGTCTTAACCTTTATATTTCTCATCATCATCCTGGGCTCGACAGATAAGCGGGCACCGCAGGGATTTGCGGCAATCGCAATTGGCCTGGGGCTGACACTGGTGCATTTGGTGGGTATCCCCGTCACCAATATGTCAGTCAACCCTGCCCGCAGCACAGGTCCGGCTATCTTTGTTGGAGGCTGGGCGCTGGCGCAGCTATGGCTGTTCTGGGTCGCTCCGATTGTCGGGGCTCTCCTGGCTGGTTGGGCATACCGCTATCTGGCTGAAGAGTGATGATCACCAAGACTTAATCATCATTTGGCGATTTTCTGTAGTCTCAACTTTGCTTGACTTGCATTTCTTTGTATGTTATATTTTTTACAATTCACCGTAGCATTTAGGCAGATTTCGCATATTCGCTTACATATATTTCAAAAGACACTTCCGGGCGTCCTTCAGGTTCCAGCAGGCCCTGTTACAGCATACCTTCAATAGTAAGACACGGGAGAGGAGGAGCAAGCAGAAATTCGCACGAATTACTGGAACGTTTTAGCATTTAATCGCCAAACAAGTAAATACCAATCCAACTCTAGGAGGAGTACAGTATGAAGACAAGGTTTATCACAGTCCTATCGATCCTGCTGGTGGTCGCATTTATATTAGCCGGGTGTTCGTCACCCGCCCCCGCCCCTACCGAGGCCCCGGCAACAGAGCCAACCCAGGCACCTGCACAGCCAGAGCAGCCAGCCATGGAAAAGATGCTGGATACGATCAAGGCGCGTGGCAAGGTCGTCTGTGGCGTGCACACCGAGCTGCCTGGCTTCGGCTACATCGACTCGAGCGGTAAGAACGTCGGTTTCGATGTCGATTTTTGCCGTGCCGTAGCGGCTGCCGTATTCGGAGACGCCAATGCGGTTGAGTTCGTACCCATCACTGCTGCGGAGCGAGGACCGGCTCTGCAGACGCGTGAGGTCGACCTGGTCTCGCGCAACATGACCTGGACATCCTCCCGTGAGGCGCAGTGGGGCAACTTCACCTCGGTGATGTTCTACGACGGTCAGGGCATGATGGTGCGCACCGAAAGCGGCTTCACCTCCCTGGAAGACCTCAACGGGGCCACCATTTGCGTGACCACCGGTACCACAACCGAGCAGAACCTGGCAGATGCCTTCCGCGAGCGCGGCCTGGAGTTCACGGCAGTGACCTTCGAGGACACATCTGCAGTGTACAGTGCTTACCAGGACGGGCGCTGCGACGCCGCCACCAGTGACAAATCGCAGCTTGCCGCTGTGCGCAGTGGGTTCCCCAACCCGGACGAGCATTTCATCATGGATGCAACCATATCCAAGGAACCGCTCACACCAGCAGTCCCCTCCGGCGATGACCAGTGGCAGGATATCGTCAAGACCGTCGTGTGGGTGCTGATCAACGCTGAAGAGCTGGGCGTAACCCAGGCCAATGTGAAAGATATGGTCAGCAGCGAGAATGTGAACGTCAAGCGCATGCTGGGTGCCGAAGGCAGCTTCGGTCAGGAAGACCTGGGGCTGTCGACCGATTTCGGCGTCAATGTGATCGCGGCAGTAGGCAACTACGGCGAGCTCTACGACCGCTACCTGGGCCCCAACGGTATGTCCTTCACCCTGGACCGCGGGCTGAACAACCTGTGGAGCAACGGCGGGCTGATCTACGCACCCCCGCTGAAATAATCTTGCATTCTGAGGATTCAGAATTCAAGGTAGTCTAACAACCCTGGACTGGCGGCCGGCCATCCAAAGTATGCTCGGGCTGCCAGTCCAACCTTGATATGAACTCTACCAGGCTTCCCGGATTCCTATACCGCAAGGGTGTACCAGTCTGGCGGGACGTGGTGGTGCTGCAGTGGACTGCCCAGATCATCTCCGCCATCCTGGTGATTGGATTCATCTACTTCCTGATAAGCAATGTGCTCTCTGCAGCCGAGGCACGCGGATTGGGGCTTGGCTTCGGCTTCCTAAATCTGGAGGCCGGTTTCCCGGTCGCCGAGTCGGTGATCCCCTACGACCCCACGCGTTCTTTCGGCTATGCTTTGTGGGTCGGATTCCTGAACACGATCAAAGTCGCGATCGTGGGCATCTTCCTGGCTACGATACTGGGTCTGATCGCCGCTCTGGCACGCCTGTCAACCAACTGGCTGGTACGCAGCATTGCCGGCGTCTATGTGAATATCATCCGCAATATTCCCCTGCTGGTGCAGCTGTTCATCTGGTATTTCGCCTTCTTCCAGCAGCTTCCTCCGGTTGACCAATCCCTTACCCTGCCGGGTCCTGTGTATCTCAGCCAGCGCGGTCTGTATATGATCGGGCTGGCACCTGCAGGCAACTTCAGCCAGTGGATTCTCTTCCTGCTGGCAGGCATCATCCTTGCCATCATCGCTTACCAGATCCTTTTCAGGTACCAGCTTCGCTCAGGGCGCAGCACCTACCCGCTGATCACCGGGCTGGTGATCTTCATCGGGCTGCCCACCCTGGGCTGGTTCCTCGTGCAGGGAGCCCCGCTGCAGGTGACCGTACCCGAGCTGGGGCGATTCAACTTCGAGGGCGGGCTGCGCCTGACCCCGGAGTTTGCCGCCCTGCTGGCAGGGCTGGTAGTCTATACGGGTGCCTTCATCGCTGAGGTGATCCGCGGCGGAATCCTCTCCGTCTCTAAAGGCCAGGTCGAAGCGTCCAGGTCGCTAGGGTTGAGCTCTACCCAGACCCTGCGGCTGGTGACCCTGCCGCTTGCACTGCGGGTGATCATCCCACCCCTGATCAGCCAGTACCTGAACCTGACCAAGAACTCCAGCCTGGCGATTGCCATTGGCTTCGTTGACATGTTCTTCGTCGGGCGCACGATCATCAACCAGGCCGGACAGGCCGTGCCGGTATTCATCCTGATCATGGGCATTTATCTTTGCCTGAGCCTGGTGACCTCCTTCCTGTTAAACATCTACAACCGGCGCGTACAGCTGGTGGAGCGCTAGACATGACAGCCGGCACAACCGTTATCGCACCCCCGAAACGACCGTCTGCGGTGAAGTGGCTGCGGCGCAACCTGTTCAGCAGCCTGGGCAACACGCTGCTGACCGTCGTATCGGTGGTGGTCATCGTATTCGTGCTGCGCAGCCTGCTGAGATTCGTCTTCGTCCAGGCGGACTGGAGCCCGGTCGTCCAAAACCTGCGCCTGTATGCGGTCGGGACGTATCCGATCGAAGAGATGTGGCGGGTGTGGGCGATCGTTTACATGGTCTCATTCCTGATGGGAGTCAGCGCTGGAAAAGCGCGCGGCACCACGCTTACCTTCGCCGGTGCGATGGGAATCGCTTACATTGCGCTCGCGTTACTGCCAATATCTCTCCAATACCTGTCGATTACCAGTCGACTGGCGCTGGCTGCCAATACAGTACTAATATGGCTGGGGTACGTGTTCGGCGCGCGGGTACCTTTCAAAGGGCGCTGGCTGGCAGTCGCCTGGGGTCTATCCTTCATCCTGACGCTGGTGCTGCTGGGTGGCTTGCGCAATGCCGCGCTACTCCCGGCCGTGGAGAGCGGCAAGTGGGGCGGGTTGCTGCTGACCTTCCTGCTAGCACTGGTGGGCATCGTGGCATCCTTCCCCATCGGCGTGCTGCTGGCACTGGGTCGGCAGAGCAAGCTGCCGGTGGTGAAGGCGATGTGCATCGTCTTTATCGAGATGGTGCGCGGCGTGCCGCTGGTCACCATCCTGTTCATGACCTCCATCCTGCTGCCGCTGCTGCTGCCGGATACCATCCGCATCGACCGCGTGCTGCGCGCCATGCTGGGCATGACCCTGTTCGCCGCGGCATACATGGCGGAGAACGTGCGCGGCGGGCTGCAGTCCATTTCGCGCGGCCAGTACGATGCAGCCAAGGCGATGGGGCTGAACAACCTCCAGACCACCGTGCTGATCATCCTGCCGCAGGCACTGCGCGTGGTGATCCCGGCCATCGTCGGGCAGTTCATTGCCCTGTTCATGGATACCACATTGGCGATCATCGTCGGTCTGCTGGAATTGCTGGCGGTAGGCTCGGCGATCATCAACAGCAACCCGAAGTGGCTGCTGCTGGATACCGAGGTTTACGCCTTCATCGCCCTGGTATTCTGGATATTCACCTATTCGATGGCATACGCCAGCCGGCAGGTGGAGCGGGCAGTCGGCCTCGGCACGCGTTAGTGTTTACCACAGCCTTGCAAGCAAGGTGACACTGCGGTCACTGATCTATTGATAAAAAATCTCTGTGTGCTCCGTGACCCTGTGGTGAGAGAAGACGAATTATGACAGAACAAACACAGGCTACTAATGACAATATCATCATCTGCCGGGACGTGCATAAATGGTTCGATGAATTCCACGTGCTGAAAGGCATCAGCATGGAGGTGCAGCGCGGCGAGGTGCTGGTGATCTTCGGCCCTTCCGGCTCGGGTAAATCGACCTTCATCCGCACCATCAACCGTCTTGAGGACCACCAGCAAGGCGATATCATCGTGGACGGCATCGAGCTGACCAACGACCTGCGCAATATCGAGGCTATCCGCAGCGAGGTTGGGATGGTCTTCCAGCAGTTCAACCTGTTCCCGCACCTGAAGGTGATCGATAATATCACCCTGGCGCCGATCTGGGTGCGCAAGTGGAAGAAGGAGAAAGCCGAGCAGGTCGCCATGGAGCTGCTGGAAAGGGTGGGCATCCCCGAACAGGCGCAGAAATATCCCGGGCAGCTCTCCGGCGGGCAGCAGCAGCGCGTCGCCATCGCCCGCTCGTTGGCCATGCAGCCCAAGATCATGCTGTTCGACGAGCCGACCAGCGCCCTGGACCCGGAGATGATCAAAGAAGTGCTGGACGTGATGAAAGAGCTCGCCTTCAGCGGCATGACCATGCTGGTGGTCACCCACGAGATGAGCTTCGCGCGCGAGGTTTCAGACCGGCTGGTCTTCTTCGACGAGGGCAAGATCGTCGAGCAAGGCACGCCCGAGCAGATCTTCAACAACCCGCAAGAGGACCGGACCATGCTGTTCCTGCAGCAGATTCTATAGAAACACAACGATCAGAGCATATTTCAATCTCCCGCAGGCTTGCACCTGCGGGAGATTGTTGTCTTTATCAACCCCCAACCCAATCCCTGCTCGTTTTCGCAAAGCACCCCTTCCCTACTCCCGAGATTGGGAGAAGGAAGGTTGCAGGGGACGGTATGAGGGTTTTTTCGCGGTATAATCGGCAGGACGCGAACCTGCGTACATATGTTTCGCCAAACCCTACACCAACGGAGGAAACCAAGATGAGCCTGGAAGGCAGAGTTGCACTTGTCACCGGAGCCGCACGGGGGATCGGCAGGGCGATCACCCAGGAGCTGGCTGGGCGCGGTGCCGATGTAGTCCTGGCCGATCGCATGCTGGAGACGGCTGAAATCACCGCAGCAGAGGTCGCCCAGAGCACCGGATGCCAGACCATAGCGGTCGAGGTGGATGTCGCCAGCCTGGAGAGCGCCAAGACGATGGTCGAAAAAGCGCTGGAACGCTTCGGAAAGGTGGACATCCTGGTCAATAATGCCGGCATCACGCGCGATGACCTGATCATGCGCATGGGAGAAGAAGACTTCGAGGCGGTGATCAACGTCAACCTGAAGGGCGCCTGGAACTGCTCCAAGGCGATCATCCGCCCCATGATGAAGCAGCGCTACGGGCGCATCGTCAATATCTCCTCCGTCTCCGGGCTGGCAGGTCAGGCCGGGCAGACCAATTATTCGGCCTCCAAAGCCGGGCTGATCGGGTTTACCAAGGCATTGGCTCGCGAGGTCGCCTCCCGCCAGATCACGGTGAACGCGGTCGCCCCGGGGTTTGTGCCTACCGCCCTGACGGTAGACCTGCCGGAGGAGCTGAAATCCTATATGCTCAATATCACCCCGCTGGGGCGCATGGGAGAGCCAGAAGAGATTGCCTACGCAGTGGCGTTCTTCGCTTCAGACCAGGCCGGCTATATCACCGGACAGGTGCTCAGTGTAGACGGCGGAATGATGATGATGTAAGCATCAGATGTAAGCATCAGATGATGTAAAATTCAGGGGTGGTGAGCTGGAGGCAGGATGGAGAATATGATCGACAAAGGCAAAACGACCATTGCACCGGATGTGCTGCTGACTACAGTCCGTCTGACAACCCTGCAGGTTGAAGGGGTCAGCCGTTTGGGCCCGGTCCCGGCACGCGTCAACCACCTGTTCCGGCGCGGCTACGGCGAGGGTGTGCTCATCGACATCCGTGATAATACGGTCTACACGGAGATCTTTCTCGTGCTTGAGTCCGATGTCAACATCCGGGATGTCAGCCGTACAGTCCAACGTGAGGTCGGGCGCGCCATCTCCGAGCTTATCGGTATGGATATCGGACGGATCAATATCCACATAGAAGACATCGATTATCCCAAAAATTCAGAGGTCTGACAGCAGATGAAACCCCGCACCAGGGCGCGCAGTATTGCCCTGCAGGCACTTTACGAAATTGACATTGCTGGTCACCCTCCCGGGGAAGTGTGGGAGCAGCGTGTTGCCGAGGCCAACCTGGATGATGGTCTGGCAGAATTTTCCCACCTGATCGTCTTCGGTGTGCTGCCAATGGCTGCAGCGCTGGATGAGCTGATAGCAGTTCACGCACCAGAATGGCCGCTGGACCAGGTGGCGACCATCGACCGCAACATCATCCGCATCGCTCTGTGGGAGTTTGCCGTATACCAGAAAACGCCGATCAAAGTCGCCATCAACGAGGCCGTCGAGCTGGCTAAAGTATTTGGTTCAGAGAGCACTCCGCGCTTCGTCAACGGGGTGCTGGGCAGCCTGGCAAACCTCCACAATGAGATCATCCAATCTTTACAGCGATATATGGAGTCTTAACTACCTTCCATGGATTTCCTGGGCATCGGTCCGCTAGAACTTGTATTCATCCTGATCATTGCCTTGATCGTTTTAGGTCCCAATGACATGGTCAAAGCTGGTAAGACGATCGGGCGCACGCTGCGCATTATTATCAGCTCCGACACCTGGCGCGTGGTGCAGGATGCATCCCGCGAGATCCGCAACCTGCCCAACCGAATGATGCGCGAAGCAGCCCTGGACGACCTGCAGAAACAGCTGCCTAACCAGTCTACGATCAAAAGCCAGCTAGGATTGGATGATCTGGAAAAGAGCTTGAAAAGCGATCTAGGCGGCATTCCGAGCAGTACTCCAGGCAGCACTCCAGGCAGCACTCCAGGCGGCGATATCTCCTCCTGGACGACTCCCCCTCCCACAATCGGTAAACCTGAGCACATGCAGGCTGCGGACCCACAGCCAGAGCAATCCTCGGAGGGCGCTGGCTCGTGGAGCGAACCATATAATTCCGGTTCTGAAGCCGCATCTGATAAACCAGCGGAAGCTGAGCCCCCAGCCGAAGCGGACCTGTTGCCAGACACAGACCAGCCAGCCATTGAGGACCAGCAGCCGGCCGTGGAGAGTCCAGTGCAGGTTGAAGAGTCACCGGCAGCTGACCGGGCACAACCTGCCGGTGAAGAACCACATCCAGATGAGATGCAGCCCGGGTCTGAATAACCTATGCGCAATCGCCTTAGCCGCATCTGGCGCTTCATCACCGCCCCATTCCGCTTCATTTTCTGGATATTTCGCAAGATCGGCGGGTGGTTCTCCAACACCTACCGCACCATACAGCGCTTCCTGACCGAAGAGCCGGAAGACGAGCCCTTGCCGGACACTTTCGTCAAAACGATGGAAAACCCGGCCGGGCTGCTGGAGCATGTGGACGCGCTGCGCAAGCACCTGCTGCGCGCCACCATCTTCCTGATCATCACCACCAGCCTGTCCTTTGCTTTCGCCACCCCGATCATCGACCTGCTGGCACAACCCATCGGTGGGATCAGCGCTTTGCAGGCAATCGACGTCACCGAGCCGCTGGGCGTGTTCATGCGAGTATCGCTGCTGTCCGGTTTTATCCTGGCCCTGCCATATATGGCCTTCGAGCTGTGGCTGTTCGCGGCCCCCGGACTGCACGTCAGGGAACGCAGGTTCGGCCTGATCGCCATCCCCCTGGTGTTGATTTTCTTTGTGGCCGGCGTGCTGTTCTCATATTTCTTCATGCTGCCCACTGCCCTGCCTTTCTTGCTCAATTTCATGGAAATCCCGACCATCCCGCGCCCATCCTCGTATGTCGGCTTTGTCACCAGCCTGCTGTTCTGGATCGGGATAGCATTCGAGTTCCCGCTGGTCATCTACGTCCTGGCATCGCTGGGTTTCGTGAACGCGCGCCTGCTCACCCAGCAATGGCGGCTGGCGATGGTCATCATTGCGATCGCGGCAGCCATGATCACCCCGACCATCGATCCCTTCAGCATGATGGTCGTCATGGCACCGCTGATCATCCTGTACTTCCTGAGCATTGGTATGGCCGCACTGGCCGGGCGTGCCAGGAGCAGGCGCCTCGAAGCCTGACGGCTGCTGATCCACAGGCTGTTTCCAGGCCTTCTGGCGGTGATCACATTCCGCCCAATCAATTGATATGAGCCAGCTCAAAGGCAAAGCATCCGGCGGCGCCGAGGCTGGGTAATCAGAGTTCACTTCGACTTGAGAAGGAGGTTTGTTTATGAGCGAAAAAGTTGCCATCGTCGGAGTGGGTTGGGCTGGTTTCCGCCCCTCGACACCCGACCAATCTTATAAAGAAATGATCTATGAGGCTGCGCTGCGTGCCTACAGCGACGCAGGCGTCGACCCACGCCGGGACGTAGAGAGCTTCGTCACGGTCGCCGAGGATTTTCACGAAGGCACAAGTATTTTCGATGAATACACACCCGACCAGCTCGGCGCGGTGCTCAAGCCCGTGCATACCATCACCGGAGACGGTCTGCACGGGCTGGCTACAGCTTATATGCTGGTGCGCACCGGGCAGTTCGATCTGGTCGCGGTAGAAGGGCACAGCAAGGCCTCCAACCTGCTGACAATGCCGGAGGTGACCGCTTACGCCCAAGACCCGGTGCTCAACCGCCCGCTGCGCCTGAACTCGCATTTCATCGCCGGTTTGGAGATGAACCGCTACCTGTTCGAGACCCTCACCAGCCCGCACGAATGCGCAGCAGTGGTGGTCAAGAACCGCTTCAACGCCCTCCACAACCCGCTGGCTTCCTACGCTGCCGACCTGGATGTCGAGGACGTGCTCTCAGGCGAACCGCTGTCCTGGCCGTTGGGTAAGCGCGAAGCCTCCCAGGAGGCGGATGGCGCGGTTGTGATGGTGCTCGCCTCGGAGGAGAAAGCTGCTGCTCTGACCGATACGCCCATCTGGATCCTGGGGATGGGCTGGTGCAACGGTGCCCCCTCCCTGGAATCTCGCCAGTGGGGGCAGGCAGGTTATATCCATGTCGCCGCCCAGATGGCATACCGCCAGGCGGGCATCCGCAGCCCGCTGCAGGCAGTCGATTTCGCCGAAGTGGATGACACGTACGCCTATAAGGAGCTGCAGTCGCTGGAAGCCCTGGGGATCTTCCGTCCGGGAGAGGCCGGCGAGCTGACCTATGACGGGCTGACCTATCCGGATGGCGATTTCCCGGTTAATGTCTCAGGCGGCAGCCTTGGGGTGGGTCACTTCCTGGACGCCACCGGGCTGGTGCGCGCCCTGGAAGCCGTACTCCAGCTGCGCGGCCAGGCTGGCCCACGCCAGCTCGAGGATGTGCAGGTCGGGCTGGTACAGTCCTGGCGCGGCGTCCCCACCACCAGCGGGGCTGTTGCCGTCCTAGCGAATTAGTTGCACCACAGAGTTCACGGAGTACACAGAGATATTTATATAGAGTCGTTAAGATGGCAACATCAACACATCTTTCTACCGATCTTGAGCGGTTAAACACTATCACCGAGAAGGTTATTGGGGCTGCGATTCTGGTCCACAAAACATTAGGACCCGGATTGCTCGAATCAGCGTATGAAGCCTGTCTGGCGTTCGAATTGGCTGATCGCGGATTGAATGTCATCCAGCAGAAAGCTCTGCCGGTAGTATATCGTGATGTTCACCTAGATTGCGGCTACCGCCTGGATCTACTGGTGGAGGATAGCGTCATCGTCGAGATCAAATCGGTGGATGCGATTCTACCCGTTCATAAGGCACAATTGCTTTCTTACCTGAAGCTATCGGGGACCAAAATTGGTCTCCTGATCAATTTCAACGTTCCCTTATTGAAGGATGGGATCGTACGCCTTGCGATGTAGGAGTTTTAGAAAAAATTCTCTGTGGGCTCTGTGCTCTCAGTGGTGAATCAAAGGAGAAACTTATGGGAATGAGAAAAGTAGCAGTGGTCGGGGCGGGGATGACCAAATTCGTGCGCCGCGCCCTGGAGACCGGCAAAGAGCTATCCTGGCAGGCGTCACGCATGGCGCTCGATTCCTGCGAGATGACAATGGATGACATCGAGGCCGTCTGCCTGGGGACTGCGCCTGACTCTTTCGACGGCGTACATATGAACGGCGAGTACCTGAGCGATGGCGCCGGAGCCTGGGGGAAACCCTACATGCGCTCCTATGTAGGCGGTGGTACGGGCGTGTTTGCACCGATCCAGGGCTGGTACCACGTCGCATCGGGCATGTTCGACGTGGTGCTGGTGGTGGCAGAAGAGAAGATGTCCAGCTTCTACCCGCATGCCCAGGCTGCCTTCCTGACCATCTTCGACCACACCACCGAAAGACCGCTGAAGCCCAACCTGCTGTGGATCTTCGCCCTGGAGATGAACCGCTACATGACCACCTACGGAATCCGAAAGGAAGATATCGCCCGTGTCTCGGTGCAGCACAAGCGCAACGCCGCCGGTCATCCCTGCGCCTTGCTAGGCGATGCGGATATCACTGTGCAGGATGTGCTTGACTCGGAGGTACTGGCCTGGCCGGTGCAGCGCTTCGATGTGAGCCCGGTCAGCGACGGGGCAGTCGCCGTCGTCCTGGCAGCCGAGCACGTCGCCAATCGCATCACCGATAAGCCGGTATGGATCGAGGGTGTGGGCTGGAACCTGGATACCGCCTACTGGACCAACCGCGACCTGGTTTACCCGCGCTATGTAGAACATGCTGCCCGCATGGCCTACGACATGGCTGGCATCAAAGAACCGCGCAAAGAGATCAACATCGCCGAGCCGTACGATCCATTCGATTACAAGGCGCTGCACCACCTGGAAGGCCTGCAGCTCGCCGAACGCGGGCGCGCCGCTGAGATGTATGCGGATGGTACAGCCGCCCGGGACGGTGACCTGCCGGTCTGCCCGTCCGGTGGATTGCTCGGCGTAGGCAACCCGATCGCCGCAGCCGGGTTGATGAAAATCGCCGAGCTGTACTGGCAGCTGCGCGGTGAAGCCGGTGAGCGGCAGGTGCCCGGTGACCCGCGGCGGGGCATCGCCCAGGCCTGGGGCGACCTGATGCAGGTCGGCACCGTGGTTGTGATGGGACGATGAGGATTTAACCGCAGAGCACACAGAGTTCGCGGAGTTCCTTCGTCATTGCGAGCGGAGCGAAGCAATCCCCGCAATGACGGAATAAAAATCTCTGCGCTC
>JAQBDA010000170.1:0-10324 GCA_032124675.1 Chloroflexota bacterium
CTGCTTCTGAAACTTCTCAACCAGCTCGTTTCCACCGACTCCGTCTGGAAAACCCGGATAATTTTCTACCGCGTAAGTAAGAGAGACCTGACCCCCCAACTCCATCCCGGTCAGTACCACAGGATTCAGGTCTGCTCGAGCAGCATACAATGCCGCGGAAAATCCGGCAGGACCTGAACCGATTATCAGGACCCTGACATGAATCTCATTGTTATCATATGCGGTTTTGCCAACATCCATCAGATTAAATTCCATACTCATCCCTTCGTCAGTGGATATAAAATTCAGATCGCCCCAGATCCATGCTCATCATCCTGCTGTGCTGGGTAGCACCCTTGCATATTGCCAACCATATTAATTAGACGTTACGCAGTTCGGGAAAAATGGGTGTTTGGGCGGGCGTTGCCCGCCCAAACACCCTCTCTCCTTACCAACTGCGTAAGTCCTATTAATATTGATGCTGAGAGAACTGAAAAGTTGCATTAGAAATGGATTAATATCCTCATACGGCAGGTTCTGGCTGTTTAACGTAATCCAGCCATTCTGGTGACCGCATGCCTTTTCCATGGACCGTATCCAGGTATGCATCTAAGAGCTTTCGAGTGATAGGTCCGACGAACCCATCACCAACGGCCCTGAAATCGATCATCCTTGCGCCAACGATCTCAGCCGCTGTCCCTGTAATAAATACTTCATCGGCAATATATAGCTGGTCGCGGGTGATGCGCATCTCTTCGACAGGAATACCCAGGTCGACAGCCAGCTGGATGACCGAATCGCGGGTAATCCCTTCCAGGATGGTTGCCAGCAGAGGTGTATAAAGTACACCTCTTCGCAGCATAAACAGGTTTTCACCGGTGCATTCAGCCACAAAACCTTGAGGATCGAGGATGACCGCTTCATCATATCCTGAACGAAGTGCGAGAGTCTTAACCAACATCGAATTGGCATAATTTCCCGATATCTTCGCCTTGGACATGTTGATATTGGGATGAAGGCGTGTGTAAGAAGAGACCATCATATGGATTCCTTTTTCGCGGGCTTCTATTCCCAGGTATGGACCCCATTCCCAGGCGGCTATACCAACCCGCGGCCTGGATCGATCCATATCCAGCCCCAAAGGTCCATCAAGATACATCACCGGGCGAATATAACACTCTTCGAATCCATTGATCAATATGGTCTTATGAACTGCCTGGCGAAGATCTTCTACACTATATTCGAACTCTCTAAATCCTAATATATGGATAGACTCCAGGAAGCGTTCCAGGTGTTCGCGTATACGAAATACAGCCGGTCCCTGGTCGGTGGCATAGCATCGAAGTCCTTCGAAAACGCCCACACCATAATGTATAGACGGGGATAATACGTGCACCGCTGCCTGTTCGTATGATACAAACTCTCCATCCATCCAGATTAAATCGGATTTCATTCAATTTCTCCTGTTAATGCCAGAACATCCGCCAGAGATGAGAATATTATAATCTATGGCCTTTCCAAGGTTATTTGAAGACAGGATATTTCCTGAAGCCATATACAGAGCCACACATCTTACTTACCCGCGCAGCAGCAGCCAGATAAGACTCAACAAGGCAATAATCACCAGGACTACCGATACTGCGAGATCCCCGGACAGATACACCTGCACAGCACCGAGAAAAAATGTGGCAAATACAATCCCAATGACCATCTGGCTCATAACGTGCTCCAACCGGCTGACTCGCTTCAAAAGCTCAGGCGTCTGGACTTCGATTTCACCCCGTTCAATTTTTGCCAGTACGGAATTGATCCTCTTTGGGTAAGCGATCAATGCGGAGAAGAAGGTCTGCAGCTCCCCGAGCCAGAAGTCTCTTGATGAACCCGCCTCTTCGGCAACCAGTTTCCCCGCATACGGTGTGATATGATCCCATATATTAAATTCGGGGTCCAATCCTGTGCACATGCCTGAGAGGATACCCACTGCGCGCGCCAAGAATATAAAATCCTGGGGGATCTGAAATGGCATCGTATACAGCAGTTCACGAAACTCACTGGTAAATTCGCGGATTTCTTCCGGGGTGATCTGGCTGAGTTCTGTCATATTCTTGCCCCAGAAGCGCTCGAAAACATTGGTTCCTGCTTTTTCTAACAGAGTAAGGTCTGCGCTGGGCAGAAGAACTCCCAGCATCTTGTAGGACCGCACCACTCTGGCTGAATCCTGAGTGGCAACACCGATCAGCATTTCACGCATGCCTGCTCTAGAATTTGGCGGCACTCTGCCGACCATCCCAAAATCCACAAATGTGAGCACCCAGGATTTCCCCGGCTTATCACCGGAACTGATCCCTGGCTCATCCAATGGGCACACGAACAAATTCCCAGGGTGCGGGTCCGCGTGAAAAAAGCCGTCCTCGAAGATTTGTTTCAGGTATGTGTCCAGCAGCCGAGAGGCAACTTGAGACCGGCTCAACCCTGCGGCAACGATCCGCTCATAATCGGTGATCTTGATCGCCCATACGTTCTCCAGGGTTAATACCCGTTGCGTCGTATAGTTCCAGATCACCTTGGGGACACGGATGCCCCGATCCTGACGGAAATTATCGGCAAATATCTCCGCGTTCCGTCCTTCTGCCAGGTAATCAACTTCTTCATATAGGATGCGTTCGAACTCATCAATTAGAGCAGGCACATCGGCTCGCCGGCGAATTGGCGGATAACGCCTCAACCAGCTTCCTACTGTTCTCAGCGCTGCGAGATCGGTGTCGATGATTTTCTCGATGTTCGGACGCTGAACTTTTACAACAACGTCAATAATATCTGGTTGGCTCGGGGCGGATCCAATGAATGCATCCCCATCCATCAGCTGTGCACGATGGACCTGACCCAATGACGCTGCAGCCAGCGGCTCAGGTTCGAAGGATTTGAAAACCTCCGATAACGGACGTTTGAACTCGCCTTCGACGACCTCGCGGATATTAAGGAAATCCACCGGAGGTACCTCATCTTGCAGCCCTTGCAGTTCATCTGTAAATTCTTGGGGCAGAACATCCACTCGGGTTGAGAGGAATTGACCGACTTTGATCAGAACGCCCCCCATCTGTACAGCCAGCAAACGATAAGCGATCGCACTTCGCTGAACACGACCCGGCCTCGTCCTGCGTGACCAGTTTCGGAAACCAATTCTCGGGAGGAATAAATCCCAAAAGATAAATCTTAACAAAATTCGTGCGAAGAAAAAAATTATCCGACGATAGCGAGCTCGTAGCATACCGCCCTGATTATACCTCGCCTGCCCTCCATTCATCACCACCCCCGCAATAAATTTCGGATAGGTCCATATGGATTGTATCTGAGAAGAAAGATATGGTATCCTACCTGCTGGTAATTATGGATCAGATAGACATTGCCCGATTGTACGCTTATTTTGAATCACCAATTGCTGCTCTGGATTGTGGGGATAAGTGCTCTCCACATAATGTGCGAGGCTCTCCGTTCTGCTGCGGTACTACGCACATGGTCCTCACGGCCTACATAAGCGAATGGGATTATCTGCACACTCACACCGACCTCTGGCATCAATGGCAGGGGGAAACAGATGCAGATACAATTCACCCTCAGGATATAACCCCCGACGGTCAGCTGCTGATAGAATGCAAGCGACACCTGCTCTGCCAGAGGGGATTCCGCTCGATCTCCTGCCGAGCCTTTCCATTTTTCCCTTATCACGCTAGCGATGGGACATTTCTAGGATTGTCGTATTATTGGGCATACGAAGATCGCTGCTGGGTAATCAGCAACTTAGATATCATCACTGAAGGCTATTTTAGGGAATTTATCAATACGTACGAGATCGTCTTGAACAGCTTCCCCGATGAGCAGAGGAATTTCATCCATCATTCGCATCTCATGCGTAAGAAATATCAAAAGCAGGAGAGGGCAGTCGTGTTTTTAAATAAGAACGGCAGCTATTACAAAATTTCTCCGCACAACGAGCGAATAAGGCGCATCAAACCTGAACACATATACAAGCTAAGCGCCTCTATGCCATTCCCAGAAGAACTTTAGAAGGCATTACTATTGGATACGGCTTATTCAACAACGATCAGACCAGGTCATCCAGATTTCTCTGACCTGCCCTGGCACCTGCCGTTAGCATCCTGGAAAGGCATATGCGAGCGATTGGAAGAAGTGCCTAGAGGAATATCTCGACACCCGGTGGTGTTCGTAAATTATGCCAACATTCTATACTCGCTCAAAGAGATGCCCTCAGAAATCGTTGAGTTGGAATATTCCAATTTGACCAAATTAGAAGAGCTAAAACTTCCTGCAGTATCGCCTATTGGGTACGTCTTGAAGCCCGGTGGAATCAGACCCCAGGGGGTATTAATCACTCGATACCTGGATTTTTCTATCCCAATTCGATCTCTATTCATCGGTACAAGGCTGGTCCAATACCAAAAACACTTGCTGGACGCCATTGCCGGACTATTGGTACAACTGCATCTGGCAGAGGTCTATTGGGGGGACTGTTCGCTCTCCAACACTCTCTTCCGCCGGGATGCCGGTGCACTTCAGGCTTATCTGGTCGATGCTGAAACCGCAGAAGTCTACAGCAAGCAAGGAATCTCTCCCAGACTCCGTCACGACGACCTGATGATCATGGATGATAACATTTCTGGTGATCTGGCAGATCTGGCAGCAGAAGGTCTGCTCCCCGCCGAAGTCCCGCACTCGGATGCCAGCAGCTATATCCGGTTGCGCTACCAGAGACTATGGGAAGAGATCACAGTTGAGCAGGTTATCAACCCCTCAGAGCACTACCGTATACAGGAAAGGATCAGGGCACTGAACGAGCTTGGTTTTTCCGTTGGTGATGTTTCTCTCCGAAACACATTGCAGGGAGACCAGCTTCGCCTGAGAGTATTCGTTACTGACAGAAATTTCCACCACGACCAGCTTCAGACGTTGACCGGTGTTGAAGCCGAAGAGAGACAGGCGCAAAAGATGATGAACGAAATCCAGGAACTGAAAGCTTCTCTCTCTCAGGACAACAACCGCAGTGTGTCGTTGAGTGCGGCTGCATACCATTGGTTGAAATCCATCTATGAGCCGACCCTAGTCCGACTGGAGCCGGTTGTAAAATCAGATTTCGATATATCTGAACTCTACTGCCAGCTGCTTGAACACAAATGGTATTTGTCTGAAAAAGCCAGACGCGATGTAGGGCACATTACGGCGGTTGATGATTATCTAGAAAATATTCCCAATCTATAAATCAGACAACTTGCAAATCTGGAAGCCCAGGATATTCCATCTGAGGTTATAAAATGGGAGTAAATATCCTTTCGGTTTAATATTCCTGCAATCCCAGAGTGCTGAGGACAACCTTGGGTCATTACTACTATCCCGGGAAGATATGAAAGCTGCCCACACACTGCAAAGTTCGCTCACCCATCTGCTGCTCTCCGCATTGGTGGTTGTCGCCTATCTCCTGATCGTCAGTGGTGCAGCTTTACTGATCGTCGGGTTGGACGTTGATATTCACCCCATTCTGCTTGGTTTGATGGTATTCATCCTGGCCGTTGGTCTCATCCCTATACGCAACCGGATCCAGGATTATATTGACGCTGTCCACGAGTGGAATCCGAGGCGATCACCTCTCCAAAATTTTCCCACATACGGTATTGAGTTGTCCAAAGATACGGATGTCCAGACTACCGCCAGAAACTTCCAAAGGGTGGTGGCGCAATCATTTTCACCTTCTCTGATACATTTATTTATCTATGACCCTGCCTGTAATCAATATACAGCCATGCCATATACAGACGAACGTCCATCCTCAGATTTACGTTATCCACCGCAGGCTCCGCTTGTTCAATATTTGCATGCAAATAACACACCGTTTGAAGTCTCGGGGAAGAAATCACTTCCCGATGAACTGAAGGGCGAACAGGCAAGATTTGCATTACTGGATGCTGTGCTCTTCGTGCCGCTGCCAGGGCAGAAAGACCTTGTCGGTTGGCTCGCTCTCGGTCCACGGAAGCGACGTGGAGGATATAACCCGCAAGATCTCGCCAGGTTAGAGTCTCTTTGCGGTCAGGCTGCGGTGGCGATCGAGCGCTCCCAGGTGATCACTAATCTGGAGCGTAGAGTTCGCGAGATGGATGTGCTCACTCGCATCGCACAAGGGGTGAATATAACCCTTGAGTTTGATAATATCTTAGAGCTTATCTACGCCCAGACTAACCTGGTAATCCCTGCATTAGATTTCAGGATTACACTGCGCAACCCTATCGATGGAAAATTTTTCCATGCGTTCTTCTTAGAAGATGATGAGCGGATGGCTCATAATGAGAATATCAACATCCCCGATAGAAGTGGACTGGAGGAGATCGTTATCCAGAACCAACAAGCGATAATTACATCGGACTATTCAGCTGAATGTCGCAAAGATGGCGTCTACCCGAACTCCCCCGGGGTATATGCTTGGATGGGAGTACCTTTGAATGCTGGGAGTGAGACAATCGGCGCTATAAGCCTCGGCAGTCGTGACCCAGCAATAATATATGTCACCAGGCAGAGCGAGATTCTGCAGGCGATCTCGGACCTGGCTGCAGGTGCAATTGTCAAAACCCAGCTCTTATCAGAGTCTGAGAGGCGCGCTCGGCAGCTTGCAAAACTCAATGAAGTCGGACGCAGCTTGACCTCCACACTCGAACTCAACCCACTGCTAAAGAGAATTATGAACAGCGCAGTGGAGATCTTGAATTGTGAAGCTGGCAGTTTGATAATGATCGATGAAAATACACGAGAGTTGGTGTTCAAAGTGACAGTTGGATCGACTGCAAGCGACATTTCAGATACGCGCTTGCCGCCTGGTACCGGGCGGGTTGGGCAGGTCGCTGAGACTGGGCAGCCTGTAATCCTTAACCACACTGAGGATATGCAGAATTGGATTGATGAAGCCGACCAACAGACCGGTTTCCTGACCCGAGATTATCTGGCTGTACCAATGAAAGTCAAAGAAGCGACAATTGGCGTTATCGAGGTCATTAATAAGCTGGATGGAGCCCCATTTACCCAGGATGACTTGGAAGTACTATCTACTTTTACAAGCCAGGCTGCAATATCTGTAGAAAATGCAAGGCTGTACACGCATACAGATGAGGCTTTGAGTGCCAGATTAGAAGAGATGTCTGTCATGCAGCGCATCGATCGCGAATTAAATGCCAGCCTGGATGCTGACCGCACGATGCGTATCACCCTGGATTGGTCGCTAAACTATACAAACACTGAGGCTGGCTTGATCGGGTTTATCGACAAGGGTGAGAACCCGGAGACAACGAGAGTACAGGTAATTGCATCTTCAGGCTTCGTAGATATCAATTTTATCCGACCATCCAAGATGAAAACCGTCGATACTCAGAAGAGCGTCGATATTAATGAGATGCCGGCAGTAATCTCGGCAATCAGTGAAGGTCTGCCCATTCTGAGCAAGCACGGAAATAGTCAATATCCACAATTGACCGGGGCCGGAGAGATTGCTGGTTCCATAAGGAATGTAGCGGATAAACAATTTCTCCAGGAGAATACTCGATCTCAGGTAGTCATCCCCATACGCCGAAAAACTGACGTAATCGGTCTGATCTTATTGGAGAGCCAGGCGGAAGACAATTTTACAGAGGATGCTGTGACCTTTCTTACCCGGTTGAGTGACCACGCAGCTATCGCCATATCCAACGCACTGCTTTACGCCGACTTACAGACTGCAAACATAGCGAAGAGTGAGTTTGTCTCGCTCGTTTCCCATGAGCTGAAAACCCCAATGACTTCTATTCGAGGGTATACCGATCTCCTTGCTCAGGAATCCGTAGGATCGGTAAACGAGATCCAGCTCAACTTCTTGAATACAATCCGTTCCAATGTAAACCGTATGGCGAACCTGGTGTCCGATCTGACAGATGTGTCCAGGATCGAAGCTGGGCGGATGCGATTGGAGTTTGGGTCGGTGTCACTGGCGAATATCATTGAGGAGGTTACCAATTCTGTCCAGGCGCAGCTGGCAGACAAAGACCATACCCTGAACGTTGATTTTCCGGAGAACATACCCAATGTATGGGGGGACAACAACCGCATTATCCAGGTCATGAACAACCTGTTGAGCAATGCAATAAAGTACACCCCCCAGCATGGAAAGATCAGGGTTTCATGCCAGGTCACTGAAAATTCTTGGGATACCGAAGGTGCACCTCAGGTGATCCTCGTATCCGTAAACGATTCTGGTTTTGGTATATCCCCCGAAGACAATTCGAGGATTTTCCACAAATTCTTCCGCTCTGGGGACCAAAACGTGAGAGACGTTCCCGGCACCGGATTGGGGTTAAATATCACCCGCCATCTCGTGGAAATGCAGGGAGGCCAGATCTGGTTTGATAGCGAGCATGGCAAAGGCAGTACTTTCTATTTCACAATACCGGTCTCAGCTACAGACTGATCTATCTATGGGAGAAGTATATTAATGACGCTCTTCGCAGCGATAGGCAAGGCGCAAGGTCTGGATGCAACCGAGGCAGCCATCCTTGCCACCGACCTGGCACTGGCACAGACCGGTCGGCATAAAATTTCGCTCGCAATCATTGCTGCTTCACACGATTACCCGGTAGACCAGGTCGTTAACGGTGTAGCAGGGCTGCTAAGCGACACCCCATTGTTGGGTTTCAGTACTCCTGCCCAGCTCACTGCAGAAGGGATCCACCACCGTTCGATTGTCGTGGCACTAATTGTCGGTGACCAACTTCAGGCAGAAAGCGGTTGGTGGGAAGAACTCAATGACAACGGGTATACAGAATATCTCCAATCACTCACGATGTCTGATCCGGAGATCAGAGGGTTGCTTGTCGCTGCTGACAACCTGTCTTGTAAAACGTTGGGCAGCCTTCACAATACCCCAAATGGCAGCTTCTCCCTGGGGGGTTGTCTGGCTGGAGGCGAAATATCCGGTGAGGACACCTACCAGATAGGTGGCAGGAGCTACGGCAGCAATGGCATTGCAGCGGCAGCCCTGCGAGGGAGATTGAGTTTAGGAATAGGAGCAAGCCATGGTTGGGAGCCATTGGGGATATATCTGCGTGTCACTCAGGCGGAAGATCTGTTGATCAAAACATTGGACGGAAGGCGTGCATGTGAAGCATATGCTGAAGTATTTGGGTATGCCGCCAGAGATTGGACTTATCCTCCGCTTAACCACCTGGTTCGCCTGTACCCCTTTGGAATAGAAATTGATAACAACGGGAAACCGGGCAGTACAAATCTCCATATCCACGCCCCCCGCCGAGTTGAGGCAGATGGCAGTCTGAGAATGGATAGCAGGATACCCCAAGGCAAGACCGCCCACCTGATGGTCAGCAGTATCGATAACTGCGTCGCGGCCGCCCGGGATGCCGCTGCACGGGCAGTTCATACTCTCGGAGAGGCGAAACCCGTTCTGGCGCTGGTCTTTGCTGACATCGCCTGGCAGATGCAGCTCCAGGCCCAACCCGGTGTTGAGGTAAGCGCGATTCAGGAAGTCATAGGCGAAGGAGTTCCAATCATTGGTGGCTATACCTTCGGTCAGCTCGTTTCAACCCCGGACGGTGAACTTGACCTGCTGAACCAACATATCCAGGTAATACTCATTGGGAACCCAGAAGAGAAGCCCGATCTGTCTCCTAATTAAGCTCCCATTCAAATACGAAGATTCCAAGAATCAACAGGACACAGATGATAAATCCTGTGTCCTGCGTCCCATTTCAAATTACCGTGCTTGAGTTATGCCGGCAGACCAACCTGCGGTATTGTTTCCATCGCCCGTTTGATCTCCTCCTCTGGATAAGCGTAATCCTCCAGCTCCCCGTCCAGATATGACTGGTATGCAGTCATATCGAAGTTGCCATGACCGGACAGGTTGAACAGGATCACACGCTTCTCCCCGGTATCTTTGGCTGCTAAGGCTTCATCAATCGCCGCACGAATTGCGTGAGCGCTCTCCGGTGCGGGAATAATGCCTTCTGTCCGTGAGAACATTACAGCTGCCTCAAATGTTCCAAGCTGAGGGACAGCTACAGCATCGACATATCCGGCATCGTACAAGGCGCACAGACTTGGTGCCATACCATGGTAGCGCAGACCACCAGCATGGATGGGTGCCGGAACGAAATCATGACCGAGGGTATGCATCTTGACGATCGGCGCCATCCGGGCAGTATCTCCATAGTCAAAAGCGTAAACACCCTTGGTGAGCGATGGCGCGGCATTAGGTTCCACTGCCAGTAGCCGGGTTTGCCTCCCGTTAAGCAGATTCTCTTTC
>JAQBDA010000171.1:0-8057 GCA_032124675.1 Chloroflexota bacterium
GGTTAATTAACCTAATGGTATAATATCGTCTATTGTTCAATTTGTCAAGCAATTTATACAAATTAGGTCAATATACTAACATTTTCGCAGCGGGGAACGACCGGATACTTGTAGGCCGATTCAGCGATCAATTGCGGGGACAGCGATTACAAAGGTAATAATAGATGATTTGGGCACATCCTCACTTCTAGAACTTTACTTGATACACTCTAGATTAGTTCAGGGTTGTTTTTTGGCGACTCCGCCGCCAAAAAACAACCCTAAAACCTCTCACTCGTCTTAATCCCGAGAAGAATCCTTTTATATGGCGCACAATGAGTTGGTAAAATATACAATTGGAACACGGAGGCACGAATGGCAAAACTACACGATCTGGCAGAACTGGGACAGGCGATCTGGCTGGATTACATCCAGCGGTCGTTTATTAAATCCGGTGAGCTTCAAAAATTAATCGATATTGGGCTGCGAGGCATGACGTCCAACCCCACGATTTTCGAAAAAGCCATCGCGGGCAGTGCTGGATATGACAATGAAATCAAAGAACTCTCTGCAAAGAGCCTACCTACGCAAGAGATATACGAAACGCTGGCGATCGCCGATATTCGTCTGGCAGCCGACCAGCTGAGACCGGTATATGAGAACAGCGGCGGAACAGACGGGTACGTCAGCCTGGAAGTCAACCCCGAGCTGGGGCGCGACACAAAGGGCACCCTGTCCGAAGCCAGGCGCTTATGGTCGCAGGTCGAGCGTCCAAACCTGATGATCAAGATCCCGGCTACAAAAGAGGGATTGCCGGCGATCAGCCAGGCTATCGCCAGCGGGATCAATGTCAATGTGACCCTGATCTTCTCACTGGAACGCTACGCCGAGGTGATGGAGTCGTATCTGGCGGGACTCGAATTCCGTATTCAGGCAGGGGAAGCGGTCGACCAGATCGCATCGGTAGCCTCCTTCTTCGTATCCCGGCTGGATAGCAAGATCGATAAACAATTAGCCCTGATCATCGAACAGGAAGGTGCCGGAGCTGCCCTTGCTGCCCGACTGCAGGGACGGGCTGCGGTGAACAACGCCAGACTTGCCTATCAAAAGTTTCGAGGAATCTTCGAAGGCCAGAGGTTCAAGGCGCTGGCGCAGCGCGGCGCTCGCATACAACGCCCGCTGTGGGCTTCCACCAGCACCAAGAACCCGGCTTACCCAGACATCCTTTACGTCCAGGAGCTGATCGGAGCGCATACGGTCAATACGCTGCCGCAGAACACCATTGAAGCATTCCTCGACCATGGTGTTGTAAAAGCTACCATCGAGTCGGATGTCGATCGCGCCGCTGAGGAGATCGACGCGCTGAGCCAGCTCGGCATCTCGATGGAAGACGTCACACAGGAGCTGGAAGACGAAGGCGTGGCATCCTTCGCCCGTTCGTACCACGAGCTGCTGCAGAGCATCCAGGAGAAGCAGGCCGCCCTCGCTGCCAGCCAGACTCCTTTCCAGGCGCACCTGGGCAGCTACCAATCAGAGATTACAGGAGCGCTTGAGCAGCTGGCACGTGAAGATATCCTCAGGCGCATCTGGAAGCAAGACCACACCGTTTGGAAGACCGATCCCACACAGATCAGTGACCGGTTGGGCTGGTTGTACATTGCCGAAGAGATGCCAGGCTGCACCCGCCAGATGGAGGCAGTGGCATTTGGGGTGCAGGCTGCCGGATACCAGCAGGTTGTGCTTCTCGGGATGGGCGGTTCCAGCCTGGCTCCCGAGGTGTTTGCCAACACGTTCGGCAGTGCGGCAGGGTTCCCACAGTTGAGTGTCCTGGATACGACCGACCCGGCCGGCATTCTGGCTCTGGACTCACAGCTGGACTATGCGAAAACCTTGTTTATTGTCTCCAGCAAGTCCGGCGGCACCGAAGAGACTCTGTCCCTGTTTAAGTATTTCTACGGGCAGGTGCTGAGCAGCCTGGGGAAAGCCAGTGCCGGAGAGCATTTCATTGCCATTACAGACCCTGGCAGCAGGCTGGCTGATATCGCCGGCAGTCTGAAATTCCGGTCGCTCTTCCTCAATGACCCGAATATCGGCGGTCGCTACTCCGCTCTCTCCTATTTCGGTCTGCTGCCCGCTGCGTTGATCGGCCTGGACCTTGACCGGCTGCTTAGCAGTGCCGGGGAGATGGCTTCGACCTGCTCGGCAGCTGCGCCTGTCAATGCCAATCCCGCAGCCTGGCTTGGAGCGATACTGGGCAGGCTGGCACTATCGGGACGGGATAAGCTGACCTTTATACTCTCTCCGCGCATCGCCAGTTTTGGAGATTGGGTCGAACAGCTGATCGCCGAAAGCACCGGCAAAGAAGGCCAAGGCATCTTTCCGGTTGTCGGTGAAGCGTTTTCAGAGCCGGGTGCCTACTCTGCAGACCGGCTGTTTGTCAGTCTCTCTCTGACAGGTGAGGAGCCGGACAGCGCTGCCCTGGACGACCTCCGGGCAGCTGGTCACCCCATACTGAGGTTTGAGATCGATGACGTGTACGACCTGGGCGGTCAATTCTTCCTGTGGGAGCTTGCAACCGCAATCGCCGGATATTTCCTTGGGATCAACCCGTTCGACCAGCCAAATGTCGAAGCCGCCAAGCAAAGCGCCCGCCAGATGATGACCGGCTACAAGGAAACCGGTGCGCTGCCCATACAAACCCCTGCCCTGCAAGCAGCAGGGATCAGCGTGTACGGGGCTGTGGAATCTGAAACACCGGACGCTGCATTGACAGAATTTATCTCCCAGGCAAATCCCGGAGATTATATCGCCCTGCAGGCATTCCTCCAGCCAAGCGAATCAACAACTGCCCTGCTGCAGGAGCTGCGGAGCATGCTCCGCCAACGCACGCGCCTGGCAGGCTCATTAGGCTACGGACCGCGCTATCTGCACTCCACGGGACAGCTCCACAAGGGCGACAGGGGCAACGGCCTGTTCATCCAGTTCAGCGAGGATGGCGGACCGCTGCTGCCAATCCCTGATGATCTCAACTCGCCCGATTCCTCGATCTCTTTCGGCACCCTGAAGATGGCCCAGGCACTGGGCGACAACCAGGCACTGCAGGACGCCGGGCGGCGGGTAATCCGCTTCCACCTGGATGACATTGACGCCATCAGGAGACTCCTCGTTGACCTGGGCAGTTGAAACCGACGCCCTCACCAAAAGGTTTCCCAAGTCGACCGGCTGGCGAGGACTGATATCGCCGGCAGGTCTTTCATACCCGGCAGTCGACCGGGTCTCGCTCCAGATAAGACAGGGGGAATTATTCGGCTTGCTCGGGGTCAACGGGGCCGGGAAGACCACCCTGATCAAGATGCTCAGCACCCTGATCGAGCCAACCTCCGGCTCAGCTCGGGTGAACGGGTATGACCTGAGCCAGGATGCAGCCATCAAGAACAGCATCGGACTGGTCACAAGCGACGAGCGCAGCTTCTACTGGCGGTTGAGCGGGCTACAGAACCTGGAGTTCTTCGCCAGCCTGTACGGCCTGCCGCCAGACAGACTCCACGATCGGGTGGAGCACGTCCTGGAACAGGTTGAGCTGCAGGATGCCGCGCAGGACCGCTTCCTGACCTACTCGACCGGCACTCGCCAGCGCTTATCAATCGCCCGGGCACTGCTCAACCAACCAAAACTGCTGTTCCTGGACGAACCTACCAAGGGTATTGACCCGCTGGTCACACGTCATCTGCAGAATTTCATCCGAGAGGACCTGGTTGAGCGCCTGGGGATGACCGTGCTGCTGACCACCCACGACCTGCGGGAAGCAGAACAGCTCTGCGACAGGATCGCCATCATCCACCACGGACTGATCCAGACAGTGGGCAGCCTGGATGATCTGAGGCAGACGTTCACGCTGGGGCACAGATATATCATCCTGGTCAGAGAGCTGGCCGAACATACTCGTCTCCTTCTGGAAGAGCAAATCCCAGGAGTGGAGATCGAGACGAATTCCACGACCTCAGACGGACAGAAAAACGACATCCTTCTCACCGGCGCAGGCGATGAGCCGGTGCTCAACCAGGCCATCGATCTGCTGCGAGCTGAAGGGACTGCAATTCTGTCTGCATCATCCAGCCAGACCACACTGGAGGAAATCTTCAGCTACCATGCCCGGCAGCCGGGGGAAGAACGTCCTCCACCAGATGGGATTGGCGCCAGTACCGGCGACACTGGCTCTGGCATAGGTAAAACCGAACAGGCGAGTTCCGTCCCCTTCCGGCAGGTGCTGCCGGCTTTCTTGCGACGAGATTTCATGCAGGAAGCCAGCTACCGCCTGGCCTTCCTGCTGCAATTTTTCAATATCTTTTTCTCGGTCTTGATCTTTTACTTCATCTCCGAGATGTTGGGCGAAGCGGCCGCGCCGTATCTGACCGAATACGGGGGCGATTACTTCAGTTTCGTGCTGATCGGGATCGCGTTCTTGGGGTACTTCAGCACCGGTCTATCCAGCTTCGCCAGCAGCCTGCGCCATTCACAAACCACCGGCACCCTGGAAGCCATGCTCACCACTCCGACCAGCCTGTCGGCAATAATCCTGGCATCGTCCTTGTGGGATTATCTGGTAACCACCCTGCGGGTGCTGGTCTACCTGGCAGTGGGCGTGCTGCTTCTGCGCGCCGATATCCAGAACGGCAACTACCTGGCAGCACTGCTGATTATCGTACTGACCGTGGTGACTGCCAGCAGCCTGGGGATCATCGCCGCCAGCTTTATCATGGTGACCAAGCGCGGCGACCCGATCCAGTGGGGGGTCAGTGCATTGAATGGCCTGTTAGGAGGAGTTTACTACCCTGTCGCAATCCTGCCAGCCGGTCTGGCCGCGCTGTCGCGCCTGCTGCCGATCACCTACTCTCTGCACGCCATGCGCCTTGCGCTGCTGACCGGCGCTTCTTGGAGCCAGCTTGCCCCCGATATCCTCGCTCTGGTGATCTTTTCAATCATCCTGCTGCCGCTAAGCCTGGTAGTGTTCCGCTTTGCTGTGCACCGGGCGAAGGTTGAAGGCAGTCTGACACATTATTGATCAAACCATAGGTGTATCAGGAATCAGGGAATAAGGTAATCAGGTTAGTGCTAGGGCATTTGGGGGGAGGTTGGGGGTGTTTGAACAGCCGTTGCCCCATTAGCAACCCCTTGATTCCGAGCACTGAATAATTTCTAGTGGAAATAAGGAAGAACAAGTCAGCGGGAGGGGGATAGGGGTGGCAGGGACAGCGCAGGATCGCCAAAGAGCATAAACGTCATCATCACATCCCGCATACCCGGGGTATCCAAGGAGATCTGGCGGCGCGCGCTCAGGTGGATGTCCCCCAGGGTAGCCTGCGGGTCTTCCAGCATCGCCTCAACCAGAGGCCGGCTGAGGAAGCTCTGGTCGACCGCCAGTGTCAGGCTGGAAGGAGCCAGCACTGCCACTGCACCGCCATGCCTGTTGTACAGCAGAGTCTCCGCGAGTGAATCAACTTTTGGATGGGTGTACAGACCGGTCAGACAGGTCATATTAATCACCACCGGCAGGTGATCGGTGTTCTTCAACCTGGCCGCATCCACAGCGGTGAACAAACGGTCTTTGCCCCACATATTCAAGCTGCCATGACCGAAGTATGCCAGCAGGGACACCCCGGCTCCCAGCTTCTCCTCGATCTGACTTGCGGTTTCTGTATCTCCCGGGCTGGGGGCGATCAAATCATATGAGGTGCCCTGAGAAAACAGATCCAAGAAGGCTTCCGCATCCCAGCGAAAGCTCGGCTCGAAACCATCCGCGACCGCCAGCACCCTGCCCACCTTGGTCTGGCTTTGCAGACTTGTCTCGTAGGCCAGGGTCTTCTCCACAAATGTCTGCACTTGCCCTGATGTCCGGGCAGGTACCAATCCCACAGCCAGGTCAGGCCAGTCATCATCGTTCACCTGTACGAAGGGCACATCACTGGTCGTCTGTCCGCCGTAAACGGTATCCACCAGGGGGACAACCAGCTGGTTGGCATCTGCGGGCGCCTGGTAGCCCTTCGGGTCGTAGCTGGCATCGCCGACCAGCAGCAGGTAGCGCGGGGCGGGATCCCAGTTTTCGACCGCGAAGTGCAAGAAATCCCGTATTGCCTGTGGAGAGCTCTGCCCGTGGCTGAACTGGTCGTAAACTGCCTGCACAGGAATGGCAGTTGTGACCAGCCCATGCTCAGCCCGGTACTTGAGCAGCGGTTCAAGCTCGGCCAGCAGCGCGTCCGGAGCAATGGCGATGTAATCTGCTCCGCTGCCAGGCAGGCGCAGGTCAGGCAGCCTCGCCAGGGGGGAAATCCGCTCTGGTTTTAAATATCCTCCCGGACCGGCCGCCAGATAATGATGCCCAGGCTGGCTCTGCAGAACTGCAATTTCGCCATCCAGCGCCAACTCGCCTGTATGGAGCGGATTCCATGGATCGGTAATATCAAATACCAGCACCGGACCAGAAAATCCGTAAAGGTTGGCCTTATCTCCCGTTGACCAGAAATCAAGCCGGTCCTGAACTGCCCGCAGCAACCGGGGATAGCCGATCTGTACCCAGTCAAGATGGCTGATATCGGCTGCTACTCCGGGCGTGCCGGGTGCAACCAGGGTAACTCGGTTCATGCCGTTCTCCAGCAAGTTTTGGTCGAACCATACCTCGATCTGGTGAGTCCCTGTTCCATCCCAACTGTGTTCCGCAACGTGCTGGTCGTTGACCAGTATGCGCAGCTGATGGTCAGGAGAAACCGACGCTTCGGTACTGGAGTATAAGCCGATCGCCAATTGTGCCATTTCTTGCCCGTTTCCGCCATCTTTAGCTATATCCTGAATATTCAGCTCTACGGTCTGGGTTACCGGGGCAGTCAGAGGCAGCCAGAACCAGCGTTCATCGCCCTTCGCTTGCGGCAGGTAAAGCTGGTTCTGCTCTGCACGCTGCACCGCAAAATAGCTCCCTTCAGGCAGGTTTGCTGGTACAGCGGGCGTCTGCTCGGGCAGGGAAACAGGCTGGTCAATGACTTCATCCTGGGCGGGGGTGGCATCCAGGTCCTGCAAGATGTACACGTTCTCCGAGCTGTAAAGCCCCCTGGCAGGCTGACCGTAAAACAGGATCGCCGGGGTCTCACTACTGCGGTCGATAGTGAACGGCTGGGTATAGCCCTGGTTCGACAGGCGGATATTTTCAGGGTGGTCCAGGTCGCCCCACCAGCCCACCTGGTGCAATTCATCAGAGGACAGACGGTAAATGCCCGCCTCCGACAGGCCGATCTTTATGGCAGGTGCATCTCCGCGGGCAGCTTGTCCCCAGCCAGGCGCAGAGTTTGCCCGCTCCGCCCGGCTCAGGTATACAAGCGCGGAGATAAGCACCAGTATGGACAGCAAACCAGCCACAAGGATGGCTGCCCTGCTTCTCGTTTTGTTCACTGTTATTGTTTCAGCGGAACGGTCTGGTCTGCTTGAATCCATCACGGCTAAGACACCCGCCGGAAAGCGAAATAAAAGCTGGTACCCAGGAGACCCCAGATCAGCACGAGGATTACCACCAGCAGAACGCCGCCCAGTGGAAACCAGCTGCTCCCGGATGCATCCCCGGCCGTGGCAGTTGGTGTCGGGGTTTCAGTCGGCGTGCCGGGGAGGATGATGCCGCCCTCCGGAAATGTCAGCGTAAGCTCCGGAAAGGGCACCAGAGTGATCGTCCCGGAAAGCGTGCCTTCTGGCAGCTCTACAGAGGGGAGAGGCACGGCGGTGCCGGGTAAGACGGTAAATGTGGGCAGATGTACCGCAGTGGGGAACTGCACTGCAGTGGCGATGGCGGTTGCCGGCCCCGGATATGCGGAAGAGAACGTGCTGGTTGGTGCAGGGCTGTCCGGCGTGGTGGTTACCGGCGGGATTGTGCTGGTTGCGGTTGCCGTTGACGTGGGACCGGTAGGCGTCACCGTACGGGTTGCGGTTGGGGAGCCGGTGGGGTTGATTGTACCTGGCGTTGCGGATATGGGTCCGTAGAACTCTGAGTTTTGGCTCAAATCTAGAGATTCCAACTGGTACCAATAGGTCGTCCCGTTCAC
>JAQBDA010000172.1:0-5629 GCA_032124675.1 Chloroflexota bacterium
CGCAGATGCACATATTGGGCGCCTGATGCTAAAGGTAGCCGATCTGGACCGGGCGCTGGATTTCTATGCCAGCATCCTGGGCTTCCAGGTCAGCGGACGTGATACGGAAGAGGCAATCCTCTCACCGCGCGGCAACACAGACGCGTTAATTATTCTCAAGGTCATCCCCAACGCACAGCGCAAACCGCCCCGCACCACCGGGCTGTACCACGCGGCCATCCGCCTGCCCGACCGCCCGGCCCTGGGTGCGCTGCTTCAGCACCTGCTCAAGCAGCGCTACCCGCTGCAAGGAGCGGCAGATCATCTGGTCAGTGAAGCGATCTATCTGGCAGACCCGGATGGGAACGGTCTGGAGCTATACACAGACCGGCCGCGCGCGGAATGGCCATCGATGAACAGCCAGATCTCGATGGCGACAGACCCCCTGGATGCGCAGGGGCTGCTGCGAGATGCCAGCCTAACCTGGGACGGCATCCACCCGCATACCGATATCGGACACATGCACCTGCAGGTCTCCGATTTGGCTCAGGCAGAAGCGTTTTATTGTGACCTGCTCGGCTTCGAAGTCAGCCTGCGCGGCTACCCCGGGGCGCTGTTCGTCTCGGCAGGCGGCTACCACCATCACATTGGGCTGAACGTCTGGGCAGGTATTGGTGCAGCTCCCCCCCCACCGGAGGCGGTTGGGTTGGGATTCTTCCAGATCGTTATCTCGGATAAAACCGTCCGCCAAGCACTCATCGACCGTCTATCTTCTTCTGAGGTCGATACCTTGGAAGGCTCTAACGGTGCGAGCCTGATCCGCGACCCGGATGGCAATCAGGTATTGATATAAAGACAGAGCGGCCGTGCAGGCCGCTCTTATTCAAAACAGCCGATTATCCGCTCACGGTAAAGATTTCTCGAATATATCTAACGCAAGGTCCACCTGCTCCTGACCGACGTTCAAGGGCGGGATAAAGCGGATGGTGTTATCCCACGGGCCGCAGGTCAGCAGCATCAGCTTGTTCTCAAAGCAGGTCTTCACCACAGCTTTGGCGCTTTCCTTGTCGGGCTGGCCTTGGGGCGTGCGAAGCTCGACCCCTACCATCAATCCCAGACCACGCACATCACCGATAACGGGCTGACGGGACTGCATCTCGCGCAGACCGCTCATCAGGTGCTCTCCCTGCTCGGAAGCATTTACCAGCATGCCGTCCTCCCGGATCGCCCGGATGGTAGCCGCACCGGCTGCGGCAGCCAGCGCATTGCCACCAAAGGTCCCGCCGTGCGAGCCGGGCAGCCACTTGCCCATCAGCTCCAGGCTGCTGAACACACCTGAGATGGGCAACCCGGAGGCCAATCCCTTCGCCACCGTGATGATATCCGGGCGTAGGTCGAAATGCTCGAATGCGAACCAGCGTCCAGTGCGTCCCATACCGGATTGGATCTCATCGGCGATCAGCAGCATGCCGTGCCGGTCGCAGACCCGGCGCAGTCCCGCCAGGAAGCCGGCAGGCGGCACCACATAGCCGCCCTCGCCCAGCACGGGCTCGATCAGAACAGCGGCGGTCTCGTGCGGTGCAGTCTGGGTTGTGAGCAGGAAATCCAGCTCCTCCAGGCACCAGGCGCTGGTGCGTTCCTCGTCCCAACCGTAACGGTAGGCGTACGGATATGGTGCGACAAAGACTCCCGGCATGAGCGGCTGGTAGCCGGCGCGGTAGATGGTTTTTGAGGTGGTCAGCGACATCGTGCCAACCGTGCGCCCGTGGAAGCTGCCCTGAAAGACGATCACGTTCGGTCTGCCGGTGGCCTGGCGCGCCAGCTTGACTGCCCCTTCAACTGCTTCTGCGCCGGAATTGCTGAAAAAGAAGCCATCCAGAGAGGGGGGCAGGATATTTCGCAGCTCTTCGACCAGTTCGAGCAGCGGTTCGTGGAAAACGATATTCACCTGCCCGTGGAGCAGCCTGCCTGCCTGCTGGCGGATCGCCTCAACGACGGCGGGGTGGCAGTGACCGGTATTTGTCACCCCAATTCCACAGGTAAAATCCAGGTACTGCGTCCCATCCTGGTCGTAGATATAACTGCCCTCCGCTCGCGAGGCGATGATCGGGGTGTAGCGCGGCCACACCGGGGATACATGGGTCAGAGCATCAATGTAGCTGTTCACTTCGATATCCTTTGTTTGGGATTGATCATAAATATCTTTCCTTCTCCATTTTGGAACACTTTATTCACCATTGCTACCAGCCGCAGATCACGCGGCGCGTAGATGTAGCGTTTCGCTTTTTCACTACTGTCAAACCAGATCAGGTAAGCGCGCTCTTCTTCAGGCCGCCCGGCGTAAGTCTGTCTGAGGTATGCCAGCCTGGGAGGGCCGTTCCTGGGTTCGTACGGGGCTGGAGGCACAATCCTACCGGTGATAAAGTAAATCGAATCCGATGAGACCCCGGCGCCGTATTTCGAAGTGGCTGCCCACACCAGGCTGATCCCCACCAACGCGGTGCCAAGCGAGAAAAGCCATTCCAACCAAGATACGCGGATCCGCACCAGTCACTTCCCCATCTGACTACCTACTCAACCACATCAATCGACGGTTTCGGTGAGCCTTTATAGTCTCGCGCCACCTCACGCACCGCATCTTCGAAGATATTCAAGGTCTCATCGATGACCGCCGCGCTATGGCTGTAGGAAAGGAACCACGGTTCACGACCGTCAGCATCCGGCATGACCCCCCGGCGGATGAGAGCATAGCTCAGGTCTTCATACAACCCGTGGTCGCTGTCCAGATACGCCCGGAAATCCACCGGCGGCTGGTCTGTGCCGAGGGCAAATCCGAACATGGCCGGCACGCCAGACAGGCTGTGAGGGATGCCGGCGTCGGTCAGGATGTGCCCAATGCCCTCCATCATGCGCTTCCCGTTGGCTGTGGTGCGCTCGATCACCGGTTCGTTATCCAGTACATCAAGCACAGCCAAAGCCGCGGCTGTACCAATCCCGTTGCCGGTAAACGTGCCTCCAAGCGAGACCTGACCGGGATGGACGGTCATCATCACCTCATCCTTACCGGCTATGGCAGCAATCGGAAAGCCATTCCCAAGCGCTTTGGCGTAGGTCACCAGGTCTGCCCGCACACCGAAATACTCTTGAGCGCCTCCCTTAGCAATCCGGAAGCCGGTTTTCACCTCATCCATGACCATCACAATGCCATACTGGTCGCAAAGCTCGCGGATCTTCTGCAGGAAACCCGGCGCGGGCATGATCCCGGCGGTATTGCCCATCATCGGTTCGAACAGGATGGCTGCCAGCTCACCCCAATGCGCAGCGACCGTCCTCTCCAGCAGCTCGAAATCGTTGAACGGCAGGCAGAAAACATACTCGCGGATGTGGGCTGGAATGCCGGACGAGATCTGCTGCGGGATCGGGCTGCGCCTTGAGCCCAGCGCGCCTTTCTGCGCCGAAGCAGTGCTGAACAGCACATAATCGTGCATACCGTGGTAGTGACCTTCGAACTTGATGAACTTTTCCCGCCCGGTATAGGCGCGAGCTATGCGCAGGGCGTGCATGGTGGCCTCAGTGCCGGAGTTGGACAGGCGCACTTTATCCACGCTGCACATACGCGCAATGCGCTCCGCCAGCTCGATCTCGCGCGGCGTCATCCAGGCGAAGACCGTGCCGTCCTGCAGCCCTTCCTGTACTCGCCGGGTCACGTATGGATGATTGTGACCCAGGATGATCGGCCCGAAACCCAATCGGTAATCGATATAGCGGTTTTCGTCGGCATCCCAGATATACGCTCCTTCCCCGCGTGCGATCACCAGGGTATCATCATCACCCCAGTAGCGGAAGTTCGAGTTCACCCCGTAGGGGATATACTGCTTGCCCTTCTGGTACAGGGCGCGGGTTCTATCGCCTTGTAAAGACATAAGACTCTCCGTGGTCGGTTGAATTTTTGGTTCTTTCGTAACGTTTTTTAACGCTGAATGTGATTGGCTATGGATCTGTGGTATGCCGCTTGCCATCCTGGTGATTGACTTCGTCGCGCGCCTCATCCTCCAGGTCGAACTCCCAGATAAAGGTATGCTGCTCTCATTAATATCGCAATCGCTTGCTCAATCCTCCCGTCCGTACGGGAACCAGAAGTCCTTTAATCCTGCCTCGATATCCCAGTGAACGTGCTTGACCTGGGTGAACTCGTCCAACCCTTCCTGCCCCAGCTCTCTGCCGATACCGCTCATCTTCATCCCGCCAAATGGGCCGGCGAAATTATCGGTCAGCGGGTCGTTGATCCAGACTGTTCCAGCCTGGACCTCCTCGAAGAAACGTTTTACCAGCCGGGCATCGTGGGTCATCAATGTAGCACCCAGGCCAAACTGGTTATCATTTGCAAGACGGATGGCTTCATCGAAATCCCGGTAGGGCATCAATGGGATGACTGGACCGAATGTCTCATCCTGCATGATGCGCATCGAGTGGTCGACATTCACCAGCACCGTCGGCTCGTAGAAGAAGCCGCGCTCGAAGCCTGCCGGGCGCTTACCACCGGTCAGCACGTGCGCCCCGGAGCGCACTGCCTCCTGCACCTGGTCATCCACTTTGCTGCGGTCTTTGTCACGGATCATCGGTCCGATGTCGGTGCTCGCCTCCAGCCCGTTCCCCAATCGCAGCTTGCCGACGAAATCTGCCAGCTCCTCGGTGAAGTGCGGGAATATGCTCTCGTGAACGTACACACGCTCGGTACTGGTGCATACCTGCCCGGTGTTGATCAGTGCCGCGTAGGACAGCCCGCTGACCGCAGTCTCGATATCCACATCCGGTGCGATGACCATCGGGTCCTTCCCGCCAAGCTCCAGATGCAGTTTCTTCATCTGCGGGGCAGCCAGCGAGGCGATGCGCTGCCCGATCTCCAGCGAGCCGGTGACCGCGATCATGCGCACGTCGGGGTGCAGCACCAGCGGCTCACCGGTCTCAGCCCCATACCCGGTAATCACGTTGACCACACCCGGCGGCAGGTGCGCCAGCGCCACTTCGGCGATGCGCAGGGTGGTCAGGGGCGTCACGTTGGATGGCTTGATTACAACAGTGTTTCCGGCTGCCAGGGCTGGTGCCAGCTTCCACATCAGCAGCAGGATTGGGTAGTTCCACGGGATGATGCAGGCTGTCACTCCCCACGGCTCGTGCAGTACAAAGTTGAACTGCCCCGGGTCGCCGGGCGGGATCACCACACCGCGCTGGTGGCGGGCCAGCTCAGCATAATAATCGAATGTCTCTTCCGACCACCAGATCTCCTCTTCGTTCTCCGGCAGCGGCTTGCCCTCCTCCAGGGTGAGCAAGCGCACCAGCTCATCGTGATGGAGGCGCATATCTGCGGCGACACGGTGCAGTGCTTGTGCCCGCTGGTTGGCCGGTGTGCGCCGCCATTCTGGAAAGGCGGCTTTGGCAGCCTGGACAGCGGCTTCCGCGTCCTGCGGGGTGCCGCGGGCTACTTCTGCCAGCACCTCCTCAGTCGCCGGGTTGATGACCGGGAAGCTCTCAGTGGAATTTCCATTGGTGAGTTTGCCGTTGATCCACATTTGTTTATCCTCTAATTTATTAACTGATGTTGCGCAGTTCAGGCGGGATTTGGGGATAGATAGGCGGGTGATGCCCACCT
>JAQBDA010000173.1:0-4514 GCA_032124675.1 Chloroflexota bacterium
GGATATCGGTCGCCACAATACCCTGGATAAACTCGCCGGACGCTGCCTGATGGATGACATCAATCCTGCTCGTAAAATTATCCTGACAACCGGCAGGATCAGCTCTGAGATGCTCCAGAAAGCTGCCCGAATGGGAGCTTCCATCCTGATTTCACGCACCTCACCCAGCTCGCTATCCATTCAGCTTGCCCGGCGGTTAGGAGTGACTGTAATTGGTTATGCACGTAGAAATAAGTTCAATGTCTATGCCCATCCAGAGAGGATACTCACCGAGGCAATCGCCGGCATCCCTGCCGGAGATCTTGGTTCTGAACGGATAGCATGATGCCCAATCCCAAAATCCTGCAGATCGGTTGATCTTTCAATTGCAGGTTTTAATTGAGTGAGGAGAGAAAATCCTATGACAATGAGTCCCGGAAGGATCGTCATACTTGCGCTCCTGGGTTTAGCTGCGCTGGTTGCCCTGACAGTGCTCTTCTACCTGGTGTTTATCGCACCTGGTGCCAGCCAGCCGGTAGATGAAGGGGCGGTGATCTTCACTCAGGCTGCCCAGACACTGAGTGTCCAGCTTACACAGGTCGCAGCCAATGCCACCGGTACAGCTGGTGCAATCACCCCCACCTTCACTCCTACGATAACTCCCCTCCAACCTACTTTCACACCCCGACCGACGAACACTCCCCTGACCATCGCCAGCAGTACCCCGCTGTTCACCCCTACGCCTCTCACAACTTCGATCCTGCCGCGTACAGCCACACCCATCGCTGGTGGAGGTGGGCAGACCGGTACACCAGGCACCCCAGGCGTGTTTTGCAATGCCGCCAGGTTTGTTGAAGATGTAACCATTCCGGATGATACCAAAGTCAACCCCGGTACAGGCTTCATCAAGACCTGGCTGCTGGAGAATTATGGCTACTGCACCTGGACCACCGGCTATAAGTTAGTGTATGTCAGTGGTGACCGGCTCTCGGCACCCTCTGAAGTGCCGATCCAGGAAGAAGTCAAACCGGGGGAAGAGGTGGAAATATCTGTTAATATGATTTCCCCACTGGAGCCGAGTACGTACGAAAGCTATTGGAAATTGAGCGATGCCTCGGGGAAATTGTTTGGCACCGGGACTTTCGCAGAGAACTCGATCTGGGCTATCATTCAGGTGAGAGAAGTTGAGGGCGGTCAGGCGTTGGATTTCGTTGCCAGCGCATGTTCGGCGACATGGAGTAGCGACGCAGGCACTTTACCCTGCCCCGGGAAAGAGGGTGATGGTGACGGTTATGTCATCCCCTTATCCAATCCATCCCTTGAATCTCGCAACGAAGACGAGCCCGGCTTGCTAACACACCCTCAAGCCAAGGATAACGGCTATATTTCCGGTATATACCCGCCGTTCACAGTCAAGAATGGCGACCGTTTTATCTCTGATATCGGCTGTTTGGCAGATAACGAAAAATGCAATGTAACATTCCGCCTCGAATTCCGCAACAGTAACGGGGTTGTGAAAAAGCTGGGCGAGTGGAACGAGAAGTTCGATGAATTCATGACAGCAATCAACCTCGACCTATCAGACCACGCTGGTAAGAAAATAGAATTCATCCTTACCGTCTCCGCTAACGGGTCATCCACAGAAGATAGTGCCGTGTGGTTTGTCCCGCACATCGACCGTGACGAATGAGCGCATTCCTGCATAACTCTATAGACTCAAAGCGACCAACTTTATGTGTGGAATTTTTGGAATCGTTTGCGAAACAGAACGACCCCTCGGTTCGCTGCTAACGGAAGCCGGGCGTCGGTTATCATACCGCGGCTACGACTCTGTTGGCTGTGCTACACTGTCGGACAATCGGGCAATCGACCTGCGCAAAGATGTCGGTAAGGTCGAGGACGTTTCCAAGCGCTTGAACTTCGCCCAGATGGTTGGGACGAGGGGCATGGTCCAGCTCCGCTGGGCGACTTTCGGGCATCCCTCCACCGAGAATGCTCAGCCGCACCTCGACTCGGATGGCGACCTGGTTGGTGCTCATAATGGCAATGTAGTGAACAACATTGAGCTGCGCGGCCAGTTCATCGATGAAGGTATGACTGTCCGCTCGACGAACGATGGAGAATCTTGCGTTCATGCGGTGGAGCGCTACTTAGACCAGGGATACGACTTCATAGAATCGCTCCGCTTCGCCTACCAGGACCTGGAAGGCGATTACGCATTCGTCATTGGCCGAGTTGGAGAAGACCGGCTGTATGCGATCAAGAAAGGCTCTGGTCTAATCACAGGCATCGCAGATGGATTCACATGTGTTTCCTCCGATCTCCCCTCCATATTGCCGCTCACCAGACAGATCATACGCGTCCAGGATGGCGAGATCGTCGTTCTCAGCCACGGTGCAGTCCAGATCTATTCGATTGCTGACGGAAGCCGGATCGAAAGGCCTGCAGAAACGGTCAAAGAGACCATGGAAGCCGTTCAAAAGGGTGGCTATGCGCATTTTATGCTCAAAGAGATCCATGAGCAGCCTGTGGTTGCTGCAGAGCTGCTGCACTTGCTCGACAGCTCTGCGCATGTCAATCACGTCGTCGAGCGTATGGCTCGTGCCAGGCATCTCTACCTAGTCGGCTGCGGCACCAGCTTCCACGCTTGCTCACTCGGCTCTGTCTATCTGGCTCAGCTTGCCGGGCGTCCCGCTATCCCAGTCCTGGCACCACAGTTCATTGCGCAATACGCCCCTACACTCTCCCCCAATGATGTGGGGTTTTTCGTTAGCCAGTCGGGTGAGACCAAAGATGTCCTGAATGCCATCAGCGCCGCCCAAGCGCAAGGGATGGGTATCCTGGGGTTGGTCAATGTGATCGGCTCGACGTTAACTCAGGTGAGTGAGCGTTATATCCCGCTGGCTTGCGGCTACGAGATCAGCGTCCCGGCGACGAAAACATATACTAACCAGGCAATCGCCATGTTGTACTTGGCTATGCGCATGGGCGGGCATGATACACGTCAACTGGACACGCTCCCTGGCCTGATCGAGCAGACCATTCAGAGCACAGACTCCGTTGTGACTGCCCTGGGTCCCTCGCTTTCTGCCTGGGATGACCTGTATTGCGTCGGGTATGGCTCTACCTATCCGGTTGCTATGGAGGGCGCTCTAAAGCTCAAAGAGATCACCTATGCCCACTGCGAAGGCATGCTCTCGACTGAATTTAAGCATGGACCATTATCAGCAGTCCGGGAAAATTATCCTGTGATCTTCGTTGCCGGTCCCGATGATATCCCCCTCCTGATCAGCGGTATCAATGAAGTCACCTGCCGCAGCGGGCGTGCCATCGTAATCGGTCCTGAAGACTCACGCCTGCGCGCCAACGCCGACGACCTGGTTGTTCTGCCAGACTGTGATTTTTCCACCAACGCTGTGCTGGCAGCCATCCCACTCCAGCTTCTCTCATACCGGATTAGTGTCGCTCGCGGACTGAATCCAGACTTCCCACGCAATTTGAGTAAAACACTCACCGTAGATTGAACGCCAGCATGCAGGATAATCCGAACCTCGTCAACCCACAACTCAGCGGTGGGCCATTCGATCTGGCAGGTGGTCCCTCAGGCGTTCTGCTGATCCACGGATTTACGGCTACAACTGCTGAAGTGCGACCGCTGGGGGAGATCTTGAATCGCAGTGGTTACACCATCCTTGCCCCTCTGCTGCCTGGTCACAACACCCAGCCTGCGGACCTGAATAAAGTTACCTGGCAGGATTGGGTAGGCGCAGCAGAGACTGGTTACCAATGGCTTGCAGATCGCTGTGAACAGGTCTTCGTAGGCGGCGAGTCGACCGGTGGGCTGCTGGCCCTGTACCTGGCCAGCCAGCATCCAGATACAGCCGGGGTGCTGGCTTATGCGCCAGCCTTGAAATTGAAACGCTCATTATTTATTCGTATGATCCTGCCAATTGCAGCACGATTCGTTCCCTATGCCAACAAACCGCTCAAGAATGATGGTATCCCCTGGCAGGGCTACAGGGTGAATCCTCTCAAAGGTGTGATGCAGCTGACAAAACTGCAGCAGATCATATATGACCACTTGCCATCTGTCCGCCAGCCGCTGCTCATTGTCCAGGGCAGATTGGATGCCAGCGTTCACCCATCCGTGCCTGCTGCGATAGCCGGCCGCGTATCTGCGGACATGATCGAAATCCACTGGATGCCCAATTCCTCGCATGTGGTCATCCTAGACAAAGAATACCAACAGGTCGCCAGGACTAGCCTCGATTTTTTAGGACGTATCCAGAATAGCCTAGAAGAATAAGTTTTCTATCATCCTGGCATATCTAGGCAATTCGCTGAAAGAAATTTTACAAACTCTGTTGCTGTTATCAGCTAATTGCTTAAGCAAACCGCCTTTCGCCCTGAAACATTTGTTAAGATATTTTCGGCGGTTTGCCTAGTTTCGCCGTTCAGGTAAAAAAGGGGGCAGTTCAAAGAAATCGATACCAGATTTCTGTTGACTTGTCAGCACATTTAAGCTAAACTGTGGG
>JAQBDA010000174.1:0-10104 GCA_032124675.1 Chloroflexota bacterium
TGAACGTCAATATGCGTTAATTGCCAACGAATGAGTTGCGGTCAGCTCTCAGCAGTCAGCAATCGGCCACCTCCTCATTCCTGACTCGCGATTTCAAAATCACCCTGGCGTCCAGCGCCCGGCAGCCCTCCTGGTCGTGGAAAAGACGCAGGGGGTTGATATCCAGCTCTTTGATCTGCGGGTGGTCTACCAGCAGCTGGGAGAGCCGCAGCAGGGTCTCGGTCAGAGCCTGGAGGTCGGCCGGTCTGTGCCCGCGCGCCCCTTTCAGGATCTGCCCGCCGCGCAGCTCGTCGATCATCTCCGCGGCTTCCCGGCGGGAGATCGGCGCTACACGCAGCACCACCTCATCGAAGATCTCCACAAAGATGCCCCCTAACCCAACCAGCAGCACAGGTCCAAACTGCGGGTCCTGCCTGCCGCCTAAGATAAGCTCTCTGCCGCCGGTCATCATCGGCTGCACGACCACCCCGTCGATTTTGACATCCGGGTAAGCCTGGTGGATGCGCTCCATCATGTCCTCGAATGCCGCCGTAACAGACGGACCGTTGCGCAGGTTGAGCTGCACCCCGCCGACATCCGATTTGTGCGAGATCTGTTCGGCGATGATCTTGATCGCCACCGGGTAGCCGAGCTCTTCAGCCGCAGTGCGCGCCTGCTCGACTGTGACCGCGGCCCTGCTCTGCACGGTGGGGATGCCGTAATTCTCCAGCACTTGCAGTGCCTCCGAGAGCAGCAGATCGCGCCCTTCTACCTGTGCTTTACCAATTAGTTCGCTCACGCTGCTCGTATTGACATCGAAAACAGGCGTATCCTCCTTGCTGTGGATCTTACTGGACTGCGTGAAGTAGTGGTTGCTCATCTGCAGGGCACGGATCGTCTCCACCACCTGGGTGAAGATTGGGACTGTGTAGTTCTGCTTCGGGAAGGTGACCTCATGCGCAGCGGTCGAGATGTAGTACGCTACAGGTTTGTCATATTTCGCTACCATCTGCATGATATGTTCCAGCAGCGCCCGGCTGGTCAGGTTCTCGGCTTCTGACAGGGAGGTATGCAGGAACACGACCCCGTCCACGTCCTCCAGCTGCAGCGTGCGCTCGATGATGTCCGCGTACACGTTCAGGTCGAACAGGTCGCCCAGGTCAAGTGGGTTGGTCAGGCGGATGACCGAGGCGCGGAAGTGCTTCTCGATCTCCCTCAAGAAGCTCTCCGGGAAGTGCGCCAGCTTGAACCCTGCCAGCTCGCAGGCATCTGCCGCGATGACTGCATGGCCTCCCGAGCGCGAGATCACACCCAGCTTCTTGCCTCGCATCGGGGGCAGCCCCAGGATTTTCAGGTTGTTGCCCAGGGAAGTCGCATCGCGCACGCGGACGATACCCGCCTGATGGAAGGCTGCCTCGACCACCTTATCGTCGCTAGCCAGGGATGCCGTGTGGGATAGGGCGATGTTCTGACCCAGTTTTCCGATATTGGATTTGAAGACCAGTATAGGTTTATCCGATTGGCGCGCCACCTCCATCAGCCGGCGCCCGTTCTGGATGCTTTCCAAATAGACGAAGATCAGCCCGGTGCCTTCATCCTGGATCAGGTATTCGAGCATATCTTCCGAATCGATGTTCAACATATTGCCCACCGAAACGAATTTATTCAGTCCCAGACCTTCGTTCGCCATCAGGTTCAGCGCGCTCATGCCCACCCCACCGCTCTGGGTGATCATCGACACCTCGCCGCCCTTGACGAATTTCGTCAGACGCGGGAACGGCACGCAGAAGCCGTTCTCCATATTGATTGCCCCGATGCAGTTCGGACCCACAAATCGGATGCCGTACTTTTCCGCCACCTGGACGATCTCATCCTCCAGTTGCTTTCCCTGCTCGGTGTACTCGCGGAAGCCTGCCGTCTCGATGATCGCCCAGCGGATCCCTTTGCGGCCGCATTCGTCCAATATGCCCGGCACAGTCTGGGCGGGTGTCAGGATGACGGCCAGATCGACATGATCCGGTATGTCGCCGACCGAATGGTAGATGCGGCGGGTTTCGATCATCCCGCCGCGCGGCCCGACCGCATAGACGATGCCGTCGAAGCCGTAGGTCACCAGGTTGGCGACGATATTACGTCCCAGGTTGTCAGGCTTGGCGGAGACCCCGATCACCGCCACGCTGCCTGGATAAAATATTTCGCGCATAGCTGCACCCCTTCAGGTCAGGTTGTCCCCCTGATTATACAATCGATATCAAATCCCAAGCGTGGATATTATAGGATTAGGTGCCAATCAATTGGAGAGCATCTCGTACAGTATGATACCAGCCGCCACAGCCAGATTCAAAGAGGAGACGCGCCCGTGCATTGGCAGCCTCAAAAGGTGCTGGCAGTGAGCGGCCTGGTCCGCGGTTAAGCCCTCTCGTTCGCTGCCTAACAGCAGCACCATTGGGCGCTCGAAGCCTTGGACGTGCCGGTAATCTTCGCTGCCGTGAGCCGAAGTGCCGTACACGTGGTAGCCGTGCTGGCTGCTCCAGGCAGCGAATTCAGCAAAGGATGCCTGGACGACCGGGTGCCAGAAGAGTGCTCCCATGCTGGCGCGTACTGCGCCGGGATGGCTCGGGTCGGCGCTGTCGTCCAGCAGCAGCATACCGCTGGCTTCCACCGCATCCAGCGTGCGCAGGATGGTGCCGATGTTTCCCGGATCCTGTGGGGATACCAACGCCACCCCCCATGGGAAATTATCCGGCGAGAGATCGGTTATGCTCCGCCGAGGTAAATGTGCCACAGCCAATATACCTTGTGGATTTTCCTTATCGCTGAGAGAGGCGAAGACCTGGGCTGAAACTGTATGACAGTTGACGCCGGAACGGGCTGCCTCTTCGATAAGCCCCTGGGCGTAATCGCTGGTCAGCAGGTCCGGAGCATAGTAGAGAGAGTCGATGGTCAGCCCGGTTTCGGGTGCGGCTGCGGCTTCTACAGCCTGCCCGACGTGGTGGATGCCTTCCACCAGGAGCAAGCCTGTATACTGTCGGTGCTTGCGCTGGCGGAGCTGGCGTGCAAGTTTGATCTTGGGATTACTGCGGCTGGTGATGAGGGTCATTATGCCCGGCGTGGCACCCAGGCCAGCACGGTTGTGCCTTCTTCGGGTGCCGAGGTGATCTCCACATCTCCCCCAATTTTACGCGCCCGCACGTGCATATTGGAAAGCCCGTGGCCCAGGGTGATGCTCATCTTGCGCAGGTCGAACCCGCGGCCGTTGTCTGCAACCTCGAGCAGCACCCGATCTTTCGTGGCCCAGAGATGTACCTGGGTACGGCGCGCCTGACTGTGCTTGGCAGCGTTTGCCAACGCCTCCTGGCAGATGTGGAACAGCGCTGTGGCGTGCGAGTTCGGCAGCCCAACCAGCTCGTCATCCGGGGCGACCAGGGTGGCATCCGCCAGGGTGTTCGCCCGGTATTCTTCCACCAGCCTGAGCAAACCCTCTCTCAGGCTCTCACCAGCAAACTGGCGCGGGCGCAGGTCCAGGATGTAGGCGCGGATATCACGGATGGTTTTGTTGAGTCCATCGATAGACTGTTTGATCTTCTGCTCGGATTGCTTGGGGTCTTCATCCAGGGCAAAGCGGGCGTACTCAAGAGCCAGACCTACTGCATAGATGGACTGGATGATGCCATCGTGTAGGTCCATCCCGATGCGCTCGCGCTCCTCCATCACTGCCAGGCGGCGTGACTGCCGGTGCAGGTGGGCGTTCTCGATCGTGATGCCAGCCCATGAACCGACTGCCATCAGCAAAGTGATCTCGCGCTGGTCGAACTGGCGTTCCATCCGGGAAGCCACACTCATAACGCCGATCACACTGCCGCGTGATATGAGTGGGATGCAGGCCATGCTGCGGAAGCCAGCCTCTACCACAGCCGGACGCAGGAAGCGCATATCCTTAGCCAGGTCGGAGGTAGTCAGCGGATTGGCACTTTCGGCGGCGATCCCAATGAAGCCTTCACCGGGGTTAAAGCGGTCTTTGGTCAGGAATGTCTCACTCAGCTCGCCGCGGTTCAGCGCCAACCGCAGCTGCTTTTCGCCATCTTCTCGCAGGAATATTTCCCCTGCCTGCACATCCAGATACTTCATTACCCGAGTCAGGGTCCTGTCCAGGATCTCATCGATATCCAGCGAGGAGGCCAGAGAAGCCGCGATATCGTTGATCAGCTCCTGGTCCTTGCTGCGTTGGCTGAGCTCCCGGTCGCGCTGCAGCAATCCTTCATAAAGGCGGGCGTTGTTGATCGCAACGGCCGCGTAAGCAGCCAGGGTCTCGATCACTTGTTCATCGGCCTCGGTGAATTCAGGGTAGCCAATTTTATTGGTCAGGTAGATCTGCCCCAGGAGTTTGTCGCCGAGCATGATCGGCACACCCAGGAATGACTCCATCGGAGGGTGCCCGGGTGGGAAGCCCGCGTGGATCGAGTCTTCGCTCAGGTTAGCAATGCGCAGGGTGCGCCGCTCCTTCTGGATAGCCCCAATCGCCCCCAGCCCAACCGGTGGAGCCCCGGTTTTTTGGATTTCCTCCTCGGTCATGCCAACGGAGATAAATTCGATCAGCTCTCCCCCCTCGTCAACAACGCCCAGAGCGGCATATGTCGCGTTTGCCTGCTCACGCGCCAGGTTTACGATCCTTTCCAACACAGTCTCTACGGAAAGATCGCGTACAAGTTCAAGGCTGGCGCGCTGCAATGCCAGCAAACGGTCTTCAAGCTGTTCACGTGTCAGTAAAGCCATTGGATTATTCTCACCGCAGCCCAATTTTACCCCACATCTCCATTTCACCACGGGGATTCCCGGCGAGCAATAAGTTGATAGTTTTTGAAAGCCTCGAAACGGTATAAAATGTAGGACATACGCAGATCGCGGATTTCTTGTGAACTGTGTAGCATCCGAGACTTTTGTTCAGCGGGCCTGTATTAGGACCGCTGTTTGCTGGATAGGATATGTATGGTAACGGAGCTCAAAGGATCGCGCATACCGGGGTTTTATAACCTGTCGTTGGCAGATCGGCTGGCTGCCTTAGAGGAAAGGCTTTCCGAGGTCGAGATGGACGCCATTAGCGGTGCAGCCGGTCTGACTACCGGGCAGGCTGATCATATGATCGAAAATGTGGTCGGGCTGCACGCCCTACCACTGGGTATCGGCCTCAACTTCGTAGTTAACGGGCGGGATGTGCTTGTTCCGATGGCGATCGAGGAACCGTCCGTCGTCGCCGGGGCGTCCTTCATGGCCAAGCTGGCGAGAGCGGGCGGCGGGTTTACAGCTCGCGCCACTGCGCCTGTGATGATCGGTCAGTTGCAGGTGTTGGATGTCCCAGACCTGCATGCAGCCCGGCTGGCTCTGTTAGAGCGTAAGGACCACCTGCTGGCGGAGGTGCAGGGTATCGACCCGGTGCTCCAACGGTTGGGAGGCGGGCCGCGCGACCTGGAAGTAAGACTGATCGAAGACTCGCCTATCGGCGAATTCCTGGTTGTGCACCTGCTGTATGATGTGCGGGATGCGATGGGCGCCAATGCTGTGAACACAGCCGCGGAGCGGATCGCCCCGTCTGTGGAGCAGATTACCGGCGGTCGGGTTCATCTGCGCATCCTGTCGAACCTGGCGGATCACCGTCTGGCATATGCCGCATGCAGGATCCCCCTTGCAGAGCTCGGTTTCGATGATTACAGCCCGCATGAGGTGCGGGACGGCATCCTCGCTGCCTGGGCATTTGCCGCCGCAGACCCTTACCGGGCTGCCACGCATAATAAAGGCATCATGAACGGTGTCGACGCGGTCGTGATCGCCACCGGCAACGATTGGCGGGCGGTCGAGGCAGGCGCGCACGCCTACGCTGCTCGTCACGGTCGCTATACTTCGCTCAGCACCTGGGAGACCGGCTCGTCTGGGGACCTGCTTGGCAGCCTAGAGATGCCCATGGCGGTCGGTACGGTTGGCGGGGCAACCAAAGTGCATCCCACCGCGCGTGCTGCCTTGAAACTGATGGGCGTCAGCAGCGCCGGTGAGCTGGCAGAGATCATCGTCTCGGTGGGGCTGGCGCAGAACCTGGCAGCGCTGCGTGCCCTGGCTACCGAAGGCATTCAGCGTGGGCATATGAGCCTGCACGCCCGCCAGGTAGCTGTGGCAGCAGGTGCCAGAGGCGAGCAGATCGGGCGCCTGGCCGGACAGCTGGTGCGCGAGAAGACTGTGCGCATTGACAGGGCAGAAGAGATCTTGAAGGGCTGGTCTCTTGAATAAATGGACTTACCCAGTTGGTGGAGAGGGTGGGGGTGTTCGGGCGGGCATCGCCCGCCCAAACACCCCCTATTTCCCATACAGAGAATTATCCAGATCAGGCGGTATATGATGAGTGAAATTGACCGTGAAAAAATATTGTTGAAACCTGCCCGACCGGTTGGTATAGCCGGATACGGAGCGTATGTGCCCCGCTACCGCCTGCCAGCCAGCGAAGTCGCGCGCGTCTGGACCAATGGTCAGGGCGGGCTGCCGGTAAAGGAGAAAGCCGTAGCAGGGCTGGATGAGGATGTGGCGACAATGTCGATCGAGGCTGCCCGGAACGCACTTCAGCGGGCAGGTATCCCTGCGGAAGCTATCCGCGCTGTTTGGGTCGGCTCAGAATCGCATCCCTATGCAGTCAAACCTACCTCTACCATCGTGGCGGAGGCGATCGGGGCGGTGCCAAACGTGCAGGCTGCCGATTGGCAGTTTGCCTGTAAAGCGGGTACGGAGGCGATGGTAGCATCGATCGGCTTCGTTGGTTCGGGTATGGCGGACTATGCCCTTGCGATCGGCATGGATACAGCCCAGGGGCGCCCTGGCGATGCGCTGGAATACACCGCCGGAGCAGGCGGCGCGGCCTTCCTGCTCGGTCCGGCGGAGGAATCGCTGGCGATCATCGAGAGCACTTATTCATACGTCACAGATACACCGGATTTCTGGCGGCGGGCATACCAGAAATACCCGGAGCACGGCCAGCGCTTCACCGGCGAGCCGGCTTATTTCAAGCATATCAATGAAGCCGGGCAGGCGCTGATGGATGCCACCCAGACCACGCCTGCTGACTATCGATTTGCAGTCTTCCACCAGCCGAATACCAAGTTCCCGCAGCGGGTGGCTGCACAGTTAGGGTTCAGCAAAGAGCAGATCAATCCAGGACTGCTGGTGCCTGTCATAGGAAATACATATGCCGGTGCTGCGATTATCGGTCTGACAGCTATCCTGGATATCGCCGAGCCAGGGGATCGCATTCTGATGGTCTCGTTTGGGTCGGGTGCCGGCTCGGATGCATTTTCCATCCTGGTAACCGACAAAATCGACTCGCGGCGTGATCTGGCTCCGCGTACCCAGGATTATGTCTCACGCCGGACAGAGATCGATTACGCCATGTATACTCGTATGCGCGGCAAGCTGGTGATGAAGTAGGGCCTTGAATAAGGGATAGGGGACAAGGAATAAGGGAAATGGGATAAGGGATTGGTGAACTGGGGTGCCAATGAGATTATCCTCAGCCCAGGAGAGCGTATGACAGAGATTGTGATTGCAGGAGTTGGACAAACTGAGGTAGGCGAGCACTGGGAGATCTCGCTGCGCGAGATGGCATTTCATGCCATTGAAGCAGCGATACTTGATTCCGGAGGTGTGCGCCCACAGGCGTTGTTCGTGGGGAACATGCTTGCTTCGCAGCTGTCTCGGCAGGCACATCTTGGCGCTCTGATCGCCGATTTCGCCGGTTTAACCGGGATAGAAGCGGCGACGATCGAATCGTCAGGCGCTTCCGGCGGCGCAGCTCTGCGTGCCGGCTACCTGGCGGTCTCTTCGGGTCAGGTAGATGCTGCCCTGGTTGTCGGTGTGGAAAAATTCACCGACCAGGTGGGTGCCAGCGTGGAAGAAGCCCTGTCCTCAGCCAGCGACAGCGATTTCGAGGCGGTGCAGGGCTTAACGCCCACAGCACAGGCTGCCTTGCTGATGAGGCGCTACTTGAGCCAGTACGATGTTCCCAGGGAGGCCTTTGCCGGCTTTCCTCTGGTCGCGCACGCCAATGGAGCGGGCAACCCGAAGGCTATGTTCCGCAAAGCTATCAATGCTGAAGTTTACAACCGGGCAGGCATGGTGAGTGAACCGCTCAATATGTTCGATATTGCCCCCAATGCCGATGGGGCCGCCGCTGTTCTCCTGGTCCGCCAGGGGCTGCTGCCGGACAGCTACCCCCACCAGTTCGTGCGGGTGGTAGGGTCGAGCCTGGTGACCGATACCCTGGCGCTCCACGACCGGCCTGATCCGCTGAGTTTTCAGGCAGTCCGGCTTTCAGTAGAACGCGCCTGCCGCCAGGCGGGCTTAACACCGGGCGATGTCGACTTGTTCGAGCTGTATGATGCATATTCGATCTACGCAGCATTATCGCTGGAAGCCGCGGGATTTGCCCAACCGGGTCAGGGCTGGAAGATGGCGCAGAACGGAGACCTGTCCTTACATGGCTCGCTGCCCATCGCAACAATGGGCGGGCTCAAAGCGCGCGGCAACCCGGGTGGGGCGACCGGTGTCTACCAGGCAGTTGAGGCTGTACTCCACTTGCGCGGCACGGCAGGTGCAAACCAGATCCCCAGGGCGAAACGGGCTTTGGTGCAGAGTCTGGGTGGACCAGCTTCATCGGCGGTGACGCATGTCTTTGAAAGGGTCAATTAGAAATTTTATACAGATGGCATGCTGTCCACCGACCGCGGACGGCTGATTGCCGGATATTGATAGCTTTTTTCGGTAGTTTGATAGTTCCTGATAGTCTCAAGTCATTAAACTGGTTATTGCGTCGACGGATCACAATGTCAAAGGAGTAATAATGGAGATTTCACGCCACTGGCGTTTGCGAAAACAAAGGTATAGTCTGGTTGGGGAAGTATGCCCCCACTGTGAAGCCAAGATATTCCCGCCGCGCGACGTTTGCCCGGAATGCGGTCAGGAAGCCAAGAAGCTGTACAGCTTCAGCGGTCGCGGGGAGGTGTATTCCTTTACCACAGTTTACGACGCTCCGGCGGGCTTCGAAGAGTACGCCCCTTACACGGTAGCGCTGGTCAAGCTGGAAGAAGGGCCGATGGTGACAGCCCAGCTGACCGATCTGGAAGACAATCAGGTTGAAATCGGTACCCCGGTTGAGATGGTCACCCGCCGATTGCGCTCCGACGGAGACGAGCGCGGCTTGCTGGTTTACGGGTATAAGTTCCGGCCGCGGCTGGAACGCCAACCGGTTGCTGGTGATTAGGTCGGGAGCACAAGCTTAGTCATTCATCCGACTATGAAAATGAAAACCTCTCAGGTCCTCCTGAGAGGTTTTTTCTACGATTACAGCCGGGTGGTAGCTACTCGTAGCGTAGGGCGCGGATGATATCCATGCGGGCTGCCTGCCGCGCCGGGAGCATGGCTGCCAGTACGGCGAAGATCAGCCCAACGGCGATGGCGGCCAGAATCCCGTAGTACGGGAAGACGTATTCTACCGGGAAGCCGCCCACCGATAGACCCAACACGAAGACATAGCCCAGGTATAGCCCTGCCAGCAGCCCGAAGGCGGTGCCCAGGGTTGCCAGCAGCAGCGCCTCTGCTACCACGATGCGCCGCACCTGTTTGCGGGTCGCGCCGATGGCGCGCAGCATGCCGATCTCACGCGTGCGTTCGATGACCCCGATCGCCAGCGTGTTCAGCAGCGCGATCAGAGAGGGCAGCGCCAGCAGACCCAGGAGCACGAAATAAAATGAAAAAGCAGCATTGAAGAGCGTCCGGTTCTCTTCGAAGTAATTTTTCCCCGAGATCATCTTGAACTGCGGATAATCCTCCAGGATGGCTTTCAATCGTGGCTCAACGAGGGCCGCATCGGCGCCTGGTGACAGGTTCATCTGGATGAACACATCTTCGTCTTTGCGGAAATCTGTTTTCAGGTTGTCCTGGGAGATATAAGCGGTCATGATTTTAGCGTTGAGGTAATCGCCGGCTATAGCAACCAGGCGGTAAGGTTTCACCCCGGTGGGGGTGGAAAGGCTCATAATATCACCGACCTTCAGACCGGCCTGCGAAGCCAGGATACCGTTGGCGATGATCGCC
>JAQBDA010000175.1:0-16773 GCA_032124675.1 Chloroflexota bacterium
GCTGTAGGCTACCGATGGGAGATGATAGCTCAGCGCTTGTTATCTCTGTATGAAGATGTAATTGGGAAATAGAGAGTCTTCGGCTGTGCCGGCGATGCGATACCCGGCATAAGCTAGTATCAGCTGCTATCTGAAGGCGGGGTATTGCCCAAGATCTCAGTCTGGTATTTCTCTCGGTTGGCTGCTCTGGCGACTTTCCCGCTGCTGGTCTTAAGCAGCCAGCCGCGCTCGACGATATGAACGTGGCGTAGTGCGATATCTGAACCACGAGTCACCTGTCTGCGAACCTGGTCTGCGATTTGAATACCCGCTTGCTCATCCAGGCTGTCCACTTCAGTGATAACTACCACATCCTCAGTCCCTGCTCGATCATTGTATACACCGAATGCCGCCACCCGACCGAGGTGCACACCCTCTACCTGACCTGCCAGGTATTCAATGTCCTGGGGGTAAACATTCTTCCCCCCAACGATGATCAGGTCCTTTTTGCGACCAGTGATGAACAGCTCATCGCCTGCCAGATACCCTAAATCTCCGGACATGTACCAGCCTTCGATAAATGCCTGTTCGGTCAGGTCAGGGCGGTTGTAGTAGCCGGTAAGCATACAATTGCTCTTGATGGCGATTTCCCCCACTGTACGATCTGGCAAGCTCTGCCCTTGGGCGTCGACCACACGTACAGATGTGTTGCCGAGCGATTTGCCTGCAGACAGCAGCTTCACATTCTTCGAATCATCCTGATCGATCTTCACAGCATGCCCGGTCGTTAGAGCTGTTGTGTCTATCGCATCGATGAGAGTTGGAGATTGGATTCCGCCCTGTGTCACAGCAAAAACATTTTCTGCCATGGCGTAGCAAGTCGCCAGCGCATCCTCCCGCAATCCGTATGGTCTGAACCTTTCCAAGAACATCTCATGGCTGGACCAGTACATCGGCTCTGAGCAGTTGATGGCTGCCCGCCAACTGGATAAATCGACGTCCTGTAAGTCACTCTCGCGGATCTTCAGAGCACAGAAATTGTAGGCGAAATTTGGCAGCCAGCACAGTGTGCCACGGTATTCCGATATCGCTTTCAGCAGCCTGTGGGGAGCACGAACCCAATCGAAGGGCGACATCAATACCAACGGCACGCCAAGCATCACCGGTAGCAAGAAACCCGCGATCAGACCCATATCGTGATACAAAGGCAGCCAGCTTACGACCACATCCTGCGGGTCCAGATGGATCGATTGGGCGTAGCTATGCAGCTGGTTGAACACCGCCCGGTGGGATAACGCGACACCCTTCTGGAGTCCGGTTGTGCCCGAAGAGTGCTGCAAGACGGCGATCTCATCCGGGTCACCATGAATGCCCTCAATATTATCCGGTGGGTCACATCGGCTGTGGTTGATATTTTCGGCTGCGATGATAACTGGTGATACGGAGCTTCCTGCTGATGCCTGCTCTACTTCGCTCTCGAATTCCCGGCAGGTGATCATGGCACCAGGTCGGGTAATATCCAGCAGTGCGGTTAAGGAACTGCGATATTGCACTGGGGAAAGTTTTTCGGTCAGGAACGGCATGATCGCAGGAATGGCGCCTGCCAGCACCGCACCGAAGAAAGCATAGATCAGTTCCTGGCTGTGATCAAGGATGATAATGACTACATCTCCCCTCTTAACCCCATGTTGATTGAGAGCACCAGCAAAACAGGCTGCCCGAGCCAGCAATTGAGCGTATGTAATCTTGAGTGCAGGTCGCGTGCTGTGCAGGAGATATATACACACCTGATCCGGAGCGTGCTCTGAATACTCGACCAGCACACTGGACAGGGTGGCATTCTTCAGATCGACGGGTAGTGCTGTGGATCGTGGGCTGACCACAGCCTCTACCTCCGGTCTTCTATTATGGCTGCCAACTGTTCCAATGTATCGAAAGTGTCGGCGTTAAGCTCGGTATCGTCGATGCGGACGCCGTAATTCTCCTCGATAAATAATGCCAGGTCTACCAGGCTGAAGGAATCGACCAACCCGCCGGAGATCAACGCTTCACTTGTCGATAGCGCACGATTGGGCTGTTTAAGGATTTGTGTAGTGATATATTCAGAGAGGGAATTTATTATTTCATTGTCCATTTGCGACCTTGTATATGCAGCTAGCAGGTATCACTGTTGTGCTCTGGGCTGTTTTTCGATTGCCTGCCACACAGCATCCAGCATCTGCAAGGTGGTGAGGTTGCGGATTGGCCAACCCGCTTTCATGACCTGAGGGTCATCGAAGCGGTTCGGACCCCAGGTAATATGTACCCCATCTTCCTGCAGCCCCTGGTCGGGTAATTCCTGCACAGCACGCCAGTAGTTCAGCAGCGGTATCTGGTATTCTTCTGCCAACCTGGCGATGGTAAGGTTGATTATATGGTCCTTTTCCAGATTGTCAGCTTTGGTGGATAGGATCGGGATAACGCCGTTGTCGATCGAGTACTCGATTAGCCTTCTCATCTGAGATTCGAACGTATCCAGGTGCCAGACATCATTCGAGCCCAGCATAATAAACGCCAGGATAGGTCTGTTGACACGGTATTCGCAAGCCAGAGGGAACTCATCCGGCTGGCAGTGATCGCGGTTGGTCCATATTGGTGCAAAAATCGAAGAAGCATTGAATCCCGACTTGGCTGCCAGGCTGGTACGACCGTAGGAGCCTTTAAATTCTTCGATAACCGGCACCAGGTAGGTGTGGTCACCCAAACGGTAATAGCTCTGGTCGCGGTCGAAATCTCCCAGGAACCAGGCCGGCGTGCTCCCGCAGTCACCTATCTTAGAAAATGCCTGGGGATTGTTGCCCAATGCTAATCCCCTCTCATAGATCTCTATAACAGTACCACTGATATTCGGGATGACAGGCAGCGTTTTCCACTCTTCAGGATAGAGCGTAGGGTGGGTGGTCGGGGTGACGGCTGCTTCTATCGTCGGGCTGTCTGTTGGCAGTGCAGCCACTATCGAGGTTGGGGAGGTTACCGGTGTGGGGGATAGGACGCTGACCGAAGAAATCTGGTCTGGTCCCTGGACTGTGGCGGTTGCAGTAGAGAGTGTTGGCGAGTCTGCTGTGATTACATAGGAGGAGCTGCAGCCAGCCAGCATTATGATGGGCAGGATGGCAAGGATGAGCCTAATGGCGAACATAATGCTCCGAATTATATCCGATTACGGTTCTTGCCCTGCGGCTGCCAGAATAGCCTTCCCAACCCGCTCTGCCAGCATCTTTGTGCCAAGTGGAGTAAGGTGAATGGCAGTGTTGGTGAATTCTGTAGAGGGAATAGAATCCCACAGGTCGAAATACTCCCAGTCCTCCTGATCACTGCGTGCTGCGAACATCTGCCGGTATCCGTCATACGCCCAGCGTGGGTAATAGAAATTGTAGCGAATGTCGCTGTTCACCCCCTGGCTGATGAACATTGGCTCATTGACGATCAAGACCGGTGTTCCATCAGCCATATCGATGCCAGACTGCAAGATGTCGAAAGCAAGGTATTCGTCGATCAGGGGTGGACGTAGCTCGTGGAACTTATCATCATCGGAGAAATCTTCAATCCTTAGAGGGTATTCCTCCGGAACCTCCTGGTCAATGCCGGTCGCAGCCCATAATAACCCGTAGAGCTGTAATCTAAACCAGTCCGCCAGTTCTCGGCGCGATCTGAGGATGGTCCTATTCCAAAGTAAACGCTGGGTGACATCTATGTCAGTCGCAGGTATATTAAGGCTGTATTCACTCGCTAATTCCTCTACTGCAGAAGAATTGTGCTGTAGTAACGGAGCTGAATATTGCTTATCATTTGGAAAAGATTCCAGCGTTACCAGCCATACGATCAGGTCGGGCTGGTATTGGACAGCTCGGGATAGGATGAGCAGGTCTTTTGCCAAAGACATCACCGGATAGCCCAGATTGTATGTGCGTACTTTCTTTCCATCGGGGAGAACGATCCCCGCTTGATTTAGATAGGCGGAGAGCGTCTTATCTGCCGGCAGCAGGTAGCCCCAGGTAGAGGAATCACCGATCAGAATCACCCTGAACTCGTCTTCTGGCTTTGATCCGTCACTTATCTCGTGAGAGGCAAACATGGCATCCAAGTTGAACAGGCTGAGATTATATGCTTGTGATGGGTTCTCCCCATAAGGCAGCCGTGCTCGACCCGGAACGATGGTGTTATACACGGAGAACCTTCCCAGAGCTGGTATTGGATAGAACACAGCAAAGAGCATGTTGATCATTGCGAATAGAATAACCGCTTTCAGTAATACTCGCATGCTGGAGCGCAGATGGTTTCGGTCCCTGTGATCGGAAGATACCGGGGCAGCCATCGTCAATTCCCAAACAGTTTGTAGAATGCATCCACTGCCAGGTTCACCTCGGGGAGCATAAACCACACCCAACCCAATGCCACATAATTGAATGTCAGCAGCCAGCCACCGAAGCTTAAAACCTTCCTGAGCTTGTGTCGGTCGGCGATCTGGGCTGAATATGGACGTATCCAATTGGACCAGCGATTGTGGATGAACAGCCCGATGCCATGCCACAAGCCCCAGATAGCGAAGCTCCAGCTAATCCCGTGCCACAATCCGATCAGCAGCATGGTCAGGCTTTGACCGGTGAGTATGATCACCCAGGAGGGTATCTGGAGTGGGCTGCCGCGCAGATTGCGGGTCAACGGGTTGAAGACATAGCTCCGGAACCAGTTTGCAAGCGTGATATGCCAGCTGTTCCAGAACGCGGTCAGGTTAGTCGTCAGATATGGACGGTTGAAATTTTCTGGGAGCTGGATACCAACCAGCAGTCCGATCCCGATGGCGATATCCGTGTAGCCAGCAAAATCGAAATAGATGCGCAGTGAAAATGCATACAGCAGCAGCCACATCCAGAAGGTGGAGTTAACCTGAGGGATGAGCTGTGGACTCAGCGCGATCAGGGCTAAAGCGTCTGCTATTACGAATTTCTTGAAAGCTCCAATGATGATGCGCTGGATGCCTAACAACCGCCCGGCAGTCGAGACCGGATCTGGATTTCTGAGGTCGGTCTGAATAAATCGCTGGGAACGGTCGATAGGTCCTGCGGTCAGGGATGGGTAGAAAAGAGCATAGGTCGTATACTCATCGCTCCTGAATGCAGGCAGCCTGCCGGTCTGGAAGTCGCGCAGGGTGTGCAGCAGGCGGAATGCAAGGAAGGAAAATCCCAGCCAGCTGATATCCAGCGCGGTTGCCATAGCCGGGTTTTGACCGTAAATTGTTCTCAGCCCTGAGCTGACCAGAGCGCCCGATGGCTGATATTTGATAATAATGAAAAGCGCAATGATAACGAGTATCATCGCTCCTGCCAGCCTGCGGCTGGGAGCGGTGATTCTATATACGACCATAGCAGCTGCAAAGATCAATACACATGCGATCGCCACCTGGACGAACTGCGGTGGGCGGCTGGCGGTCAGGCAGCAGAGTGGATTGTAATAGCGCGTTATCCCGAGGAGAAGGATAAATGCAGTGGCAGATGCAATGAACAGCAAGTTCCAACGTCTGTCATCAGACCCCTTCGGCGCAGTCACTGCCCAGACCAGCAGGATTAATCCGATCGCAGCGGTTGGCAGCCAGAAATCCAGGTTGCGGATAGGACTGGAAGGTTGGAGCCAGTAAACGGCAATCAGAGAGAGGATGAGGATGGAAGCCCGTCTCCAGCGGTTAGGCAGCCACCCGACCAGCAAGGATAGGATGCTGAAAGCGGCAATATGGACCAGGTTCATTCCAGGCTAAAACCCCTGATAGATCCATTGCGGTGCCTGGTCGGCGGTCAGGATCGTGATGGCGATCAACACCAGGCACAGCAGCATTGCGTAGATATTTTCTCTTGAGAACAGCCTGCGAAGCATCTTCAGAACCAGGTTCTACCGGTAACCGCACATCCGCCACTCACCACCCTCATTGACGGATTGATATGTGCGTTCAGCCAGATCGATCTCTAATATCTCGTTGCCGTAATTTGCGATGATCTTCCCGCTGCATTCAACCAGGGTGAGATCTCCGTCAGCCCCGCTCTCGGAGCAGGTGGCGTCTTCCAGGTTGATCGTAACTGCTGAAAACGCTTCCAACTCTGTTTTAGCCTGCTCTTCCCAGGAGGCGCAGGAGGAGAGCACCACTCGATTCTCATCCCGAGAGCTCAAAGCTTCCAGATAGGCCAATACCGAGTCCGCCGCTCCGGCTGGCTGGCTGCAGCCGGATACCAGGATCGAACCAACGATGATGAATAATGCAGTAATTGGTACACTTGTCTTCATGCATTTCTCAGGACAGTTAGAATGTGCGCGCCGGTTATTGTACCAGCAGATTATTCCATCCTCGTTTTGATTATAATGCCCGCAATTGATTACCGGACGCCGGATAGGGAGAGATTTGTCAATTGATTGTGACAAATGTCCATTGTCAACCAGATTAATATGATGGATAATCATAGGGAATTGTTCAGACTTGGTGGATGCTATCCTACCGGTCGGCTGCAACGGCCGAGCCGGATGATCGATGCGAGAGTGCATAAACAGCTATTATTGTAAACATTAAACTACTTGAAGGAGACCGTAATGACAGCAAAACTCATCGATGGGAAAGAAATGGCCTTACAACTAAGAGCGGAAGTTGCCGAGGAAGTGGCGAAGTTGAAAGCCGCCGGTTTGCAGCCACCCGGACTGGCAACCGTTCTGGTTGGTGAAAATCCGGCCTCGAAAGTCTATGTGTCTATGAAGCAGAAGGCCTGTGCCCAGGCAGGGATCGAATCGTTTGGATATAACTTGTCGGCTGATACACCCCAGCAAGAATTGGAGCAGTTGGTGAAAGATCTGAATGCCAACCCGAAGGTAAACGGCATTCTTGTTCAGCTGCCGTTGCCGGAAGGGCTTGATGAAGAGGCCGTGCTCAGTGCTATCAGCCTCGAGAAAGATGTGGATGGCTTCAGCCCGATCAATATCGGTCGTCTGGCTCAGAAAGGACGCGATCCTGTATTCGTGCCATGCACCCCATATGGCTGCATTTACATGCTTGAGAAGCTGGGGGTAAAGCTGGAAGGTGCCAATGCGGTGGTGCTTGGTCGCTCGAATATCGTTGGTATGCCGGTCGCTCTGCTGCTGGTGCGTGCCAACGCAACGGTGACCATCTGCCACTCACGGACGAAGGACCTGGCGGGTGTTGTATCACAAGCTGACGTGTTGATCGCGGCGGTAGGACGTGCCGAGATGGTTCGCGGTGACTGGGTCAAGCCCGGCGCGGTTGTGATTGATGTGGGCATCAACCGTATAGATGACCCCAGCCACCCGAAAGGGTCCCGGCTGGTTGGTGATGTTGCCTTTGACGAGGTGAAAGAAGTCGCGGGTGCTATTACACCCGTCCCGGGCGGTGTAGGGCCGATGACGATTGCCATGCTGCTCAACAACACGGTACGGGCTGCAAAGATGGCTCAAGGAGTAGCTGCCTGAGGCAGGGTTGGCAGCAAAAACAAACTATGATCACATAGTGGCGTGTTTTCACAAGACACGCCACTATTTAATTGTCAGACAATTGACAAGCGGTATTTTATCTGATAAACTGCATTTGTCTGACAAATTTGGGTCGAATCGCGACCTTTCCGCAAACTGTGTTAACCAAGTAGACCATACAAGAAGCGAGAGACGAATATGTCCACACTACTTGTAAAAAATGCCGTTGTTCTGGTTACAATGGATGACCATCGTAGGGAAATACCCGACGGTGGTCTTTTCATTCGCGATGGGTTTATCGAACAGGTCGGGAGTACAGGTGATCTGCCCGTTTCGGCAAATCAGGTGATCGATCTAAGCGATCACATTATTCTGCCGGGATTGATCAATACGCACCATCATTTTTACCAGACACTGACACGTGCAGTCCCGGCTGCCCAGGATGCCAACCTTTTTAACTGGTTGAAGACTCTGTATCCTATCTGGGCACGGATGAAACCAGAGGATATCCAGATCTCTACCCAGACAGCACTGGCGGAGCTGGCACTCTCCGGTTGTACTGCTGCTTCAGACCATCTCTATATCTTCCCCAATGGCTCCCGGCTGGATGATGAAATAGTTGCCGGGCAGCAGGTCGGGTTAAGGCTGCACGCCTCACGTGGCTCGATGAGCCTGGGTGAGAGCAGCGGAGGTCTTCCTCCTGACAGTGTCGTTGAGGATGAAGGCTCCATTTTACTCGATTCACAGCGTTTAATCGAAACCTATCATGACCCAAATCCAGGTGCGATGGTGCAGGTCGTGCTGGCTCCCTGCTCCCCTTTCAGTGTTACTGCTGATTTGATGCGGCAGAGCGCAGCGCTGGCGCGTGAGTACAGCGTGCATCTGCACACCCATTTGGCGGAAACGCAGGACGAAGAAGTCTTCTGTGTGGAGAAATTCGGCTACCGCCCGGTGGCTTATATGGATGTCTTGAACTGGACAGGTTCGGATGTCTGGTTTGCGCATTCGGTGTACGTGAACAGCGAAGAAATCGCGCTATATGCGCAGACCGAATGCGGCGTAGCTCATTGCCCAACCTCCAATATGAGGCTGGCCTCTGGTATCGCACCGATCGTAGAAATGGTGGATGCGGGTGTCAAGGTCGGGTTGGGTGTTGATGGATCAGCCAGCAATGATGGATCACACCTGCTTGAAGAGGCCCGCCAGGCGATGATGGTCGCCCGGGTGCGTGCCGGGATGTTCGGAGCTTCTCTTTCTAATTCAAGTGAGACCCCGCTTATGACCGCCCGCCAGGCTTTGGAGATAGCCACCAGAGGCAGCGCTGCTGTGCTGGGACGGACCGATCTTGGCTCTCTGGAGGTGGGTAAGTGCGCGGATTTCACCGCGATCGATTTGAACCGGTTGGAATACGCCGGTGCTTTACACGACCCGGTTGCGGCTGCGATTTTCTGCGCACCGGTGCAGGTTGATTATACGGTTGTAGGTGGCAGTATGGTGGTTGAGCGCGGCCAATTGGTGACCGTAGACCTACCGGTATTGGTTGAGAGGCATAATAAAGCCGCTAACCGGCTGCTAGCAGGAGGCTGAAATCCTATGGATCAAGGCCATTCACACATGGATTGGCAAGGGCTGTCTACCGGACTGGTGGATGTTGCCATGGGGCGCAAGCCAGCAGATGTGGTGATAAAGAACGGTCGTTGGGTCAATGTCCAATCTGGGGAGATATTGCCTAACACAGATATTGCAATTAGCGGTGAGCGCATTGCCTTTGTTGGGGAAAATGCCTCCCATACAATTGGTGAGCATACCCGGGTCATTGATGCTAGAGATAGATACCTTGTCCCCGGGCTGTTAGACGCCCATATGCACGTCGAGTCGGGGATGCTTACCGTAACCGAATTTGTCCGGGCGGTCATCCCACATGGGACGACCGGAATGTTTATCGACCCGCATGAGATCGCCAACGTGTTTGGCATGAAGGGTGTCCGCCTGATGGCTGATGAAGCGGCTGTACAGCCGATCCACGTTTGGGTGCAGGTGCCTTCCTGTGTTCCGTCAGCTCCAGGTCTGGAGACCCCCGGTTCAGGTATCGATGCCCAGGATGTTGCCGAGGCAATGAAATGGGAACGGATCATTGGCCTGGGGGAGGTAATGAATTTCCCGGGCGTTATCAACAACGATCCGAAAATGCACGCAGAGATGGCTGCAGCGCGTCAATCTGGCAGGGTGATTGGAGGTCATTACGCGGCTCCCGACCTGGGAATTGCCTTCCATGGCTACGTTGCCGGCGGTCCTCAAGATGATCATGAGGGCACACGTCTGGAGGACGCAGTAGCCCGCATCCGCCAGGGGATGAAAGCTATGCTCCGTTTTGGATCAGCCTGGCACGACGTGGATGCTCAAATCATGGCAGTTACAGATCTGGGCCTTGACCCTCGTCATTTTATCCTGTGTACGGACGATTGCCATTCAGAGACCCTTGTGAACGATGGGCATGTGAACAGAGCTGTACAGCGGGCGATTTCATGCGGAGTTCAGGCGGTGACCGCAGTCCAAATGGCGACCTTGAACACCGCAGAACATTTCGGGGTATCCAAAGATGTCGGTTTGATTGCTCCAGGCAGATATGGAGATGTTCTGGTTGTCCCTGACCTGTCGAAAATGATGCCTGACATGGTTTTCTCAAGAGGCAGTCTGGCAGCCGAGCAAGGAAAATTGGCGTTGGATTTACCGGTCTATCCATACCCTGAATGGGTGACTGACTCAGTCCATCTCGGTCGAAGGATCGCAGCAGATGATTTTCGGCTGTCGATGACTGGTGGCAGCGGTAATGGTGAAATTGTTGTACTGGCTAATGTGATCGGGGTGATCGAGAACCAGGCTCCGACACGGCACTTGAAGATGGATGTCGCCCAAAGCGATGGTGAAGTCAAGCTCGATTTGGACAGGGATCTGGCGAAAATCGCTCTTTTAGAACGACATCACGGGACGGGGCGAGTACAGGTCGGTCTGGTGCATGGTTTCGGTTTTGTTGTCCCCTGTGCGATCGGCTCCACTGTGGCACATGACAGCCATCATATGATTGTGGTGGGTACGTCTGAAACAGATATGGCACTGGCAGCAAACAAGCTGGCGGAGATGAACGGTGGGCAGGTCGTAGTGAGCGAAGGCAAGGTGCTCGGAAAGCTCGAGCTGCCCATCGCAGGGCTGATGTCTGATGAGCGAGCTGAGATTGTGGCGAAGAAAGCGGGGTCAATACTCGCTGGATTTAAAGCCTGTGGATGTGTGCTCAACAATCCTAACATGCAACTCAGCCTGCTGGCTCTGGTTGTCATCCCAGAACTGCGCATATCTGACCTGGGTTTGGTGGATGTGACAAGTTATAAAATTATCCCGGTTCTGGAAACTCAATGATTCGGTCGTGAATATTATGTCTGGTAATCCATCGACTTCACAAAGACTACACGTAGAGTTGAGCGCATTGATCGCTGCCACGACGCCCGGAGATCGCCTACCGTCTGAGCCGGTCCTGGCACGGGATATGGGCGTATCCAGGGCAACACTTCGAGAGGCGATGCGGGCATTTGAAACCCAGGGGCTTATCCGCCGGAGACAGGGCGCTGGCACGTATGTGATGCAGACTACCCATGTCATAGATAGCGGGTTGGAAATCCTTGAGAGCATCGAATCCCTGGCTGAACGTATCGGGCTGAAAGTACATATGGGAGATATGCAGGTTGCCACCCAGCCGGCGACAGATGAGCAATCCAGTTTGTTCCAAACCTCACCCGAAGCCCCGATCTTACAGTTGAAGCGCGTGATCTACACGGATGGACGTCCGGTGGCTTACTTGATCGACAATGTCCCAGAAAACATCCTTACACCAGATGAGCTGGGTGAAGGCTTTACAGGGTCTGTGTTGGACCTATTGATTAGACGCGGCGAACCCAACCTCTTGAGCTCTCGCTGTGATATAAGCGCAGTAACTGCCAGCTCGGATCTAGCTCGAGCGCTTGGGGTACAGCGCGGAGACGGGCTTCTCAGATTTGAGGCATTTTTATTCGATAATACGGCCAAGGTGATCGACCATTCTTTCAGCTATTTTATACCTGGGGTATTCCGTTTCCACGTAGTACGAAAAGTAGGCGTATAACGATATTGGAATTATATGACCGGTAGTAGACTATCCGTCACGGTTCAATTAAAAAAACACTAGATCTGGAGGTAATGAAATGCGTAGTTTCTTAGGGCGAGATATTCTCTCATTGAAAGAGTTCGAGCGTAACGAATTCTTCCATGTCTTTGACGTGGCACAGAAGCTCGAACCAATTGCCAGGAGCCGCCGCAACAGCGATTTGCTGGCAGAAAAAACCCTGGTGACAGCCTTTTATCAGCCCAGCACCCGTACCCGTCTGGCACATGAGGCTGCTATGCACCGCCTGGGCGGGCATGTTACCGGGTTCTCGGATGCGAAGATGACACGGGCAGGCGATTGGTACCAGGAATCGATCAAAGACACTGTCAAGATGCTGGAGTTCTACGGCGATGCGATCGTGATGCGCCATTTCCAGCAAGGCGCACCCCACGATGCAGCAAAGTGGGCTTCTGTGCCGATCATCAACGGTGGAGATGGGTGGGGTGAACACCCGACCCAAGTCCTGACTGACCTGTACACTGTGTTGAGTGAAAAAGGTCGCATCGATGGTCTGCGCTGGCTGGCAGTTGGTGACATGCGTATGCGCACCATGCACTCATTGGGTTATGCTTTGACCCAATTCGATTGCCCGATTACCTTTGTCGCTCCACCAGATATGTCGCTCACCGAGGAGTTTAAGGCAGAACTGCGCCAATACAGCCTTGATTTCAAGGAAGCTGAGCATGTCGAGCAGGCCATTGCTGAAGCTGATGTTATCCTTGTGGAGCCGGTGGTACAGCCAGATTACACCCAGTCACGCCAGGAAGCCGGGGAACATGGCATGACGCCTGCGAACTATAAAATCACTCGCGAGTTATTGAGCAGCAAAGCAAAATCAGATGCCATCCTGCTGCATTCCCTGCCTCGCATGGATGAGATTCCCCCCGATGTGGACATCACCCGCTGGTCGCGCTACTGGCAGGAAGCATACAATGGGGTCGTTATGCGTATGGCGCTGCTGGCTCTGGTCTTAGGTGCAATGGAATAAATGGAGAAAAAATTATGCAAACCGATCTAAGCGGCAGAGATTTAATTGGCGACCTCGATTTCAGCAAGGAAGAAGTCGAGACCGTTATGGATGTGGCGTTTGATTTGAAACGCAAACGTGCGCTTGGTGAGGCACACCCTTACCTGCGAGATAAAGTGCTGGCGATGTTGTTCTTCTTCTCCAGCACACGCACGCGCGGCTCATTCGAAGCCGGGATGGCACAGCTGGGCGGTCATGCAGCGTTCATCGAAAGTAAGACTACCCAGATCGCCCACGGAGATACACCCAAAGAGATCGGCGAGATATTCGGGCGTTATTTTGACGGCATTGCCATCCGGCATGTTGATTGGGGGGTGGGGAATGGTTATCTCAATGCAGTTGCAAAGGCATCACGTGTTCCGATCCTGAATATGCAGTGCGATATCTATCACCCATTTCAATGTTTGGCAGACCTCATGACGATCTTCGAGAAGAAAGGGCGTGATCTGCGCCGGAAGAAGATGGTCGTTTCGTGGGCGTATGCTGCTTCTTACCAGAAGCCGATGTCGGTACCGCAATCGCTGATCTTGCAGATGCCGCGCTTCGGAATGGATGTTGTCCTGGCACACCCTCCGGAATTCAAACTGATGCCTGAGATCATGGATATGGCGCAAGAGCAGGCGCGTAAGTTCGGTGCTGGCTTTGAGGTGATGGATAATATGGAGAAAGCATTCCAGGGCGCGGATATTATCTACGCCAAATCCTGGGGAGCAATGGTCCATACACCGGACGCTGATGAAGGTGCCAAGATCATCCAGAAGTATGCCCATTGGATTACTGACGAGCGCAAGATGGCGCTGGCAAAACCGGATGCGATCTATATGCACCCCCTCCCGGCTGACCGCAACATCGAGGTGACGGATGGGGTCATGGATGGACAAAACTCGGTTGTATATGATGAGGCCGAAAACCGCATGCACGCCCAAAAAGCGGTCATGGCGCTTACGATGAGGTAGGTCGATGAACGAACAAAGCAAGAGAATCGCTGTCGTAGCGATCGGCGGCAACTCGCTGATCAAAGATAAACAACACCAGACTGTAGAAGACCAGTACAAGGCAGCTGAAGAGACCACATACCATATCGCCGACATGATCGAAGCCGGTTGGGATGTGGCAATTGGGCATGGGAATGGTCCTCAGGTGGGCTTTATCCTGCGCAGATCGGAGATTGCGCACAAGATCGAAGGTATGCATGAAGTACCTGTGGACGTCTGTGGGGCAGACAGCCAGGGAGCCATTGGATATTCCTTGCAGCAAACCCTACAGAACGAGCTGCACCGGCGCGGGATCGCCAAGCCGGTGGCAACTGTCGTAACCCAGGTGTTGGTAGATAAAGAGGACCCGGCATTCAGGTCGCCTAGCAAGCCGATAGGCGGTTTCATGGAGGAAGTTGATGCCAGAAAGCGGGAATCTGAGCTGGGCTGGAATATGGTCGAAGATGCCGGCAGAGGCTGGCGCAGGGTGATCGCCTCCCCTCTCCCGAAGGAAGTCGTTGAGATTCAGGCCGTAAAAACCTTGATCGACGCCGGTGTTGTGGTGATTACTGTTGGTGGTGGAGGAATACCGGTGATCGATGTTGGTGACCGGGAACTGCGCGGGATAGCAGCCGTGATCGATAAGGACTTCGCAAGCAGCCTTCTGGCGCAGTTGATTGGCGCGGACCTGTTCTTGATCTCAACGGCTGTTGAGAAAGTAGGGCTGAATTTTGGGAAGCCTGACCAGCAGTGGCTTGACCGGATGACTCTCACGGAAGCTAAGAAATACCTGGCAGAGGGGACACATTTCGCCAAAGGCTCGATGGCTCCCAAGATTCAGGCCATTGTCTGGTTCCTGGAGATGGGGGGCAAGCAGGCCATCGTCACCAATCCGGAAAACATCGGCCGTGCGCTGCGCGGTGAAACAGGCACATGGATTGTTCCAGATTGATCGATAAACTTGATTGTCGGTGAGTATTTATCTATACTCACCGACAATTTCCTTTTAGTCGTTCTGAACAAGGATTTTAATCCTGTGGATATTAATTGTAAAAGCAGAAAGAAGCGTCTATAATTAGATCATTAATGATATCCGTCAGCGGTTAATTAACCACAGGGCATTAGACAGATCATGCCAGTAGGTGTATCCTTGCAATGAATAACATATTGGCAATGAAGACCAATATTGATCCGCCAGAGTATGGCGGTTTCGAAAAGGAGGTGAGATAGCAGAGAATACCAGCTTGATAACAATGATCTTAGTTTACGGACAAACTATAAGCACTCAGAGGAGAAGTATAAAATGAGAATTAAATCGTTGTGGCACTTTGCTGCATTGTTGCTCATCCTTGCGATGGTATTAACTGCCTGCCAGCCTCAGCCAACCCCCACACAGGCGCCTGAAGCAGCTCCGGCAGAGACCGAGGCTCCAACGGAAGCTCCGCCTGCAGAACAGGCGGGGGGTTTCCAGATCCCTGAAATTCAAGATGGAAAGTTGAATGTAGCCATGGTATTGATCGGACCGCATGACGACGGCGGCTGGTCTCAGGCGCACTACGAAGGATTGGAATATATCCAGGCGAATGTGCCGAATACGCACGTGGCTTATGTTGAAAACGTGCCGGAAGGTGCGGACTCTGAGCAGATCTTCCGCAGTCTGGCGCGCAAAGGGTTCGATTTGATCTACGGAACATCCTTTGGCTTCATGGATCCGATGGAAATTGTTGCGAGCGAGTTTCCGGATACCCAATTTATCCACATCAGCGGCTACAAGTCGAACACCACGAACTTCGGAAATCTGTTCGGGGCGATGGAGGTGATGAAATATGCTGCTGGTATGCTTGCTGGCGCCCGTGCTAAGATGGACGGCAATCCCAAATTGGGTTATATGGCAACTTTCCCCATCCCAGAAGAACTGCGGCTGGGCAATGCAATCGCTCTGGGGATGAAGAGAACCTGTCCGGAATGCACGATGGATGTGCGTTGGATCAACACCTGGCACGACCCAATCATTGAGAAGGAAGCCTCGGCGTCGCTGTTCGATGCCGGAGCGCAGGTTGTGTTTACCGGTGCAGATACCCCGGCGGTTGCCGACGTAGCCCAGGAAAAGGGCAAATGGGGCATCACCTATGACTGGTATGGCTCCTGCAAGGTGGAGCGCTGCCTGACGGCACCATACTGGAACTGGGGTCCTGTGTATGCCACTATCGCTCAGGGCGTGATTGATGGGACTTACACACCTGGATGGGATTACTTCGATGCTGATACAGGCGCACTCGGATTGTATGGGTTTATGGAGGGCCAGGAGCTTACTCCCGGCGTGTCTGAGCTTCCTCCTGAAGTCATTCAGGAAGTGCGTGACCTGATCGAGCAAAGCCTTAATGGCGAGTTCGATCGCTTCGATGTTTTTTCCGGCGAGATCAAGGATAACAAAGGCAATGTGGTCGTACCGGCTGGCGAGAGTATGGTGCAGGCAGACCTGGATCAATTCCCTCCCGGTGCTCCTGGACTGGAATGCCAATACTGCATGTATTGGTGGGATGAGGGTATCACTTCCGAATTACCGGATACTGGTAATTAGTTTCAGATGTCAACCCATGGGTCAGGTAGAATATTCTCAGGCAAATCTATCTTGCCAGATTTCCTCTGACCTTGGGTAGGGATAGTATGCAGATATGCGGGCGTTCAACGCCCGCATATCTGCAAAGTATGCTTTACAGGTAATCTATCCGTTTAGTGAGTAAATAAATGGCATCTACCCGCTATAGGAGAGATGATTACATGATGTCAGATACCCCTACAAGCGATCGACCTGATCTAACAGAGCTCCCTATGATGATTGAAATGCGAGGCATTGTCAAGCGTTTCCCTGGTGTGCTTGCTAATGACCACGTGGATTTCGACCTGCGACAAGGAGAAATTCACGCGCTATTGGGTGAAAATGGAGCCGGCAAGAGCACCTTGATGAATATTCTGGCTGGTCTATATCGCCAGGACGCAGGCACTATATTCATCAAGGGTAAGCCAGTGACACTCTCCTCTCCCAAACATGCAATCAATGAAGGGATAGGCATGGTACACCAGCACTTCATGCTGGT
>JAQBDA010000176.1:0-6492 GCA_032124675.1 Chloroflexota bacterium
GGCTCAAAAGGGCTACATCTTGTTGACCGATCTGGCCCACAATCTGCTGACGGATTTCCATCACCGGGCTTTGGTGGGCAGCCGCTTTGAAGGCTACGGCCCGAAGCGCATCATTCGTGATCTGCTGCAGATGCCCGGCAAACTGACCTTCGTGGACGGAAATCTCGCCAAAATCGAGCTGCTAAGTCAAAAGCAATTTTCGCAAGACCTGTTGCTTTGTTTGGAAAGGTACTGTTTGGGCAGCTAATTCCGATTAGAAACCGCCTGCCCTTGCGTTATTGAATAGAATTCCGCTGCGGTTGCGCAAAAACAAGGTATGACTTTAACAGCTGGTGAAATTTCCTCTCAATCTAATAATGAAGTGTTTGACAGAATAGCAACTCATGAAGAGTCAAATCGGAGGCAAGATTTCATTTGACTTGGAGGCAAAATGGGGTTGCAATAGAGGAGTGATTAAGTTTTCTCTGCGCTTGAATGAAGAGCTGCACAAGAGGTTGAAAGAATTTGCGGAAAAAGAGCATCCATCTATACATGCCAGGCAATTCGCCGAAAGTATCTTTATAATCAGCTATATCAAATACGACGAATTGCTTAAGTAATTGGCTGAAATCACCATCAGTTTATTTTAAAATACTTTCTGCCGATTACCTAGAAAAATCTCTGGATCAGGAAAAACAGCAGAGTTAACAACTGAAACGGCTCTGGCGGTGCTGCTAACACCTACCAGAGCCTAACCAAGCAACCGGGGCGATCCGGTTGAATGGCTGCCCATAATTTTACCATTATGCTACCTTGCGACCCGGATTCGTCGGGACGCTTGAGTGTTAGCGCCAACCGCGCTCAGCCCTCCAACTCTTTGAAAGCCTCCCCGGCCTCAAAAACCGGCTCCTTTTCCACATCTCGGTTGTCCAGCAGCTGCATCCCAAGTGCGATCATCATAAATTGGTGCCATCCTATCAGATTTAGTAAGCGCTTGGAGCAGATTTTTTGGTAAAATAAGGATATCGGCCTTACAAGGGAGGAAGGAAAGGCTATGGTCGGGATTTTCGCAGTCGCAGTAGTTTTAATCTTCCTGTATCTCTCCTATAAGAACAGAACGCGCAAGTTCGAGGAGATCGAGCGCCAGCAGGCGATGCGGCGTGCCGTGCTGAAGCTGCACGAGGACAGCCGCCGCTACGGCCTGTAGACTGGCTGGCAGCAGGCTTATTCAAAACTTAGCCAGGGGTAGATCTGCCCCTGGCATTCGCCGCGCGCATGCTGGGACAGCGTACCGCTGACATTGCCACTGCAAAGAACAAATGTTCTGCCACTGTTTTCAATTCAGTGTTGCGCCTTCCGCCATTCGCTGGTATCCTTAAGGCGGTCAGCGTCGACCACATGGGTCGCAGCGGTCAATCACCTACTAAAACACAACCCGGAACAACCACCCACCATGTATACAGCTATCGAAGGTGTCATCGGCGTCGGGAAGACCACCCTGGCGCGCCTGCTCCAGCCTGCGTTCCAGTCTGAGATGCTGCTGGAGGTGTTCGAAGAGAACCCGTTCCTGTCCGATTTCTACGGTGACCGGGAGCGCTACGCGTTCCAGACGCAGATCTTCTTCCTGCTCAGCCGCTACCACCAGCAGCGCCGGGCGGTGCCCAAAGTGCTGGGCAGCGGCGCAAACCTTCTGGCGGATTACACTTTCGAGAAAGATGCCCTGTTCGCCGCGATCAACCTCCGTGGCGACGAGCTGGATATGTACAACCGCGTCCACGAAGCCCTGGCCGAGAAAATCCCGGTGCCTGACCTGGTCGTCTACCTGCGTGCCGACACGGACGTGCTGATGCAGCGCATCACCTTGCGCGACCGACCGTACGAGCGCAATATGGAGCGCGCCTATATCGGCGAGCTGAACCAGGCTTATGACGATTTCTATATCAACAGCCGCCAGCCTGGAGAGGAAGACAAATCGCCGGTGCTGGTGATCGACACTAACCAGCTGGATTACGTGCACAGCTCGGAAAGCCTGCGCTGGGTGGAAAACCGCATCCGCCAGACCTTGCGGCTGTCGCCATTCCAGGCCGAGCTGCCGTTGGGGTTGAGCGTGAAGGACTGAAAGCCGGTTATGGCAGAGGGGCGGGGAGAAGCGAGAAAAAATCTATGCGCATTAATCAGCAGACTCTGATGAATATCGCTCAAGACACGGTTTCGCGGCGCACCCGCCGGGACCATGGCTTGCTGGCGGCCTTCCTGTGCGGCTCCATACTGGAAGAAGACTACCTGCTGGGCGGCACGACCGATATCGACCTGGTATTCATCCACGCCGATGCAGTGCCAGACGAGCGCGAGATCGTGCGCCTGACCGATGAGGTGCACGTAGATATCGGGCATTTCCCACAGAAAGCCTTCCGCCAGACGCGCATGCTGCGCCTGCACCCCTGGCTGGGACCGACCATCTTTGGCTGCAAAGTGCTGTTCGACCCGCAGCATTTCATGGATTTCACCCAGGCCAGTGTGCGCGGCCAGTTCCAGCGCCCAGATTACGTGTACCAGCGCTCGCGCCAGCTGGTGGACAGCGCCCGCCAGGTGTGGATGTCGTTTTACACCGACCTGCCAGAGCATCCCGGCCCGGAGGAACTCTACCTTTACCTGACCGCGGTGGAGAGTGCCGGCAACGCCATAGCCAGCCTTTACGGTGCACCGCTCACCGAACGGCGCTACCTGCTGAACTACGGCCGGCGAGTCGAGGCAGCTGGGTACGGTGGCCTGTACCCAGGTATGTTGGGCCTGCTCGGCGTGCCCAATCTTGACCTGCAGGCACTGCCGGTCTGGCTGGCGGCCTGGCAGGTATGCCTGGAGGCGCTGCCTGCCGGGACGGCACCGAAGCGCCTAGAATCCCAACGCATCCCCTACTACCAGCGAGCCTATGAGGCCATCCTGGATGGGAGCCAGCCACAGGCGCTGCTGTGGTCGCTGCTGCAAACCTGGACCCTGGCTGCCACCCTGCACCCGGAAGGAGCGGACAGCCTGGCAGCCTGGCAGAAGGCGTGTGAAAATCTGGGTTTGCTGGGCGAAGGCTTCGCAGAGCGGGTTGAAGCCCTGGATGCGTATCTGGATTTGGTGGAAGAGATCCTGGAAGAGTGGGCGCGCTCCAACGGTGTGTGAGGCGTGGCAGAAAAAAAGCATCCGGTGCTGAGGGCCTGATCCCAGCGCCGGATTTTTGTTTCATGTGAAACAATTTGCAGGCAAATCAGCCAAAAAACAAAAATAATGTTTCACGTGAAACAGTGACGTTTACAAGGTTTTCCTCATGCAGACCGCGCTGGAAGGGCACAGCGACTGGAACTCGCTGCTCGCGCCGACCGCCTCCGGCACCTGGCTGCGTTCGGTTATGTGATAGCCGCGTGCTGAGAAGTACGCCTCGGCGGTAGTGGTCAGCAGGTACAATGTTCGCGCTCCCTCAAAAGCAGCCTGCGTTTCGATGGCTGCCAGCAGCCGGGAGCCATGCCCCTGCCCGTGGTAGCCGGATGCAACTGCCAGGGAGCGCAGCAGCCCGTTTTCCTCGTAGCGCTCCAGTCCAACACAGCCCACCAGCCGCTCGCCATCATACAGCGACAGGAAATCGTCCATATGTGCCCGGGTCAGGTCTTCGTACGGCAGATCGCTATCTTCTAGCAGAGCTCTGACCTGGGCCAGGTCTGCTCCGGATGTGATAGTGATAACAGGCATCTGGGTCTCCTTTCCTATGACTCAGCCGGACGGCTCATCGTGCGCTTGCATGGTATCCGGGGCGATAAAGTATCGCTTCCGGAACCAGAATGCGACATTCACCAGCCCGATCATCACCGGCACCTCGATCAGCGGTCCGATGACAGTCGCAAAGGCTACGCCGGAATTGATTCCGAAGACCGCCACCGCTACCGCAATCGCCAGCTCGAAATTGTTGCTGGCTGCGGTGAAGGACAGGGTAGTGGTGATCGGGTAGCCGGCGTTCGACCTGCGCCCGATGGCGAAGCTGACCAGGAACATCAGCACGAAATAGATAGCCAGTGGTATGGCGATGAGCAGTACATCCTGCGGTGAGCCTACGATTTTATCCCCTTGCAGGCTGAACATAACCAGGATAGTGAACAACAAGGCAACCAGTGTGATGGGGCTGATACGGGGGATGAACTGTGTCTCGTACCATGTTTTGCCCCGCCGGCGGATCAGCAGGAAGCGGGTCAGCAGTCCGGCGATGAACGGGATGCCCAGATAGATGAATACGCTCTGGGCGATCTCGGCGATGCTGATATCCACCGCGCTGCCCTGCATGCCGAAAACCGGCGGCAGCAAGGTGATGAAGATGTAGGCGTAGACGCTGTAGAAGAAAACCTGGAACAAGCTGTTGAATGCCACCAGCCCGGCCGCGTACTCCCGGTCGCCGTCCGCCAGGTCGTTCCATACGATCACCATAGCGATACAGCGCGCCAGCCCGATCAGGATCAGCCCGACCATGTATTCAGGATAGCCGCGCAAGAAAGTGATCGCTAGCAGGAACATCAGTATCGGTCCGATCACCCAGTTGAGCAGCAAGGACAGTCCAAGCACCCGCGTATTGCGGAAGACATCCCCCAGTTCCTCGTAACGCACTTTTGCCAGTGGCGGGTACATCATCAGGATCAGCCCGATGGCTATGGGGATATTGGTTGTGCCTACCTGGAAGCTGTTGACGAAGCTCTCCACACCTGGCAGGAAGTAGCCGATCGCTACCCCGGCTGCCATTGCCAGGAAGATCCACAAGGTGAGGTAGCGGTCGAGGGTGGATAATCTGCGGCTGGTTTGAACGGTCATGTTTGGTCTCCTGAGATAAACTCGAGCTCATTCACATCGAGGATCGTATCCTGCGGTCCGCAAATGGTGCGGCGCGGTTGGATGCGCTCCGGGTCGAAGAAGCCTCCCAACGCCTTGTTGAGCGCGTCCAACGCCTCCTCATTCACCGAGTAATACACCCAGCGCGCATCCGTTGGGTCGCGCTGCATGTCCACCAGACCGGCTTTGCGCAGCGCCCGCAGGTGGTAAGACACCAGGTTTGCCGGAATGCCCAGGTCGCTGCCCAGCACACAATTGCATTGGTAGCCTTCCATGATCAGATGGAAGATGTACAGGCGAGTGGGTTCCGCCAGCACCTTCAGCCAACGGGCAAGGCGCTCTAAGTCAGCGGGTGGGGATTTAACGTCGAGCAATGATATCCTTATCGTAAATATACTTCAATGATAGTTGAAGTATATAACCCATTCAAACCGCTGTCAATACCTTTTCTCCAGACCTTCGGGCGCTCGGGATAAAACTGTCATCGCGTGCGATAGCGATGCGATCTCATTAATGCTGAGAGAGATGGGCGTCCCAACACCCATCCCTCTCATACTGGAAAGATCAAGCCCTAATCCGTTGGCCAGGAGCGGCGGCGGCGGGCCGCCAGGGACAGCGGGCGCCGGGCGACAACGGTCACCTTCTCGCCGCTGCCACTTTTGTACAGGCTGATCACCTGCCAGCCCTCTTCTCCCCACTCGTCCAGGGCTGCCTCCAGGTCCTCATCCTTCGGTGAGCTCCAGAAAGTGCCGAGTGTCTCCACGCGGTACTCCCATCGGGCTGCCTCGGCCATGTTCAGCTCTCCTGTACGCTGGTCTGGGAAAGCGCCACCATGCCGCTCAGCCCGCCCAGGTTCATCGTTTCCACCGCGCTGCTGGGTACGATCACCAGGGCGCCCTTCTCCTTCAACCCTTCGAAGAGCATATTCATCGCCCGCAGGTGCAGCGCGGTTGGGTTATTGACGTATGCCAGAGAGGCTTCGGCAAAGCTGCTGGCGATCTGCATTTCCGACTCGCCCAGGATGACCCGTGCCTGCCGTTCGCGCTCCGCCTGTGCCTGGCGGCTCATTGTATCTTCCAGGTCCTGGGGGATGACGATGTCGCGGATCTCTACCGACTGTACGCTCACTCCCCAGGGGGTGGTGCGCTCGTCGATGATCAGCTGCAAGTCGGCGTCCATCTTCGCTCGCCCGACCAGGATATCCGCCAGATACATCTGCCCGATGATCTCGCGCAGAGCGGTCTGGGCAGCCCAGGTGATAGCTGTGCGGTAGTTCTCCACTTCCAGAGCGGCTTTCTCAGCGTCCCAAACCATCCAGAACAGCACCGCGTCCACATCAACCGGCACGGTATCCTTGGTCAATGACACAAAGTAATGAGCTGGCGGGATTGGTGCTTTTTTCAACCACCATACCCGTATAGTATAATAAAAATGCCGCCGGGTATTGGGAACCCGGGGCATTGGTCAAGCCGATGCGAGCGGCTGACGTAAATATTATAGCATGTTTAGCCGTTCGCATTCGTGTGAACGGCTTTTTGTTATGGGGAGAATTTTCAATGTCCGATCAAGTTTTACAGATAGGACCGTACACGGTATCAAAAGCCGTTTTTGATATATTGGTTCCACTGATAAGCAGCTTGGTAGGAACCTTGATAGGCG
>JAQBDA010000177.1:0-2646 GCA_032124675.1 Chloroflexota bacterium
TTTATTTTTTTGTTAAATACTTGTGTGTTATTTGGGGGTTTGTGGGGGTCCACCCCCCCCCCAAACCACCCCCATCATTCCGCCTACTACTGCGTAACGTCTAGTATTAATTCGCCAGTACCAATGGCAGGCGGGTGACATAGGCAATAGCGGTAGTTTCTAACCTGACCTGCTGAGAGAGCAGCGGGTCCCCAGTTGAGGTCACGGTGATATAGACTATGTCAGAATCGCCGCTGACTTTATCCACCGGAATTGAGACCACGGTTTGCAAAGCAGCACCGCGAGCGCGCTCCAAGGTGATGTTTTCATCTTGAAAATACTCCTGTGGTACCACGGAGAATTCATACGGCCAATCACTGTCGATCGCGATGGAATAGGTATCCGATATATTGCCGGTGTTTGTCAGTACTGTGACATAGGTGGCTGTGCCTCCCGGCAATCCGATCTGCGAGCTAACTTCGGGCTGGAAATTAATGGAGTAGACCTTCGCAGCCGTAGTGGTCAACTCAGCAGATACCGGGATGACCCCTGGCTGTTGTGAGCTGATGGTGATATGAACGGTATCGCTGATCCCCCCGCCAGCATTACCCGGGACCTGTACATGAACACTGAACGCCAGTGACTGGTCCGGTCCAAGTGGACCGAGAATGGTGGACGATGGCGCGCTGACCCAGGCGTTGCCGCTCAAGCTAACATTGAAGGTGTTGGCGAACTGGAGGGTATTGGTGACAAGCAGGGTGTAGGTCACCGTCTCGCCGGGAGCAGCGACCAAGCTGCCGGCAGGGGGAGCAATCTGAATACCATCTTGCGCAATGATGTCGACTGGCAAAGCGGTTATCACGGGGGTCTGCATGCCGCAGTTCCAGGCGGAGAATTGGACGGGAAACTGGCCTGGCAGGTTGTAGGTATGCTCAATCTGCAGCGGGTCATCACTGCTGGTGCCGGAGGCCAGGTTTCCATCTCCGTAATCGATCGAATAATGATACGGTTTGTAGGCATCGTCCGGTCCGATATCCGCCTGGAAGGCCACCGGTGCGCCTAAAAGCAGGGTACCGGTAGTCTGCAGGGTCAGGGTAACCGTAGAGAGCGGCGTGCATTGCTCCACTACCACCGGATGGGTGACGGTGTCGCTGCCCAGGCTGTTGGTGACCGTCATCGTGACCATGTATGTGCCGCTGGCAGCGTATGTGTAGATGGGGTCGCTGTAGCTGGACGTTCCCACTCCATCGCCGAAGTCCCATGAGTAGGTAAGCGGGTGCGTGCCCTGGGTGCGGTCGCTGAAGCGCACCGATTCTCCAGGCAGGACCGGGTTGCTGCTGCTGAAATCCGCTACTGGAAGGGTTGGCGTTATGCAAGACGAGCTAGTACCGTAGAGTTGAATATCATCCAAGAACCAGCCATCCTTATCTTCGCTAGGGTCTGTGACCAAACGAAAACGGATTTGGACCTCATCTTGTCCATCCAGTTGAGGCAATGGGATGGTCTCTTTTGTCCAGGTAAACATGTCAACACCGGTATATGAGGTCTGCGTTATCCAGGTATATCCTCCGTCTATCGAAGAGAGTACATAACCATAATCGTATGAAAACTCAATATCGTAGGTATGCCAGAAACTAAGCTCGACTCCGCTCGCTTGGCTAAGATCAATAACCCTCGAATATAGAGAACTGTCGCGGTTATTTTCGTAATAACTACCTGGGCTATCAGTCCACGCGTAGGTTGGACTGTGGGATACCTCATCTGTAATAGCCCATGTATATTCAACTGTCCAACCTTGATTTCCTGATTCGACATCATCGCTGAAGCAAACTGGCTGCAGGTAAAGGTTCTGCTGAACCAGACTGTTATCGGGCGCAAAGACATTTCCAACACCTGCGGTTGAGTATCCCGGAGCCTGGGCACTTAAGTCGTACGTTCCGCTGACCACGTTCATGGTATAGAGCCCGCTGCCCGGGTCGCTGGTCGTAATGAATGCTCCTGCGCTGACCGAAGCCGCCAGCGGGGCATTGGTGGCGAAATCTCGCACGTATCCTTCGATCGTGGGAGCGACGTCCGGGTTTATGATATACAGGAAAGCCGCGCTGACCGGACCCCAATTCCCGCTCGCATCCCTGCCGCGCACGAATACAGTGTGGCGACCCAGGCCCAGACTACTCGTATTGATGACCGCCTGGACGTCCTCGATTTTGCTGTCGAATGCACCGTCACTGGGGGTCATGGCATGCGCTGCCGGTGCCGGGCTGATCGACCAGGGAGGTACGTCGATATAGTACTCGGCCGCTGCGATATTCTGGGTTGGCTCTGTGCCATTCAGGTTGTTGAAGCGGGTGTCGTCTGCCCTGGCTGTCAGGGAAGCAGGAGCGCCGGAGGCGACGGCTGCCGGGGATGCGGCCGCGTTCAATACCTCGGGACCGGAGGGCGTCATATACGGCCGGCGGGCGGATTTGGCGGCGTAGATCAGGGCGGGCAGGTTATCGGGCAGAATATTGTTCTGGAAGGAAGCACAGTCCTGGAAGAAGCTGGTGCCTATTTCGAAGACGAACGAAGAGAGTCCCATCCTACCGTAGGCGAAGTCGTCGGTGGCGCCGTCGACATCGTACCAGATGTGATGGGCCGGGTCGTAATCGTTGAAAAACGCAAATTTCC
>JAQBDA010000178.1:0-3479 GCA_032124675.1 Chloroflexota bacterium
GATGGTGATGCCAGGGGACAGTGTGAACCTGGAAGTGGAGCTGATCGTGCCGGTGGCGTTGGAACAGGGATCGAAGTTTGCGATCCGCGAAGGTGGTCTCACGGTCGGCGCCGGCGTGATCACCAAGATTATTCAATAGGCGGATGATATGGCTAAACAAAAGATACGCATCCGTCTGAAAGCATATGATCACCGTGTTCTGGACCAGTCGGCGAAGAGAATTGTCGAGACGGCAGAGCGCACTGGCGCCCAGGTGATCGGCCCGGTTCCGTTGCCAACCCGAATCGAACGGTTCACCGTCCGGCGCTCAACATTTATTGACAAGGACTCACACGAGCACTTCGAGATCCGCACGCACAACCGATTGATTGATGTATTGGAACCTGATTCGAAAACCATTGATATGCTTATGCGCCTGAATCTTCCAGCGGGCGTGGACATTGAAATCAAAATATAGGCCAGGGTACGACCTGGACATGTATCGAGATTGTCAAGGATAAAGTTCAGTAACGATACCTGATCCAGAATACGGGCTGCACAAGAGCAGCACTGCCCGCGAACCAATATTTAATAGCTTTGCGAGAGTGCGGTTGACTGTGCGGTAATCAGGGATGATGCAGCCAAGCCCAGGCTGACAGTCCCGTAATCTATTTCGTAGGAGACAACAGAGATGTTTAAAGGGCTGATTGGCAAGAAAGTCGGCATGACCCAGATTTTCGATGATGCTGGATCTGCAATTCCGGTGACGATTATCGAAGCCGGGCCATGTTATGTCACCCAGGTACGATTGCCTGAGAATGACGGATACTCTGCGGTGCAGCTGGGTTTTGTTGAAGTGAAGCCGAAAGTATTGACTGGAGGACAGATTGGGCACCTTAAACGCAACAATGTGCCCCCGTTGCGTTTTTTGCGCGAGTTCAGGGAAAAGAGCCCGGATCTGAATGAAGGTGATGTGATTACTGTGGATAAAGTCTTCGATGTCGGTGATCACGTGGATGTGATTGGAACCAGCAAAGGAAAAGGGTTCGCTGGAGCAGTAAAGCGCTACCACTTCCGCGGTGGACCAAAAACCCACGGTCAATCAGACCGCCAGCGGGCACCCGGCTCACGCGGCTCCGGCACCACGCCCGGAAGGGTCTACAAAGGTGCGCGCGGCCCGGGTCATATGGGCAATGAAAGGGTGACCGTACAGAATCTGGCGGTTGTGCTGGTGGATGGTGAACGCAACCTGTTGGGTGTGCGCGGCGCCATACCCGGTGCAAAAGGCGGTATCGTGACGATCAAGGGAGCACGCAAGCAGTAGTTCATCTTCGCCGGGTCGACAGTCTTCGCTGAGAAGGCATGTGAACTCAAGCAGAAGGTGAGTGCTTCCCAGGGAGCGACAAATATGGAACTTGATGTTTTGAATATGGAGGGCAAGAAGGTCAGCACGGTGGAGCTGCCGGCAAAGATCTTCGAAGCCCCAATCAATGTTGACCTGATGCACCAGGCGTACGTACGCCAAATGGCGAATGCCCGCCTCGGTACGCATAAGACCAAGACCCGCAGTGAGGTCAGGGGTGGCGGGCGAAAGCCATGGCGCCAAAAAGGTACCGGTCGAGCGCGTCAGGGTTCTATTCGAGCAGCGCAATGGGTGGGCGGCGGTAAAATTCATACCCCACGCCCCCGCTCTTACACAAAAGCTATGCCGCGTAAGATGCGCCGGGCGGCACTGCGGTCTGCTTTATCGGTCAAAGCATCCGAGGCAGGTATCATTGTACTGGATGTCTTGGAAGTTTCGGACGCCAAGACGCGTATCATTGCCAAATCGCTCGAGCAGTTGGTCGGCGAGGCGAGCGCCTTGATCCTGATCCCTGAAAAAAATGGGGATTACGAAGTCGTAATGCGCTCGGTGAACAACCTGCCGGATGCCAAGACATTGCTGGCGAATTACCTCAACATCCGCGACCTGCTGGGTTACGATAAAGTGATCCTGCCTCTTCAGGCGCTGGATGTAATTGAGTCATATTTAGGATAGGTCGGAGGAAGCTATGACAACAATCTATGATGTGCTTCGCCGCCCTATCATCACAGAGAAGACGAATTACCTGAATGGTGACCTGCACCAGTTTGTTTTCGAAGTGACCTCAGATGCCACCAAAAGCATGGTCAAGGATGCGGTTGAAACGCTTTTCGACGTGGAAGTGCTGCGCGTGAACATCATTAATGTTCCCGCCAAGCGAACCCGGCGGGCACGAAGCCGGCAGCTGAGGGTGCGGCGTAGTGGGTATAAGAAAGCTATCGTCCTGCTGGCACCGGATGATACGATCGATATATTTGAAGGGGTGAAGTGATGGCGGTAAAGAAATATAAGCCAACAACCCCCGGTCAACGCGGGATGACAGGCTATACTTTTGAAGAAATAACCAAGGATAAGCCGGAACGCTCTTTGCTGGTGCCGTCGAGTAAACGGGGTGGTCGGAATGTGCACGGACGTGTGACAGTGCGCCACCGCGGCGGTGGCAGCCGGCGTCATATCCGCATCGTAGATTTCAAGCGTGATAAGCGCGGCATCCCTGCTCGCGTGGCTGCGATTGAGTACGACCCAAACCGTACCGCTCGCCTGGCGCTGCTCCATTATGTCGATGGAGAGAAGCGCTATATTATCGCCCCGGTTGACTTAAGGGTCGGGGAAACCGTCATGGCTGGTCCGCAGTCCGAGATTCGCCCGGGGAACAGCCTGCCGATTTCCAACATTCCAGTTGGTACGATGGTTCACAATATCGAGCTGACGGAAGGTCGAGGAGCCCAGCTTGTGCGATCTGCCGGTGGGGCTGCCCAACTGCTGGCAAAAGAAGGCGATTATGCCCAGATACGTCTGCCTTCCGGTGAAGTGCGCCTGGTTCGCCAGGCTTGCTATGCCACGATTGGGCAGGTCGGCAATCTTGACCACGGCAATATCAAGCTCGGTAAGGCAGGGCGAAAGCGCCATCTGGGGATACGCCCTAGTGTGCGCGGCTCTGCGATGTCCCCCCGTGACCATCCCCATGGGGGTGGTGAAGGGCGGCAGCCGATCGGTATGCCTGGCCCGAAAAGCCCTTGGGGTAAACCGACCCTGGGGTACAGAACGCGGCGAAACAAGAAGACTGACAAGTACATCGTTCGCCGGCGCGGGAAGAAGCGTTAGCAGACAATCGGATATCCAGGCGAGAAATGGTATTCGCTGAATAATTGTTGGAGATGATCAGATGGGACGATCGCTGAAAAAGGGTCCGTATATCGACCCGAAACTGATGAAAAAAATTGAGACCATGAACGACCGCGGAGATAAGAAAGTTATCCGCACATGGAGCCGCGCCAGCACGATCTTTCCGCAGATGGTGGGGCATACCATTGCAGTACATGATGGGCGCCGCCATGTGCCCATCTACATCACCGAGAACATGGTCGGGCACCGCCTGGGTGAATTTGCACCAACTCGCACATTCCGTGGGCACGTT
>JAQBDA010000179.1:0-4905 GCA_032124675.1 Chloroflexota bacterium
ATGGCGAGCAGCTTACCAAAATAATAAGCAGTACCGGCAGCAGGGCCAGCCAGGGTCTTTTTCCCAGGCGTATCATCATCGTTTCTCCCTCAACCACAGCGACAGGCTCTCCGGCTGCAGGGTCTCCTCCACCACAGCGACAATCTGCGCTTGCAGATCGTCCAGATCCACCTCCTCGCGCAGGCTGGCGCTGAAGGCTTCCACGACCTTCTCGGCATTGTACTTACGGCGGAAGAAGCGCCGGTCGATGTCGCTCTGGATACGCCGCCGCAGCGGGTTGAACAGTGCCGCGATGACCAGGGTCGAGATGACCGTGGCGACGGCAGACCGCTGACCACTGACGGCTACAAACAGCGACTGCAGCAGCGTGACCGCCCCGAAGAAAACAAGCGCCAGGGTGGCGGTCAGCGCCGCGTAGACCAGTGTGCGCCGGATGATCACTTCGATGTCGAACAGGCGGTAGCGGGTGATGGCGATCGCCAGGCAGATGCCCATTCCCATCAAAGCGATAGCGGCGACCAGATTAGTAAAATTCTCGTTGAATTCGATCCACTCAAAGGTATTCGCGAATAGCAGCAGCGCCAACAGCCCAAAGCCGAAGATGATCCCACCCAATCCCCACAGGATCTGCGCCCGGCTGACCGCATCGCGCATGGTGATTGCATTGTGAATCAGGATGGCTACGGTTAAAACTAATGAAAACAACAACCAAAACCAGCCCAAACCACTGTAAGGGCTGAATACACTAATGAGTAATCCGATCGCGAGCGGCAAAAAGGCCAGCCAGGGCAGGCGCTGCAGGACCGGCTTGGGGTGTGGGAAGACCAGCGCAAAACGGATGAGCACGAATGGCATCACAATCGGAAGTAATATGGCTTGCCATCTTACGACGAGGATGTTTGCGAGCGGATCAATATATTCCGGCCAACCAATTGGAAAACTTGTCAGGTCAACCAGCAACGCTATTAGCAGCAGGAAAGCACCAGTAGTGGGGTTGCCGGGACGACGCAGGTAAACGAAAAACGCCAGGGTCAACAAGAAATAGCCAGTTAATAGCCCCATCAGCTCGTCAGGATCACTCAGCGTGTCTCGCAGCCATTTCTCGAACTGCCAGTGTGTCAGCGTCACGGGCACCTGCATCTCCTGTCCGTCACGGATCACGGTGTAATCGAGGGTCGCCCCCACCTGCCAGGCCTGCTGTAGAGAGGGTGGGAAGTAAGGCCAATCATCCGCTCGAATCCCTTCCACAGCGATCACGTTGTCGCCAGGCTGCAAACCCGAAGGAGCGCCCATCAGGTTTTCGGTGTAGTTGAAACCCACCTCCGTCGCTTCGTTCACAAGCCAGCCATCCGTAGGCAACGTGAAGCGGTAAGCGAGCGTGGCTATGTTATACACGAGCACAAAGATGACAAACGCCAGGGTCAGCCATGCGCCGCGGTTGAATTTCGTTTCAGGATTGTAAGGGGTGGGAGTCGTCATCAAATCACTGTCCATACTGTATTACGTCGCTCCGTCGCCGGTCCGCGGCTGGCTTGAGCCACAGGCTGACGTGCTCCGGCTGCAGGGTCTCCTGCACCACCGCCAGGAGCTGGTTCTGCAGGTCATCCAGGTCCACCTCCTCGCGCAGGCTGGCGCTGAAAGCTTCCACCACCTTCTCAGCATCATACTTCCGGCGGAAGAAGCGCCGGTCGATGTCATTCTGAATGCGTTTGCGCAGCGGGTTGAACAGCGCTGCGATGACCAGGGTCGAGATGACCGTGGCGACGGCAGAGCGCTGACCGCTGACGGCGACAAACAGCGACTGCAGCAGCGTGACCGCGCCGAAGAATACCAGCCCCAGCGTGGCGGTCAGCGCCGCGTAGACCAGCGTGCGGCCGATGATCACGTCGATATCCCACAGGTGGTAGCGCAGCACCGCCACAGCGATCGATACAGGTATGCTCATAAAAATCAGGCTGCCAGCAGTAGAAAAGATCATCGAATAGAACAATGCTCCGGTCAGGCCGCTACGTCCGGGATCGCCCAGGCCGGATAAGTTTGCTATCAGGGTGAATCCGATAAAAAAAGCGACAAAAAGAACTAATGAAAACACCACCACCCTGACCTGCTGGCGTTCGAGAGCGCCGGCATGCCGGTAGCGGTAGACCTGAGCGTAGCCGCCCACCAGCAGGATAGCAAACAACAGAGGAAAAATGTAGAGGAAATTATCTGAAAGGACATCAAGGAAGGTAGCTACCAAGCCATAGACCGCGAAAATTCCCCACCCCCAGGCGAACCAGCGCGCCCAGCGGGGAGTGACATGCCCGCTGGGGAAGAGATACAACAACAAAAACAAACCCGGCCACGTGAGCCAGTTCAAATATGAATTCAGTGTCGCCAACCAGGGAGAGACCTGTGGTATTGAAACGAATACGCCCACCCCATTCGCCCAGCCCAACAGGACCAGCGCCAGGTACAGGCCAAGCCAGTCCCGACTTCCGCGCAGCAGGATCAGCCAGCCACAGGCCAGGAATGTCAGGCTGAAAACCAGGATGATACCCAAGGAATAGATGGCAAACACATTCACCGGCAGCCCCAACCCGGCCAGGGCGTCTTCAAGCTGCACAGCCGTCCAAATGCTATCATCCGGTAGTACCAGCGCCGTGTCACTATTGACCAACCGGGCTGTAGCCAGGTAGGAATAAACCGCCAGCAGGCTGAGTGCAATTCCTAAAAGAAAAGCCAGCGGGCGCACCAGGCGCAGCAGCCTGCTGCTCATCTCTTCGGTCCCCCTTCTCTTAGCCACAAACTAACCCTCTCCGGCTGCAAGGTCTCCTCCACCACCGCCAGCAGGCGCTCGGACAACTGCTCCGGGTCGAGCTCCTGGCGTAGCCCGGCGCTGAAAGCCTCGACGATCTTCTCGGCATCGTACTTCTTACGGAAGAAGCGCCGGTCGATGTCGTTCTGGATACGGCGGCGCAGCGGGCTGAACAGAGCCGCGATGAACAGGGTCGAGATGACCGCCGCGACGGCAGAGCGCTGACCGCTCAGCGCCACAAACAGCGACTGCAGCAGCGTGACCGCCCCGAAGAAAACCAGCCCCAGGGTCAGGCTCAGCGCGCCGTAGACCAGCGTCTTGCGGATGATCACATCGATATCCCACAGATGGAAGCGCAGCACTGAAATAGCGATGCAGATTGGCAGCATCAAACCAGCCAGGCCGAAATAGAAATCTTGAATAACAATATCTGGCAGTATCCCCACCTGTTCTAGAAAGGCACCCATCAGAATCAGACCTGCCATGGCTGAAAATCCAAACACCACCCACCAGGTTTGCAGACGCTCGACCAGACTGGACGCCTTTCGATAGCGGTATATCTGCGAGTAGGGACCCAGGATCAGGAAGGGAAACCAGAGCACCCAAATCCACGCCGCAGCTGGAAAGACATCCACCAGGAAATCCCCCACCAAAGCGATAACTACCATCGGAATCCAAAACCACCGCATCCAGCGCGGCACGAAGCGCCCGCTGGGGAACAGCCCTACAAACAGGAACAGGAAGGCATTCTGCAGGCTGAAACCGAGCAGCGCCAGCCATCCCAGGCTTGGATAGGCTCGCATAATTGGGTAATCTACAGGCCCCGTGGCAAATAAGATCATCATGGCAGAAGTGAGCAGCGCCATCCAATCATCAGAACGCAGGATAAAGATCAACACCCCCGTGCCCATCCATATCACAGTTTCTAATAAGAAGAAGAGCATCGACAGTGAGGCGTACTCCGCCAGGGATATGCCAGAGGCATGTAAAGCAGCCGCATCTTCTACCGTCGGAGAGTTGCTTTCTGCGCAGGCCTCTATGCAAATGGTTTGCTTCTCCGCATAGATGAGCGGAGTTCCCAGCACCAGTTTCCAGATTGCCAGCAGCAAGACCAGCGACCATGCCAGGCGCGCCGGCCACAACCAGCGCGAGGATAGCCTTGTACCTGAGGCAGCTTGATTCACGGTTGTTTTCCTTGAGCCATTTTGGGGATATTTCCCTTAAACTCAATATCGCTTCGGACGCTAAAGATAGATAGGACTCAATTTCATCCTCAGGCTTCCATCCGCCGCACTCTGCGGTACACCAGCCAACCCAGCAGCCCGCCGTACAGCAGGTGCCCAATGGCCAGGTGCAGCAGGGGGATCTGCTGGAGCTGCGAGCCGGTCGCCGGAAGCAGAACCAGCGTGCCTGCCAGCAGGAGCAGCAGGCCGTACAGCCCACCGATGACGGCGTGCAGCCAGACAGGCGGGTTGTAATCCGGGCGGCGCAGCAGCACTGCGTAGCCCACCCCAAACAGCACCCCGTATATCCCGGAGACTGCCAGATGCGCCAGCACGCCCACCAGCGGTCCGGATTCTGGGTCGGGAGCGAACAGCGCCAGCGTTGCCAGCGGCGCAACGCCGCTGGCCAACATCGCCAGCGCTATGTACACCGCCATCCCGAGCCCGGCCAGCACGCCGCTCAGCAGCCCGTCTATGGCTGCGTCGCTGGCACTGATCTCTCCATTGACGATATGATTTGTACCGGTCATCATGTTCGACCTCCTGATCTAAATTCCAGCTTAATGTCACTCTGAGCTGCCGCAGGTGGCGAAGAGTCCCTGTGGCTGCCGCTTTATCAGAGCGCTTCAGGGATTCTTCGGTCGCTGCGATCTCTGGAACGTGCGTTCCAAAGGGCGGAACGGGCGCTCCCTCAGAATGACATCTGGTTTGGTGAATTTTGGCATTGGTTTATACCATCCGTTAGCCCCAAGTTGGGCTCCTTTTCAATGCAGGTAATATAAATTTGTGAGGCCCTCGCGCCCGGTGCAATCGGATTGATCACGGGGTGTTAAGCACTGGGCGTGAGACCTCGATCAATATCCGGTCTCCCCTGTAGCTGACCGG
>JAQBDA010000180.1:0-14961 GCA_032124675.1 Chloroflexota bacterium
GATAAAAAAACCTTCGCGCACTCTGCGCCTTTGCGGTGAATCTCTTATCACCTGCAGGAGGCAGCTATGAACAGGGTGTTCGTTGTCGGCAACATCACCGGGGATATCTATTTCGATCGCTTCCTGATCAAGAACGAGAAGCGCTCCTTTTTGCGCCTGATCCTGATGGCCGAGCGGCCGCGCCCTCTACGCGGCATGCGTGGCTGGCGCTTGGTGCTGTGGGATCAGAAAGCCGAGCTGTACTTCCCCTACCTGCGCAAGGGATCGGAGCTGGCGGTGATCGGGCAGATCGAGAGCCGCCAGCACAAGGGCAAATGGATACGAAACTTGTTTCGCTGAGGTGGTCTCCGAGAGCCTGCTCCTGCTGCGCAATATCAACTGGGCGCGCGGCGAGCACGTCCGCAAGCAACTCAAGCTGCCCGGTCCGGACGGGTCCGGCAGCGACGTGTTCGTGGTGGGTGAGCTGTTGAAGGGCATCCACTTCGAGTGGTTTAAGGGAGAAGCAGAACCGGACAGCGAGGGGTACGCTTACCTGCGCTTGCGGTTGATGAGCGACGACTACCTGCACGGCTTGCTGGTGGTGGTGCGCGGCACGCTGGCCGAGCTGGCGCATCCCTACCTGCAGGTCGGCTCTAAAATCGCCGTCGACGGTCACCTGCAAACCTACGCCCCGGAGAACAAGCGCAAGCAGGTGGAGGTCACAGCGCGCAACATGACCTTCCTGGAGAATATTAACTGGGCGGCAGGCGAGGCTGCTCAGAAGTCCAGCGGGAAGCAAGCGAGACAGGCTGCCGAAGTCGGGCTATCCGTTCAGGACCCAAGGCATGGAGAGCACATGCATGGAGATTGAGATCCCGCGCCGCTTAATTGGGAGCCTGGTGTGGGCGCTGCTGATCATCGTCCCGCTGTTGGTAGGTTGGATCACTTCACCCGCCCGGAAAGATGGTCGCCCGCTGCTGCTCACCCCGCGCCTGGCGCAGGTGGTCGAAGACGCCATGCAGCCTGCTTTTACTCGTCCTCTACTTGAGACAAAAGTTCTGCATCGATTAAATCTTGGGGGCGCCCCGATGCTTTCTTTGATTCAATCAGATCATTCCTGGATATAAACGGAACGACCAATCCATCGAAATCAACCTCATTCCTGTTGTACCAGGCTTGCTCAAAATCACCCCCTGGTATGCCCATCAGTATATCTACTCTTACAGGTGGAACCCCCATCTGATAAAAGTAACCATCTTCGGAGAAGTCATTTTCCGACAGGTCTGTGAGCGGAGCACCAAAGGTTTTGAGTGCTCGGTAGACGGCTGCCGCATTGTTTGCATCTATGCTGATCCATAGGTCAAGATCCTTTGTAAATCTTGGTTCAGCATATTGGATTAGGGCATAGCCGCCAATCACGAGATATTTAACGTTGTTGTCGTTGAAAAGCTTCAACAGTTCGGTGAAGTCGGAGTTGACGAACATCATTGCCTTTCACACGCCATGCATGCACGATCATCTCCCAAGCAGCATCAAACCGAGTTTTGGGGGATTGCTTCTGCCAAAATACAATATCAAACGTTCTATCCAGATCGGCTATCTTACCTCTTCGTTCCATAGAAGATGTTCTCATCAACTTACTCCAGGATGGATTATAGCACGTTAGACAGGGTTGCTGCTGACACGAGCAGAGCTATATTTGGACCCTATGGGTCTTAAGGACCCGTAGGGTCTGATTAAAATCCTTCGCTCTCCTTGCCCCTTGCGGTTTAACTCCCTACCCTACAGAGTCTCATTCTTCTACCCTGCTGAGCACCACCTTCTCCCCATTTCGCACAATCCTGAATTGAGTCGCATCCCCTTCCACCACCCCAAGGATATTGACCGGGCTGGCAGCGCGCGGCTTATCCCCTGTGCTGACCGGCGTGGGACCGTAGAAGATGCAGAAGGCGTTCCCCGGCGGCCAGTACCCAAGCTCGCCGACCTCGACATCGGCCCGCGCGCCAGGCTCGCCACCGGCCTTAACCGGGATGGAGAAATAGATCTCGTCCCCCCAGATATTGGCCCTGCCCTCGATGGGCAACGATTCCCAGATCTTCTGCGATGTCGGGCTATCGTTCAGCTCGGCGCGCATCTCCACGCTCCCCGCCTGGATGTTGATCATTTTCATAGAAAATCCCTCCCATAATCGAAATATAAGTGGATATATAAGAACTTAATCCGCTCTACTTCGCCGCGGGTTAGAAACCGGCGGCTGTTGAATCCGGAAACCCGCTGAAGCGGGTTTAGAGGAGTGTAGACACCGATTTCAATCGGTGGCAGATTAACCCTCCTCACTACGCTCTCCCGGCTCCAGGTACTGCACCCGCTTGAAAGGCTTCACCTGCGCGGCGACGTTATCCTTGAGCACATTGCCCGAGACGTGCATCAGCGTGTCGCCGAAATCGATGTCTTTGCCCATGCTCGCCAGGCAAGGGTAGTGATGGTGCAGCAGCCCGGCTTTTTCCTCGGCTTCGTCCGCCGACAGACCTACCAGCCCCTGCGCCACGGAACGGGCGCAGCCACATACCGCATCCCGGCGTACCTCGGCGGCAGTAATCTGGCGCGTCTCCGGATCGACGGTGATCTCCAGCTCCGGCTGCCCAAAGTAGCGGGCAAACTCACTGATCAACTGGCTGCTGTAGGACAGGCGCTGGCGGCGCGTCACCCCGTAGTCATGCCCGGTCAGCGAACACAGCGGCTTGGGGGTGGCGCATTCCACACCCATCTTCTCCAGCCAGCCGCGCAATTGGCGCGCCAGGCCGCGCGGCAGCCAGGCTTCGCTATCGACCGAGGCGACCACCGCCTTGGCACCGGTCATCCCGGCGATCTCCGGCAGCAGCTCGGCCACTCCTTTGTGCTCGGCGAAAGACAGGATCAGGTCGCTAGCCGGCAGCTGTTCAGGCAGATAATCCTCTGGATAATCGATCACCAGGGGGAAGACCATAGGAGCCTTCCAGACTTCGATCTGCCATTCCGCCGGGCCATGCTGGCGGAGATTGGAAACGTGACGGGCACCGTATTCCCCGGAGATTATCGCTAATATACGCATATCATTCACCATCCGTTACGGAATTCAATACCGCCTGCATCCATATAAAAATACCACTATTATCAGGCGTGGTTTCCCATTATATCCTATGGCAGCTGGTGTCCGGCTTGAAGGAGTTTTCATTAAATGCAGCATACCGCATAATCTCTTTGCACCGCTATTCAGCAGGCCTGCTGCGCCTCCAGTTCGGTTATAATCATGTAATGACAACCAGTTATTACCTGTATGCCTTGGAGCTGCTTAGCGAGGAGGATCGGGGCACCAGTCTGATGCCTGTAATTTCAATATCATCAGGAGCGAATTTTCCCTCATCTGAGGACAAAAACCATCCCGGCTAACATCGATCAATTATGGAGGTTCACAAATGGCTGAACAATACTTGATGGGGATCGACATCGGAACACAGAGCACACGCGCCGCTTTGCTGGACCTGGATGGAAAGGTGGCTGCCAGCGCCAGCACCGCCCAGGATATGCAGACCCCACGCCCCGGTTGGGCGGAGCAGGACCCGCAGATCTGGTGGGACAGCACGGTCTCCAACATACAGCGCACCCTGCGCAGCTCGGATATCTCCCCGGATCAGATCGCCGGCATTGGGGTCAGCGGTCAGATGCACGGCTGTGTCTCGATCGACGAGCACGGCGACCTGCTCAGCCACGGCGTGCAGCTGTGGTGCGACAAGCGCAGCGCCGACCTGGTGGAGCAGTTCAAAACCCGCCCCGATGCCGCAAAGGCCTATCGCATCGCCGGCAGCCCGCCGGTGGCGAACTGGTTCGGCTTCAAGATCAAGTGGGTGCAGGTGCACCAGCCGGAGGTGTATGAAAAGGCGTGGAAGTTCATCCTGCCCAAAGATTACATCAATTACAAACTGACCAGAGCGATCGCCACTGACCATACCGAAGCCTCCGGCGCCTTCCTGATGGATGCTTTCAAAGAAGACTGGTCCCCAGCCTTGATCGAGCAGGTGGGCATCGAGGCCTCGCTGCTGCCGCCCATCCATGCCAGCTCGGCTGTGATCGGGAAAGTAAATCGGCAGGCGGCTGAGCTGACCGGCCTGGCACAGGGTACGCCGGTCGTGGCAGGGGCTGGCGACATGCTGTGCATGCTGCTGGCGGCGGGCATCACACACCCGGGCACCGCCTCGGACGTGACCGGTACATCTTCCATCTTCTCCGTATTCACAGAAGAGCCAGTCTTCGACGAGCGCCTGATGAACCTGCACCACGTGATGCCGGGCTGGATCCCGTTCGGCATCATCGACTCGGGCGGCGGGTCGCTCAAGTGGTTCAAGGATGCGTTCTGCCAGACCGAGATCGAAAAAGCCCGCAGCAGCAACGGCGAGGTGTACGACATCCTCAACACCCTGGCAGCCGCTGTAGAGCCGGGCGGCGAGGGGCTCCTGTATTACCCTTACCTGATGGGTGAGCGCACCCTGGGCACGCCCTATGCCAGAGGCGTGTTCTTCGGCGTCACCCCCCGCACCGGCAAAGGCGAGATGGTGCGGGCGATCATGGAGGGCATCACCCTGGAGCTGCGGCGCACGCTGGAGATCGTCGAAAACGCCGGTCACACAGTGGATGTGATCTACCACAGCGGCGGCGGTGCGTACAGTGATGTCTGGTCGCAGATCAAAGCCGATATCTACCAGAAAGAGGTCGCCGTATTCGAGACCTCAGAGGGCGGCATATTAGGCTCAGCCATCCTGGCGGGTGCCGGTGCTGGCGTGTACGTAAGCCCGGCTGCCGGGGTCGAACACTGCCTGCGAGTGGCTAAGGAATTCACCCCCGACCCGGGTCTAGAACAGCGCTATAATTATCTCTTCGAGTTGTTCAAAGACCTGCATGACCGCCTGCAGGAGCCATACAACCGCCTGCCGGGCATCCCCTGATCCGCTATGGCTGAAAAAGTCCAGTTGTTCGTCACCTGCATCGTAGATACGCTTTACCCACAGACCGGTGAAGCGGTAGTGCACGTGCTCGAAAGAGCCGGGGTGGAAGTCGGTTTTCCTGCCGATCAGACCTGCTGCGGTCAGCCGGCCTTCAACGCCGGTATGCGCTCCGAGGCGCAGCAGATGGCGATGCATACCATCCAGGTCTTCGAAGCGGTTCCAGGAGCGGTCGTGATTCTATCTGGCTCATGTGCCGCCATGATCCGCCACAGCTACCCTGAGCTGTTCGCCGGCGACCCGGACTGGCTGCCGCGCGCCAAGGCCCTGGCCGAGCGCACCTACGAGTTCACCGAGTATCTGGTCGACTACCTTGGCATGATCGATACCGGTGCGCGCCACTCCGGGCGGATAACCTACCACTCCTCCTGCCACCTGCTGCGCGATCTCGGCGTTGACCAGCAGCCCCGCCGGCTCCTGCAGGGCGTACAGGGAGCCGAATTCGCCGAGCTGCCCGGTACCAGCGAGTGCTGCGGCTTCGGGGGCGTCTTCTCGGTCGAGCATCCCGAGATCTCAGCCGCCATGCTGGAGCGCAAAATCGAGAACGTCCAGACCAGCGGTGCCGGGGTGATCGTATCCTGCGACGCCGGCTGCATCACGCATATCAACGGCGGGCTGCACCGCAAAGGCAAACCCCAGCGCGCCGTACATATCGCCGACCTGCTGGATAACCAGGTAGGACCGGAAGCATAAGCATTCACCTATGTCCAACCCTTTCAAAACCAGGATAAGCAGCGCGCTGGAAGACCCCAACCTGCAGATCGCACTGGACAACAACAGCCAGCGACGGCGAGACGGGCGCCTGCACGCTTATACCTCGCTCCCGGAGGACATTCAGGTTATGCGGCAGCGCGCCCATGCTGTGCGGGCGGAGGTGATCGCCCAGCTCGACCATTATCTGGAAGCGTTTGCCCGCAACGCCTCGGCCAACGGGATGATCATCCACCACGCTGCTGATGCCGCAGAAGCGACCCAGATCGTGCTCGATATCGCCCGGCAGAAAGACGCCCGCCTGGTCGCCAAATCGAAATCGATGGTGAGCGAGGAGATCCACCTCAACCCGGCGCTGGAATCCGCCGGTCTGGAAGTGGTGGAGACCGACCTGGGAGAATATATCGTCCAGCTGCGCGGCGAGACTCCCGCCCACATCATCACCCCTGCCGTCCACCTGCGCAAGGAAGATGTCGGGCGCACTTTCCAGGAAAAGCTGGGGCTGCCCTATACAGAGGATGTCACCGTGATGAACGCCGCCGCCCGCCAGCGCATGCGCCGGGTATTTCTGGATGCCGATATCGGCATCTCAGGGGTCAATTTCGGCGTCGCAGATACGGGTACGGTCACCCTGGTCAGCAATGAAGGCAACGGGCGCATGGTGCTCAGCCTGCCGCCGGTGCATATCGCGCTGATGGGCATCGAACGGCTGGTGCCTACCTTGGATGACCTGGCACTCATGCTATACCTGCTGCCGCGCTCTGCAACCGGGCAGAAGCTCTCCGTGTACGTCAGCCTGGTGAACGGTCCCACCCCGCTGTACGATTCGAGCGGAACAATAAAAAGATCTATAGAACGCCGTTCGACAGAACGCCATATCGTCCTGATCGATAACGGGCGGCGGCGAGTCAGCCAATCCTCCCTGGCGGAGGCGCTGTACTGCATCCGCTGCGGGAGCTGCCTGAACGCCTGCCCGGTCTTCCGCGAGATCGGCGGTCACGCCTATGTCAGCATCCACGGAAAAAGCAGCATTTATCCCGGCCCGATCGGCTCGGTCATCTCCCCGGCGCTGTTTGGCGGGTCAGAGTTCGGGCACCTGGCGCGCGCCAGCAGCCTGTGCGGTGATTGTAAAGATGCGTGCCCTGTGGATATCGACCTGCCCAAGCTGCTGCTGCGTGTGCGGGCCGGGCTGGGACCAGCTCCCGAAAAACAACCTCAGCCAGTGGTCAGCAAGTCGAATGCGCCTGCCCTGCTGGTCTGGGGGCTGCGCATGTACACCTGGATCGCGGTCTCGCCGTGGCGATTTGGAGCCGCCCAGCGCCTGGCAGGCATCTTCGGCAGGCTGGCAGCGCCTTCAGCCCCCTGGATCCGCCTGCCGGCATTCACTGGCTGGGGGTATTCCAAGGATATCGCCCGTCCTGCATCGCAGACCTTCCGGGCGCGCTGGAAGACCCGTCAAGGTGCAATATCGGAGGCAGCTGTGGAGAGGGATTTGCAGCCCCCTGGCACGCCAGCAGCGGAGCCGGAACCAGTCAGCCAACCAGCCCTGTCACTGGTGGAGCGCTTCAGCAGCGAGCTGGAAGAGCTCGGCGGGACCTGTGTTACCTGCCCGTCGTCTGAGGTGGCGGGGCTGATCTTGGATTTCCTGCACCAGCGCGACATCACCCGCATCCAGGCCTGGGAGGGCGCCCACCTGCCGGAGGGGCTGCTAGAGCACCTGGATGGCGGCGGCATTCAGGTCCAGCTGCATCCGGACCCCGAGATCACCGCCGGGCTCACTGGCGCCGTCGGCGCTATCGCCGAGACCGGCACGCTGGTCCTGACCGACGCCCCAGGACGCCCGATCACCGCCTCCTTGCTGCCAGAGAACCACATCGCCATCCTCCCGGCGAGCAAGATTTACGAAGCAATGCCCGAGGCGCTGCAGCTCCCCGATATCCGCCAGTCCACGCTAGGGGCGCTGATCAGCGGCCCTTCCCGAACTGCCGATATCGAGATGACGCTGACTATCGGAGTGCATGGGCCCCGTGAAGTGCACGTGTACTGTATGACAGACCGCTGATCAATTGTGACCTATCCTGGTCGCTGCCAACCTTCCCACCGGCTACCCGATGAACAACCCGTTTTCAACTGATCCCCCGCTGATTCTCGCCACCGGCGCCACAGGTTATATCGGAGGCCGCCTGGTCAGCCGCTTACTGGAGGAAGGCTACCGCGTACGGGTTCTGGTGCGTGACCCCGCACGGCTCCAGGGTCGCCCATGGGTGGACAGGGTTGAGACCGCAATTGGCGACGTGCTACAGGCTGAGACGCTGCACGAAGCATTGCAGGATGTCTCGATAGCCTACTATCTGATCCACAGCATGATGGGCGGGCAGGACTTCCACGACCGCGACCTCCGCGCGGCGCGCAATTTTTCTACTATCGCGCGAGAGGCAGGTGTGCAGCGTCTGGTTTATCTGGGCGGTCTGGGTGATCCTGACTCTGATCTCTCCGAACACCTGCGCTCCCGGCAGGAGACCGGTGATGCACTGCGTGAGGCGGGATTACCTGTGACGGAGTTTCGTGCCGCGGTGATCGTCGGATCAGGCAGCCTGTCCTTCGAAATGATCCGCTACCTGACAGAACGTTTGCCGGTGATGGTCTGTCCGAAGTGGGTCTACACCCGCACTCAGCCGATATCGATACACAATATGCTTGATTATCTGCTGGCCTGTTTGAAGACTTCTGAGAGCAGCGGGGAGATCATCGAAATCGGCGGCGCAGATATCGTAACCTACAAGGAGATGATGCTGGGCTATGCCCGTGCCCGCGGGCTAAGGCGTTATATGCTTCCGGTGCCTGTGCTCACGCCGCGCCTTTCTTCTTACTGGGTGCACCTAGTGACTCCCATCCCGGCGACGATCGCCCAACCACTCATCAAGGGTCTGCACAATGAGAATATTGTCTGCAGCGATACTGCCAGACAGCTGTTCCCGGATATCCATCCAGTCGATTACCAAACCGCCGTCGAGCAGGCACTCGACCAGTTGAATGCCGGCAATGTAGAGACCGCCTGGACGGATGCATTGGTCTCCAGCCAGGGCGATGTGCCGCCGGTGGTGCTTACCACCCAGGAGGGTATGATCCTGGAACATCGACAGCTCATCGTCCGCGCATCGCCGGCGGCAGTATTCCGCGCCTTTACTGGTTTGGGCGGGAAGCGCGGCTGGCTTTATCTCAATTGGGCTTGGGAAGTGGGGGGAGCAATGGACCGCCTGGTGGGTGGAGTGGGCTTGCGCCGCGGTCGCAGGGACCCAGATGATGTCCGGGTAGGAGATGCTTTGGATTTCTGGCGGGTCGAAGTGGTTGAACCTGACCGGCTGCTGCGCCTGAGGGCAGAGATGAAAGTCCCCGGTAGAGCCTGGCTCCAGTTCCAGGTTCATCCTCAACCGGATGGATCTTCAGTACTCTCCCAGACAGCATTCTTCGCGCCCAAAGGACTGTTTGGGCTGCTATACTGGTACCTGCTCTACCCAATTCATTCCCTGATCTTCAGCGGGGTGATCCGCAGGATTGGCGACCGCGCCGTGCAACTGGCAAACTTACCCTCTGCTTGATCGATTGAATTGTCCCCACAAACGACATTCTTGGAGTAATCCAAGTCGTTTCGAATTTCATTCGCAACGTGCGCAACAGTCCAGTGTTCTATATATTTAGCAAACTCACTCGGTTTCAAGCCGACATTTCACAATCTCAAAAGGATAGGAGAACAATCAAATGAGTAAAGATCGACCCATTGGTGTAACCGTTTTGGCAATCCTGGCAGGTGTGGCTGCAGTGCTGGCGGCGCTGCATGCCCTGCAGGCTCTGGGGATCTTCCCCTACCTCATCGGTCCATTCACAGTGCATTCGTTCAGCTTCTGGTCTTTCCTGATGTGGGCGCTGATGGTCTGGGTGTGGGTCTGGCTGGTGCAGATGCTCTGGCGTGTGGACAAGCAGGCATGGCTGTTCATGGCGGTGATCACGGTTTTCAACCTGATCCTGGACTTCACCGTTATGCTGGGCGCCGCCGCCTGGTCGGATGTCAGCCTGAGCTTCATCGTCAATGCCATCATCCTGATCTACATCATGCTGCCCGGGGTAAAGGACGCCTTCGAAGTCAGCTGACCTGAGGGCTTCACCAAACTGTTATGCAAAACGCGCCTCGTTGTGAGGCGCGTTTTCAATTTGCAGTCCAATTATCAATAACCATTATACAACGCGCGGTTGCTTTTCTCATGCTTTTCCTGTAAAATTTTTCTGAACCCCCTGAATTCATCCAAGAAAGCTAAGACAGGCGATCGGAAAGAGGAAAATGAAAAAAAATACCTGGAAAATAATTGTCAGCACGCTGCTGATCACCATCCTGGCTGCCCTTGTGCTGGTACCCCATGCCAGGGCACAGGGCATCATCTTCGGCGATGACGTCCCGGCCGGACAGACCGTGGAAAAAAACATCGTCCTTATAGGCGATCGTATCACCATCAATGGAAACGTAGATGGGGATGTCCTGGCAGTAGGCTCGGAGATCACTATCAACGGGGAAATCAGCGGCAGCCTGGTCACTGCAGGACGCACTATCACGAACAACGGTAAAGTGGACGGCAGCACTTATGCGGTGTCGCTATCCAAAGAGCTGGGCGAGGCAGCCATCCAGGGGCGCGACCTGTACTACATCGGCGTCCAGCTCGCCTTACAGCCTGGCTCACAGATCAACCGCGACCTGTTTGCGGTCAGCCTGGGGGCGACTCTGGGCGGGAGTGTGGGCCGCGACCTGCGGGCTATCATCGGTCCGCTGGATATCTTCAACGCAGTCCTGAAGATGACGCAGGGTAGGCCCCTGCGCGATATCCTGAATTCAGGCAGCAGCTCGAACCTGCCTGAGCAAGCCCTGGCAGCCCAACCGGCACCACTCAGCATGACCCCGGCTGGAGTACCCGATTCGTGGCGGCACCCCCAATATGCTGCCCATAATGCGAATCTGCGGCGAACATCATTCCTCAGGATTGATTCTGATGAAGGGTCCCCCGCTCGGGAAGTCCTGCCTCAGACCGGCCGCATCGATACACAGCGAGTGCTCGATTGGCTGTTGGCCCGGCTGCGCGCCTGGGTAACCCTGCTGGCATTCGGCGGTCTGGCAATGCTGCTCTTCAAGCGCTGGTTCGAACCCTGGGTGGCCAAGGTGGGCAGCGCTCCGCTGGCTGCATCTGCCTGGGGCCTGGTAGTGGTGGTATTTGGCTTCAGCGCGACATTTCTGGCGGCATTATTGATCCTACCTATAGCGCTCTTCTTCTTCAGCCTTACCCTCTCCGACCTGGGGATATCCTGGCTGGCGGTGGGCTATCTCAGCCTCGGGCTGGCCTTTACCATCTTCCTCATCTTTGTGATGTATATCAGCAAAGCAATTGTCGCCTACCTGATCGGAAAGCTGATCCTGAACCGGCTGGCGCCCCAATCGATGCGCTACCGCGCCCTGCCGCTCCTGCTGGGCACGTTCATCTACGTCCTGGTAATAGCCTTCCCGATTTTGGGCTGGGTGTTCGGGATTATTGCTACACTGCTCGGGACGGGCGCCGTCTGGATGACAGTACGGGAGCGGCGCATCATTGTCGAAGATACAACACTCAGCGAACTCTAATCAAAAAACCGGAACGCCTGAGTCTCGACCAGCGTCTTACCTCCGTTATACAGGAATTTCTTATGAAGAACCCTGATTACCACTTTCCGGAGGAAAGATCTATGAAGATAACCGCACTTCTACCAACAATCATTGTCTCGCTGACAGTGCTCTCGGCAGCATTGACAGCCTGCGCCACCCCCTCTGCTGCCCCGGCTCTCCCGCTGGAGGGCACGTATTGGAGGCTGGACAGCTATGCGGGCTCCCAAGGAGAGAGCCAGAGTCTCCTACCCTCGACCTCAATCGATGCCATATTCAATGCAGGCAGTGTATCCGGCAGCGACAGCTGCAACCAGTACTCTGCCGGATACCAGCTTGATGGGGATAAAATCTCCATCCAGCCCGGGATAACCACCTTGATGGCCTGCCCCGAGCCAATAATGGATCAGGCGCAGGGCTACATGGCAGCTCTGGCGAGCGCAAGCCGCTATAAGATTACAGGCGATACACTCGAAATAATCGACCAGGCTGGCAAGACCGTATTAACATACAAAGCGGGCGAAACCGGCTTAGCCGGTACGAGCTGGGTGGCCACATCATACAATAATGGTAAAGAAGCCGTGGTCAGTGTGCTGCAAGGCAGCGAAATCACCGCCGAATTCGGAGAGGACGGCACGCTTAGCGGCTCCGCGGGCTGCAACGGCTATACAGCCAGCTATACCGTCGAAGGGGACACGCTCCAGATCGGACCGCCCGCCAGCACTCGTAAGATGTGCTCTGAGCCTGAGGGCGTGATGGAACAAGAAGCCTCATATCTGGCTGCCATCCAGGCAGCAGCGACCTATGAACGACGCGGGGACACGCTCACCCTGAGGGATGCGAATGGCAGCACGCTGGCAAAATTCGTGCAGAATTAAATATCTTGTTCCGGATAGGACCTGATAACCTGCTCAACCGTGGCGCAATTTGACAAATTGCGCCACGGTCGTTCATGTAATCTTCAGCTCTACAATATCACCATCCTGCAGCACGTAATCCCGCTGGACCATCTGCCCATCGAACATCGTGCTGCCCCACACCCTGGCGGACTTGAGATTATCGTAGAAATCGCGGTGGATCATGCCAGCCAGCTCGATGACTGTACCGCCATACTTGAGCACAAACGGGCGCTGCAGGTCTGGCTCCTCTCCAGGGGGTTTGGCATACACACGGATGATATCCAGCCGGTCGTAGACCAGCTTCTTGAAAGCCTGGATATTCCTGCCAGTGGTCACGGAAACAGGCAGCATCACCCAATCTTCTTCTAACAGCTCACAGCAAATTTCATACAGCTCTTCTTCGCCGGGATCACACTTGTTTACCAACAGTATGATATCCACGAAAGCCATACGAGCGCCTTCCGGGAAGGCGCTCGTTCTGTGTATGGGAGCAATGCGATGTTCCGCCAGGATCGCCAATGTGTCATCCATTTGCTGCAGTGGGTCCGCCTGAAGGTCGATCATCAGCAGGACGATGTCCGCCCGGCGGATCAGGTCGAACAGGCCTGGCTCTACAAATTCCGGATTCAGCGGTGGTGTATCGATCAGCTGTACCTGTATATTCTCAACAGGCATCATGCCCGGGGTCGGTTTCCAGGTCGTAAACGGCGCAGCGGATACTTCCGGGTCTGCATTGGTCAGTTCGGCGATCAGGGAGGACTTGCCTACATTCGTCTTCCCAATGACAACCAACTGACCGGCACCTTCACGCTCGATGTGGAAGGCTGATGTATGTGTGCCGTGCTTCTTGCGGGATTGAGCTTCCACCTTCAGCTTGGAAAGCTGGCGGCGCAGGTCGGCGCGCAGCTTATCGGTCCCCTTATGTTTAGGGACAATGCTGATCATCTCCTCCAACAGTGTCACCTTCTCCGCCGGGGACTCGGCCGCGCGGAAGCGCTTGTCAACCTCGAAATAATCTGGAGGCAGGTTGGTCGGCATGGCTGTTCAAGTTCCTACCCGGGATATGGTTCCCTTCCTACCTGGTCAAAGCTGTCAACAGCGAACAGTCTAGCTGTGGTCGAGCGGTGAGAGACAGCGCAACCGGGTCATAAATCGAGCTGCCAGCAGCAGCGTCATGATTATTATACTCACAAACCCTTTCTTCCCTCCTGCTGCGGAACCGTTTCCAAATATTGGTTAATGAGGTTAAAAAAACCCTTTAGACTGGCTGATCGTATTGACAATTGTCCAATTTTTTGTTACAGTAGTAACACGTGTTAGTAACACGCGTTAACCACTCTCTAGAACCTATTCAGGATGTCATTTGATTGCCCGCCGTGTGACAAGCCAGGACGTTGCCGACCGAGCCGGGGTTTCACGTACCACGGTCTCCCTGGTATTGAATAATGTCCCCGGCGTCCAGATCACCAAAGCAACCCGCCAGCGCGTACTGGTCGCAGCGGAAGAGCTCAATTACGTCCCGGATGCTGCCGCTCAGGCGCTGGTAAGCCGGCAGTCTCAGATCATTGGCCTTATCCTGATCCGTACTCCGCACCAGATCGCGGCCGACTCATTCCTGACCCAGACCCTGGACGGACTGATCCAGAGCATCCACCAGCAGGGAATGCGCCTGCTTATCGATATCGTCGATCCCAGGCACCAGAAGGAGACCTACCTGCAGCTGGTGCGCGCCAATCGCATCGACGGCATCATCTTATCCGGTCCGCGTATCGACGACCAGGCCCTGACCGAGCTCGAGCAGGTCCAGTTCCCAACCGTTCTTTTGGGCCAGATGCCTGGGAGCTGGTTTTCTAGCGTTGATGTCGATAACCGCGCCGCGGCCCAAACAGCCGTGGCGCATTTGCTTAACCTGGGACACACGCGCATCGCCTGCATCACGAACGCACCGGTCACCTATACGGCTGCCCGACAGCGGCTTAAAGGCTACCGCCAGGCGCTCGAAAAGGCAGGAGTGCCGTTCAACGATTCACTGATCAGGTATGGCGAATTTGACACCGAGAGCGGATACGAAATGATGGCCAGCCTGCTGGAAGGCGGAATATCCTTTACCGCAGCCTTTGTCGCCAGCGATACACTGGCCTACGGGGCAAAAGCTGCCATCCGGGAGCGGGGGCTACGCATCCCGCAGGACATTGCTATGGTAGGCATGGATGACCTGCCTCTCTCGCGCTACACCGACCCACCGCTCACCACCGTGCACTTACCAGCTGTCGACCTTGCCAGCAAGGCGTCAGAAATCCTTTTCCAGATCCTTCAAGAAGAGCAGCCTGAACAAAAACAGGTTATCCTGGACACACATCTGGTCGTACGCAAAAGCTGCGGTGCGACCCTGGTCAAATGAAGGTCAGGTTAAATCATTCACTTACCGGCAGATCGTTCATACCAATACTGCAGACAACGCTCGAAATAATTGAGAAAGGAGTGCAAACCGGCAACAATATATCCCACCCACGAATAACAAGAAGTAAATCCTTAACCCAACTCTATATGGAGGAAGAAGACATGTACAGCAAGAATAAATTTTGGTTTGTAATCAGCATGCTGGTCGCTTTATCTCTGGTGATTGCGGCGTGCGGCGGAGGGGCAACGACTGCCCCGA
>JAQBDA010000181.1:0-25460 GCA_032124675.1 Chloroflexota bacterium
GTGCGACCAGGATATTCATGGTATGATCGATGGCAGTAATGGGCTCACCTCATGGTTCTTTTGTTTGCGCAAAAAACAAGCTTACCATGTTTGGGGCCCATTGCCCCTTTATTCCGCTCGATCAGTTAGCGGAAAGTAAAGATAAATAGAACTCTGTGAAATATGTTTATGGGCATCATTGAAATGGATCACAGGAAAGCGGTTCCTTGTCACCAATAGTGCAGCAAGTCAATCCATGAGCAGAGCACCTACTCTGCCTCTTCAGCGACCAATCGAACCAGGGTGTCGTACTGCTGTTCTACATTCATCCATCTGGACATAATCTGCACAATAAGACGGGTCAGGGAACGAGGCAGAGCCATTTTTAGTTTGAAATAGACATTCAATTGGGTGCCACCTGCTACAGGTTCGAGTTGGTGGGACTGTATAGCCATGGGGTATTCGCTTGTGTAATATTCAAAGGGTTGCCAATCCAGGATCGTCTCTTCCACCAGATTTTTTCCATGCGCGCAGTGGTTGCGTGCGCCCGCGCCAAGACGCCCACCAGGGCGTCCGATCGGGCGTATGTCATTATAGTTCTCCCAACTCAGTCGTTTTTGTATGTCATTAAGCCATTCCCACAGCGCGACAGGTGGGGCGGCGACTGTACGGGTGATGACCGAATCTGCTTCTTCTGGTGAGATGAACACCCGGCGGGCGCTGACCATTTGCTGATAACACGCGTGAAGGTCCAGGCTGAAGGTCTCGATGTCGCCCAGATGCTCGTAGCTTTCGACCCCAACATGCAGACGATCCAGTTGTAAATTCAACTGTGCCAGACAAGAATTTGTGAATAGAGCGTACGCTACCCAACCCGTTTCAGCACTGACATGGGTTTTCAGAAGGCGGTGAACCAGGTTAACATCCGAGCCAACTAGCTCGGTTCTCCCTGAAACGTTTTGCAGGAGGTATTCACCATAATGCAGGATGAACTTTAGATCGAGACCAGGTATCGCCCTGCATGCGTTGCATTCGCAGGTTGTCCGGCGGCGGATACTTTCTACCCGGTCCCTGAATGCCAGGTAGGTCGACTCCAGCAATTCCAGCAATGTCTCGCCGCGCGGTACTTCTGTTTGGTAAACGTAGGCAAACACCGCGTCGCCTTCGAGCTTGGCGATGGTGAGCGGCGGGGCGAAGCGTTCAACGATCAGTTCAAGTAATTCGGCTAAGATATCCTGAGCGTGAGTCAGCTCTACGCCAGCCAGATAGGAAGTATAGCCTGAGATGTCCGCCAGGATAAGATAGCCGTGTTGTGGTTCTTGATTCATTTAACCAGCCGTGGTGCGTGGTGCAGGTTGTCCAAGGATTCGTTAGTCTTCCTCGCCTGCCGCCCAGTTTACATTTCCGCCTGCTGATTGCACGAGTCCCAACTGTTCCATGAGCCCCAATCGGTCCTGCATTGCCCATGTATCGATGATCTTGCCACCAGCTATTTGATAAATCCGGAACGATCGAAACTGCACCTGCTTCCCAGAAGGAGGCTGACCGGCGAATGGGCCTGTGTTTGTGCCGCTGATCAGCAGACGAGCAACAACCTTGTCCCCATCAGCAATCAGATCCTCGATGGTGACCTGAGCATCCGGGAAAGCGGTGAGGAATTGCCGGACATGTTCGATGGACTCATCGATTTGGTCACCGCCAAGGTATGCTCGAGCTTTTTCAAGATCATGCCCGTTCCAAATCTCCTCAATGACGCGTCGTATAAGCTCTTTGTTCTCTTGAATAGTCATTTCAACTTACCTCCTCCGATGGACTAAACTGCATTGGAATAACAATTCGTCTCGACTATGAAATGCCTGTAATTGATTGGTAAGCTTTCTGAGCGGTGTTTTGCAAGGAGTAATACGATATTAAAGATATTATAGCTCGAAATTACTGAATTGCATAAAATCATCAGTCATTGCATTGGAAGTGGTTGTCTGTAAAGGAAATGTTCAACGGTAGATTAGAAAACTGATCTGCATGCGGGTAGAATATATGAGGATTGGTAAGATCGTGTATGCAAAGGCTCACCGGAGAAATCGACAGCCATGAAACGCAAGATTACCAAGATACTGCTGTTTTCCCTCCTGGTCATTACCCTGCTCTGCGCGGGGGTGGTTGGCTTCCTGGTGCTGAGCAACCGCCGCCTGCCCACCCGCTCGCAGGTGGTGGACAGGCTCTCCGACCTGGAAAAAGCGCGCCTGGCGGAGGCCATCCACCTGCGGCAGACCCTGGGTAATGCGGTCTGGCCCGGCTGGGGGGAGGCGGATATCCCCTTCATCATCTACAACGAGGGCTACGCTTTCCTGCTGGGCTACCCGGAACCACCCGATGGGTGGGTGAAAGTGCCGCAGAACGAAGCGCGCGGCGGCCATTGGGAAGCTGTTCCTGGAGACACATTCAACGGGCAGGTTTACTACCGGCAGGAGCTTCCCGACCCGGAGATCACGCCGGAAAATTTTACAGTGCTGGTTGGGGATCGATGGGCGGCAACCCTGGCAACCAAGGAATACTCATTGGTATCGTTCGTGGATGGCTTCAGCGATGGGCTGCCGCCGGTGATCAGAACGATCTTTCCCTATCGCTGGATGTGGTGGCAGCTGGTGGGCGAGACGGAGAACTATATCAGCGCCCTGCAGCACGAAGCCTTCCATGCCTACCAGGGAACTGTTGTCCCACAGCGACTGGCGGAAGCTGAAAATGCGATGGATGTCGACGAACGCTATCCGTGGGGTTATAACGCGCTGGAGGATGCCTGGCAGGGGGAGCTCGACCTGCTGCTGGCAGCTGTCCGCTCCGAATCGAACGATGATACCGCGCTGAATGCGAGGCAGTTCCTATACCAACGCGACCAGCGGCGCCGGGCGGCGGGACTATCGGAAGAGTTGATCGATTACGAGCGCCAACGGGAATGGCTGGAAGGGCTGGCAAAGTATATCGAGGTGGAGATCGGGCTGGCAGCCCAGGAGGCAGGTGACTACCTCCCAGAAGAAGCGATCCAATCCGATCCGGATTTCAACGGCTACCGGACCCGCCGGCGGTACTGGCAGAGGCAGATGGATGAGGTTCGGCGCCTCTCGGGCAGGGGCGGGGATACGCGTTTCTATTACAGCGGTATGGCGCAGGCTGTGCTGCTGGACCGGCTGCAGCCGGGCTGGAAGCAGACAGCGTTCGAGCCTGGCGTAATGCTGGAGGACCTGCTGCGGCAGGCGGTGGAGTGAGCGAGAGACCGGAGAAGATTTTATGGCACGTGCCTGGTTCTTCAACATCCCGCTGACGGGGCATATCAACCCCACCCTGCCGCTGGTGCGCGCGCTGGTGCAAGATGGCGACGAGGTAACTTATTTCTCCAGCCCTGCCTACCAGGAGAGGATCAGCGCTGCGGGAGCCATCTTCCGCAGCTATGCAAACCTGGAGGCGCTGGAGGCGACGCGCAATGTCACCCATCTGATCCACCAGGGTGGCCAGATCGCCAGGGCGACACACGGCTTGCTGGCGGAAGTGCTGGCTTCTGTAGAGCAGGAGCGCCCGGACTACCTGCTGTTCGATATGAGCGCGCCGTGGGGCGGCATCGCCAGCCGCCAGTTCAATATCCCGGCAGTAGCCAGCTTCCCGCACCTGCCGTTTTACTGGCGTGCGATAGCCATGGATTGGCGCATCCTGTGGAAAGGGCTGCGCAATATCCTGCCCGGCTACGGCTACTGGCGCGATCTGCAGCGCCAGACCGCCAGGATCGTTAGGGATTACCGGCTGCGTGATCCTAAGGATATCAACATCCTCTCCAGCACGGCGGAGCTGAATATCGTCTTTTCCAGCCGCTACTTCCAGCCGTATGAGGGGCATTTCGACCAGTCGTACGTGTATATCGGGCCGGATGTCAGGCTGGAGCGGCATGAAGAGCCGATGCAGATCAGCAAAGGGGAGGGTCAAAATCTTATCTATATCGCGGTTGGGACGGTGTATAAGGCCAGCCTGGATTTCTTCCGGCTCTGCATGGCTGCATTCGAGGATGACCGCTATTCGGTTGTCATGTCCACCGGGAAGGCGGTGGACCCGGCTGCATTAGGACCCATTCCCGACAATTTCAGCGTAGGGCAGTTCGTGCCGCAGCTCGGTGTGCTGCGCGAGGCGGACGTATTCATCACCCACGGCGGGATGAGCAGCATCAGCGAGGCGGTGTTGAACCGGGTGCCGATGGTGGTGGTGCCCAACACCATCGAACAGAGCATTAATGCAGCCAATTTGGAAAAGCTTGGTGCCGGGCTGTATCTTGAGCAACCCCAGGTGACGGTCGAGACGCTGCGCAATAGCGCTCAAATTGGGGTAAGCGAACCGGCACTGAAAGAGGGAATCGAGCGCATACGCCAGTCCTTCCTGGGAGCGGGCGGGGTCGAGCTGGGCGCCGATAAAATCCATGCGCTCAAAAGCAGATACGGTCTGAAATGAGCGCTGGATTGAATAATATTCAGTAGATCTGGAATTACCTCGCCAGCGGGCCGAGGTGCTCGCAGATGAGCTGCCACTTTTCGGCTTGTTTCATCAGCACTGACGTGCCTCTGCCTGAGCCGGATGCCTGCGCACCCTCTATGATGCCCGACCATGAAAATATGTAGACCAGAATGGCGGTATCTTCTGTCTGCCGGACCCAGTGTACATCGCTGAGCGAGTATTTTTCTTCCTTGATGAGCGAGAAGGTCTTACGGAAGGCGGATTCAACTTCGGCTTTCCCGGTATAAGTCCCCTCGCTGAAGATTGCCACACAATCTTCATGGATGAGCGGAGCCACCTGTTCCCAGGACTGTGTGGCGAGCGCTTTCTCGTAGGCAATAATAAATTCTTGTGGGCTTTCCATGATCTCCTGCTGGTTGCACGCAGTTGGTGTGAGAGAACTGCGTCAATCGCCCCCGAACTTGGAAATATCAGGCCAATTTTATTCTACCGTTAACGGAGGGCCAAGCAATTCCATGCCGTGCGCACGCCAGAGTTCGGGATCTCGGGGCGGCATTGCGTTGGCTTTTGTGACTTCACGAAAGAAGGCTTCCATTTTTCCTGCCGGCATAAATGCGATCATCATTCTGCCCATGCCTCCTGTGCCTGTATATGCCCATACGTGAGGCACTTTGCGTGGTGCAAGCAGTGAGTCACCGGGTTTAAGCTGGAATCTATCCGGTCCCACTTCTAATATAAATTCGCCATCAACCGCATAGAACCACTCATCCTGGTCGTGGTGCAGGTGACGTGCAGGTCCACCTTTCTCATGAAAGATGTTTTCGATGATGAATATGCCATTGCCGTCCGGGGGAGTTAATTTGAATGTGATTAAGCTGATACCCAGCCCGCGTTGCTCTCCGAATTGATCTTCACCAGCGGGGACCAGGATAGCGGGTGGTACATTTGCATGTGTTTCAATGGGCTTGCTCATACAAACCTTTCCTCTTGATGGGTATAAGAGTGACAGAAGATGCCTGGGGTTGATTGAAAAATATTTATAGGTTTATCCAGCCTGGCTGATTATACACCCTGGGTATAACGATGCAATTCGCATGCAAGCCGTCCGAATTTATGCAGATGGGAATCGGTAATGACAAGTCACTCTAGCCTGGAGAGTGTGAGAAGAGCATGTTGGCTCACAAACTCAGGAAATGGAGTCGTTGTAGGTCAAATGTTTACTGGCGCGATCTATTGAGCCGGCATCCAATCGCCGGAAAGGGTAGCTCGTGCGCGTATCTCACATTCATCTTCGATCACAACAAAGCGGAGACTTCCATCCGCTAGCAACTGAACCTCATAGGTGCCAACTACGCCAATGCATATATTATTACCTGGAACTACTGTGTCGTTGATCTTGACCATGAATCGATTCCCCTCGAACCAACTCTCGCCCTTTGAATGAGGTTGTTCGTCTAAGTTCTCTATAACACCCGCTGCTGAGATCATAGTTCCATCCTCCCTAATTTCCCTGAAAACAAAAGAATCGGGTAAGGGATGTTTCCAAACTCCGACAATCTCCATGAGGCTTGTCGCTAGGACAGGCAGTGGAGTCGGTGTCGGTTCAGGTGTTGATGATGGTGCAGAAGTGGGTGTAGGTGTTATTGTGGCAGCAGGTTGGGCGGATGGTTCACATGCAGTAACAAGTAATACAAATACCGCAGTCAGCATAAGCAATCGAAATCTATTCATGAAACTCCAATGCATTTAATCTCTCTCCTAAATGTGATATTTCCTCCATACAAGCCTGCACCTGATTATTCCAAGCTTGAAGCACCATATCCATGAGATACGTGATGCTCACTTGGCGCCAACCGGGTGGTCGCCAGGGAGTACCGGCTGCGTATCGGCCGCTAATAAATTACCACACAAGCAGATTGGAAATCAGATCGTTTCGGTCGAATGAAGAGATTGTCGAGGGTTGTTTGCAGCAGTTCTATGGATGACCGAAGTGGTGCCTAGTAGCAGCGATTAACCGCAGAATATGCCAGATCGAAAAAAGTAAAATTGCAAGTGACCGTCGTTTACGTTCTATCTGAACGATTATACTATAAAATTTACCATCATTATCGTATTTGAAAATATCTGAGTAGAAAGTGCGTATCTGGGATGTGGAAACCGGCGAGCTGCACTTCGTTTTAAAAGATATGTGCCCGTAAGGATCAACTGTGTCTTATTGTACCTATCCGCGGGTAGACAATTGGACAGCGTGAATTTTGTTTAATTGACATCGTGTAATTTCCCGGCAGTGGTGGTATAGTCGAACTATCCCATATATGAGGAGGCGCGTATGGTCGCTACAGAGATCTTCAACGATATACCCAGTAGTGCTCCAAAAGCCCTGGGACCCCTATCCATATATCCTGCTCAACCTGTTCCTGTCTATGCTGGCGGCAATCCAGGCACCGGTCATTATGATGAGCCAGAACAGGCAGGATTCTAAAGATCGCCTGCGCAGCGAGCTGGATTACCGGGTCAACCTGAAAGCCGAACTTGAGATCGAAGAGGTGCTGCAGCGGGTGGGGAAAATCGAGAGATTGCTGGTAGAGGAGATTTTCGATGGAGATGAGTAGCGTGAGAATAAAATATTCGAACAAGCGCGTTATGGCAGTACTAATCGTCATAATCCTGCTGCTCCAGGCAGGAACAGCCCTGGCAGATATTGCCCCGCCATACCAGCCGCCGGGCTCCAACCCACAGCCGGACAGCGAAAGCACGCAGGTACGCATGCTGGCAGAGACGGTTACGATAGATGTGGGGCCGGGGGGCGGAGACAGCCTGGGGAAAGCGCAGGTGACGGCAGACTTCACCATGCGCAACCTGGGCGGCGAGGTAGAAACCATGGCTGTGCGCTTCCCGATCAGCGCCAGTGATGGCAGGTCCAACTACCCTGAGATCAAGAACCTGCAGGTGAAGGTGAACGGCAATAACGTGCGCACCCGAAGAATTGAAGGCGAGGACCCATTTTACGGGTCAAAGCTGGTACCGTGGGCTGAGTTCGACGTGAGCTTCCCGCCGGATGTGGATGTGCCGGTACGGGTATCCTACACGCTGGAAGGCACCGGCTATGCTCCCTTCGTATCTTTCCAGTACATTCTTTCGAGCGGTGCTGGGTGGAAAGACAGCATCGGCAGCGCCGACCTGATCGTGCGCCTGCCGTACGAGGCGAATACCAATAATGTGATCCTGGACCAGCAGATCGGCTGGTCAATGACCACCCCGGGTGGGGAGATCGCGGGCGATAGCATCCGCTGGCATTACGATGACCTCGAGCCCGGATACGAACAAATCCTGGATGTCGCTCTGGTAGTCCCGGCGGTGTGGCAGAAAATCCTTATAGAGCGGGATAACGTATCGAAGAACCCTCAAGACGGCGAAGCCTGGGGCAGGTTGGGCAAGCTGTACAAGGGGATCGCCTTCCTGAGCAGGGAGAGGCGTGCTGACCCGGCAGGTACAGAGCTTTATCAGATGAGCATCGCGGCGTATGAAGAATGCCTGCGGCTGAAACCCAACGACGCCGATTGGCACGCCGGTTTGGCAGACCTGTACTACCTGAACTTCAACCTGACCCGCTGGGAAGACCCGTACAACCACGACGATCTGGTGCTTGCCTCGAGGCTGGTCCAGCGAGCGATAGAGCTCAACCCCAATTCCCCTAAGGCGATTGAACTGCTGGAGGAATTCGGATGGAATGATTACGTTGTCAGGGAGGGGGAAGGGTATGATTTCCTGGTACTGACCGCCACACCGACCGCGTATGTCTTCTCGACCCGCACGCCTGAGCCGCCGCCCAGCGAGACGCCATCGCCGACCGTCGAGGCGACGGCAATCCGGTTGGTTGAGACCCCGATTATCGTGGACGCCGCGCCGGCATCCGCGACTGCTACAGCGGCGGCTATTGCGGTGACGCCTACTGGCACGCCGACCAGCATAGAGACGAAGGAGTCCCCGGTGGCAGAGACGCCGGAGGTGCAGGCGGCTGAAACACGCTCCGGAGGCTCGCTGTGCGGGGCAGGTGCGCTGGTGATACCGTTCGGCCTGGCGGCAGTGGTGATTGCGAGAAGAGGAATGAAAAGGACTGCCAGTCCTGGATGAGCATCAAATTGAGTGCACCCGATGAGGTAATGCAGAAGTAAAAATAGGCTTGTTATATCCAGATAAGATCCAGGAAGAAAAAGACATCTTGACATCTATACCGATCACCTTCCTCTTCACCGATATAGAAGACAGCACTCCGTTGTGGGAGAGACATCCTGTCGAGATGCAGCAGGCATCTGCCCGGCATGATGCGCTGATACGGGGTGCGATCGAAGAGCACAGAGGACGGGTGGTGAAGTCAACCGGGGACGGCTTCTTTGCTGTATTCGAATCGCCCGTGGATGGAGTTACTGCCACGCTGACCTGCCAGCAGAGGCTGGCGGCTGAAGGCTGGCCTTCGCTAACCGGTCCGCTCAAGGTGCGCATGGGTCTGCATACCGGGACCAGCCAGGAACGGGATGGCGATTACTACGGCCTGGATGTGAACCTGGCGGCACGCATCATGGGGCTAGGCTATGGGGGGCAGGTCCTGCTCTCGGAAGCCACGACCAGACTGGTCGAGAGCGCCCTTCCGCCGGGCAGCAGCCTGAGCGATATTGGAGAGCACCGGCTGAAAGGCATCGCCGACATCGAGCGCATATTCCAGCTCTCCCATCCGGACCTGGACGCAGATTTCCCCGCGCTCAAATCGCTGGCGGCATTCAAACACAACCTGCCTATACAGCCTTCATCGTTCATCGGACGCACCGAAGAGCTGGCAGAGATCAAGCGATTGATCCAAGGGATGCTGCTGCTCACATTGCTCGGACCGGGTGGGACCGGCAAGACGCGGCTGATGCTGCAAGCGGCTGAGGAAGTCATCGAGGATTATCCCGACGGGGTCTGGCTGGTCGAGTTGGCGCCGCTCACCGATCCTGGGCTGATCACCGAACGCGTGGCGGCAGCGCTCAACGTGCAGGAGCAGCCCGGGCGACCGATGCTCGATACGCTGGTCGAATTCCTGCGCCGCAAGGACCTGCTGCTCCTGCTCGACAACGTGGAGCATCTGGTGCGGGAGAGCGCTGAGCTTGCCGAACAGCTGCTGCGCAGCTGCCCGAAGATAAAAATCCTGGTGACCGGCAGGGAGGCGCTCCTCATCGCCGGAGAGACTACGTTGCAGATTCCATCGCTCTCTTTGCCGGACGCAAAAGGGCAGGCGACCCTGGAGACGGTCCGTGCATCAGAGGGAGTGCAGCTCTTCCTGGAGAGGGCGCGGGCGGTGCGGCCTGATTTCACTCTCAACCAGCAGAATGCCGCCGCGATCGCTGAGATCGTTGTGCGCCTGGACGGCATCCCATTGGCGCTGGAGCTGGCGGCAGCCCGCCTGCGGATGCTGACCGCCGACCAGATCGCCGAGCGGCTGAATGACCGCTTCCGTCTTCTTACCGGTGGGCGCCGCACTGCGCTGCCGCGCCAGCAAACACTGCAGGCGCTGATCGATTGGAGCTGGGTCCTGCTGGATGAGCAGGAGCGTATCCTGCTGCGCCGCTTATCGGTCTTCTCCGGAGGCTGGATGCTCGAAGCCGCCCAGGCGGTTGCCGGGTTCGAACCGCTGGACGAGTACCAGGTTTTCGACCTGCTGGAGCAGCTGATCAATAAGTCACTAATAACGGTACAGCACCCACCGCAGGGGGAGGCGCGCTACGGGATGCTGGAGAGCATCCGCCAGTATGCCCAGAACAAGCAGTTCGAAGCCGGGGAAGGTGAGAGCCTGCGCGACCGGCATACGGATTATTTCGTCGCTCTGGTGGAGCTGTACGACCGGGAGGGAATGGGGGCGGAGTTCTATAACTGGATGGATCGCTTTGCCCTGGAGGGGGATAACCTGCGGGCGGTCTACGAGTGGATCGTTGAGGATCGCCCCGGATTGACCCTGCGCTTCACCGGGATGCTGCTGCAGTACGAAGTCGGCTGGATACATTACCGGGAGGCGCGTTACTGGCTCGAGCTGGCAGTTGAGAGGGCAAAAACCCTTTTAGCAGAGGACGGAACGGATATCGACATGACCGACCTCATCCGGGCTTTGAGATCGCTGGGCTGGCTGATGGTCACGCACGGGGAGATGACCAGGGGGCACTCACGTCTGGATGAGAGCATCCGCCTCGCCCGAGAGCTCGATGAAACCCGTTTCCTGGCTCTCGCCCTGGGCATGAAGGCGCAGGCGATGGGCTCGACCGTGAGCCGTGAGATCATCGAAGAGCTGGAGGGTATCATCGATCTGTGCCGCCGGAAAGGGTATGCGGTGGAGCTGGTTACGGTAGTGTTCTCGGTTGGGCAGGCGTACGCCCTCACAGGAGAGACGGATAAGGGAGGCGAAAAGATTGCAGAAGTTATCCATCTGCTCGAGAGATACGACGTGGTCATGATCAAGGCGTGGGTATATTACGTGCAGGCTACCCTGGCGCGCCTGACCGGCAATATCTCCGAAGCGGAACGGTATTATACGATGGCAGTTGAAGCGAACGAGAGATTGGGGAACCAAAGGCTGGTCACTACGGGGCAGAGCGAGCTGGCTCACCTGTACCGCCACGCAGGGCGGAAAGAAGAAGCAGCGGCGATCTACCGCCAGACCATCCTTTCCTGGCAGGAGCAGGGACACCAGGCCGCGGTCGCCCACCAGCTGGAGTGTTATGCTTATCTTGCCAGCACGGAGAGGCGGTACGATGTTGCTGCCCTCCTGCTGGGCGCAGCTCAGATGGCGCGCCGGCGGACGAACTCCCCCAGCACGGAGCAGCAAGAGATCGATGAGATGGAAGGGGCGCTACGACGGATGGGTGCGGAGATCGGAACGCGTGAACTGGAACGATTGATTGCGCAGGGGGAATTGATGAGCCTGGATGAGGCGGTGGCGTTCGCGTTGGAGTGGGGTATGTGATGTGCGGGGTGCGGGTGCATGGCAGCTTGCCCGGTGTCAACAGCATAAATTGTGAAGAGCCGCTCTCTATGACCATCCAAACACCCCCCCACCCCAGCAACTGCTTTTAAGTATAATTGGGGGTGTGGATACTATAATCGTCGATAACCCGCTGTCATTAAAATCATTTACATACTCCAAAATCGTTCCTGTTCTCGCTCTGGCACCTCATCCGGATGACTTCGATGCCATCGGTGTGACCATGCGCTTCTTTCACAAGAGGGGGTTTCCACTCAATTTGTTAGTGGCTACTTCGGGTGCGAGCGGGGTGGAAGATTCATTCTGCTCGCTGCCTACTCGCCAGGCAAAAGGAAGACTGCGCGAGCAGGAGCAAAAGGACAGCTGCCAATTCTTTGGGTTGCCCGATTCCGACCTGACATTTCTACGGCTGGAAGAAGATGAAGAAGGCCATCCGGAAGATAACAGAACGAATATTGAGATCCTGCAAGAACTTTTTATGAAAATTCGACCGGCGATGGTCTTTCTCCCCCATTGGAAGGATACCAATTTGGGGCACCAGCGTATTTATGCCATGTTCCGCCATGTGGCGGTAGAATCTGGTTTCCCATTGGTGGCATTTCTGAACCGGGATCCAAAAACGCTGCGGATGCGCTGCGATGTATTCCTGGAATATGGGCAAGAAACGGCTGAATGGAAAGGTAAGCTGCTGCGCTTTCATAAGTCACAACACCAGCGAAATCTAAACCTGCGGAATCACGGCATAGATGAACGTATCCTGCAGGTCGATCGCCAGAATGCAGATTTGTGCTCATTGGGTGAGGCGTATGCGGAAGTATTCGAATTGGAATTCTTTGGGGCCGGTGAGTTAGGGGATATCTTTTGATGGAGATTGGACAGTTTTCCGCCCTAAGCGCCCCAGCTGGAGCAGGCGTCGGCCGACAAGGGAGAACCATACTACTAGAAGCAAGGCACCTGGAAGGATCACGAGAAGCGCAATTGCTTCCGAGGTAGTGAGAGCTTGTCGGAGATAATCACCTAGCGACAATCCAAACGCCAGGATGCCAACGTAGGCAGTCATCCGCGAAAAGGAACTTGCTTGGAGCATGACCAGAGAGATGATCAGGCCTGCGGCTGAGACCAAGAAGAGGCCGATATTGAAGCCGCCCACAGCTCGCTAATTCGTATTGGCAAGGACAGCCTCGCCTGCCGCCAGGAGCGTGTTCCTCTGCAAGTCTGTCGTCGCAGCCGCGTGCTTGCCGCTGAGCGAAAGCATGGTAACGGGGTTATTGGTTGCGAAGAAGATGGCAATCCCCAAGAGGGCAAAGGTCAAGGCGATAGACATGCTCGCTTGACTGACTCTCTTGAGTACCGCGTAAACTGCCAGGAATACCAGAATGAACATGGCGTACATGGGCAGTTCTAGGCCCCAGAAGTCAAGCAGACCGATAATCGCATTGCCTTGAAACAGTTCAAACCAACCCGTTACGGTGCTGGGCTGGGGGTAGAGGACGAAAAAAAAGACCTCGATCACGGTCAGAGAGGCCACCAGCCAGGCTGCCACGCCGCCAGCCCTGAGCAGACCTGCATAGGTTGGGTCCACAGCTTGCGCAGTACGAACCGGGCTCATCAGCTTCTGTCGCCTTTCTATCTTAGGGAATGACCCGCCCGTGTCGCCGCCTAACGGAATGATTATATCAATATATGTCCTGCGCAGTTGGTGGGGGGCGGGGGTATTTGGGCGGGCATCGCCCGCCCAAATACCCCCAATTACCTTCTGCATCACTGCAATTCCCGAAGAGCCAATATTTATTTTATCTACGATCTGGGAAATATTACTATTTTATGTTTTTATGGGCTTCGCGAATGGCTGCAAGATGAACTCTATGATCAGGGTAGTCTTCGCAATAGTTATATCGATATGCCAATACTACCTTTCCAGTAGTGTCAATGACAAATTCTCCAGGTAACAAATAAGGATTATCGACCAGAGGACGATCTTCCGCTTTGCGTGATTGGGCAAAACTATTGCCAAGTTCTATGGAACGGTCCAAATATTCTTCAGGAGCGTCAAATAATATTTGAGACTCTTTACCATCCAGCAATCCATATGCATGATACGCTTGATAAGATGGATCAGAAAGGATGGGGACATCTGGCAAATCATGCTTTTTCGCATAGGCTAACGATCTTTCGGGTTCGCCTTGCCCGATGATGACAATATTAGCATTTGCATCAAGATAATCTTGGAGTTCATTTTTTAGTCTACCTGCTCGATCTACTCCGCAACTGCATCCAAAATGACGCCAAAAGATTACGAGGCCTGGTTTATCGCTCCAAAAGCGATTCAAATCGACCATATTCCCTGTTTGATCTGGCAATGAAAAATTAGGGGCATTATCATCAATCTGAAGGGGGATAGCATCCCAACGTGTTTTAAGAGGCCCGCTCTTCCAATAATCCATCCATTCTTGACCTGCTGCCTCGGTTAATTCTTCTAATTTAGACATCTACTATCTCCTTTCAAATTATTATACTTCGATATTGATAAGAAGGACAATCACGGAGAGCCTAACAGCATTTAACTTAATCCGGTCTCTGCCCTGCGTGATTCCCATTCTAAAGGAACGCGCAGCACCACCTGTGTGGACTTCCCTGATACCTGTTCGAAAGAAAGCTCGCCTCCAATCACTGCCATCAGCGTGCCATGAAGGCTCAGCCCCTGACCGCTGCTGAGTTCTTTACGTCTTTCACCTGGACTTCCGACGCAATTGTCTTCGATGACAATTTCACATGCCTGAGCACGCATGATTGTGGAGATTTTTAGCGAAGGTGGCTTGTCATCTGCGCGCCCATGCCGGGCAGCATTGCGGATGGATTCTCTGGCGGCGAAGTAAACCACTTCGGTAACCAAAGGTGATAGCTGCTCGAGTGTTTTTGTTGCTTCCTCAGGGACTTCCCAGATGACCTGATCGAACGCTCCAGAGAACTCGTTTTCTATTGTATTCTGCAAAGCGCTGACTATACCCAGCAGAGAAATTTCGGGGACCGTCATAATCGGCAAGTCGCGCAGCAAATCAGCAATCTGGCGATGAGCGATTGAGAGTGCTTCAATTGCCTCGTGATGCTGATCGTTGGTAGTATTCAACGAGAGCAGGGCAGCGTGCAGATGAGGCAAGACTTCGTCGTGCAGCATCCGCCGTGTACGCCGGTCAACGACCTGGCTCTCAGCCAACCGCTGGCGCTGTAAAGCCATCAGTCGCCGGGAGATCTCCATGCTGGCACGCAAATCGATCAGCCGCTCGCCAACTGTTCGGGCAATCTCAATCTCTTCCAGTGCATAGAGACCGCCATCTTGCTTGGGACCCAATAACAAAATTCCGACCAAACCACGTTCGCTCCACAGCGGGACCAACCATTGCCATTGCCCATCTGCTGCCTGTGGGAGCGGAATACAGATGTTCTCAGGGGAAATCCAGGGACCAAGGATTCCTTCTAAATCCGGAGTTTGAGGTGCTTGATCTATCGTAAAAGTCAGTGGATCTCCAGCCAAGGGAGCCAGCGGTCCCTGGGCGGCTAGATAAGCATGACGGGTGCTTAATACATCCTGACAGAGGACTGTGAACGGCTTATCGATTTCTACATAAATTGGATCCACTGCAACTAGCTGGTCGTAAACACGCTGGCTGGTGACGAAGGGGCGCAGCTGATCGATAAAATACTGCCGCTCCGTGAAACTACGCCAGCTCTGCAAGGCATAGAATACTGTCATCAGCAGTGCACTGAGCACGACACTGTAGATGGGGTTAAGGTTGAGGGATAAACTCAGGCTGACGACTATCGCATAACCACCTGCCAGGAAGATGGCTCGCTGCCAATTCCGAAAAAGCCCGTGACGCGGGAGGGCTTTACCAGTGAATACTTCGTAAGACGTAATTGCCTGACCGAGAAAAATTATAGCCAGCGCGATCAGAGAAGCAATCGCCAGGTCAAATTGGGCGATTGTATTTCCCATCGCTGAGTCGTAGATATGCTGGCGAGTCTGGCTTATTAGCCATACCATCACCCAGCCAACCAGCAAGCTGACGATGATCTGGGTGATTGCTGCGCCAACCAGCCAGGGACGTGCCCTGCGACGGGCCAAATCTCCCATAATGCGCCCAGAAGGAGCGGGATGCCGCAGCACATCAACCGATAGGACGATGCAAAGTAAGATGTAGATCGGGTAAATCAGTATCAGCACCGGGATACCACCAAGGGATGGTGTGGCTGTCAGACTGAGTTGGGTAATCTGAACAAATGATGGTAATGGATTAGCAAAAATCAACAAGATAATGATGCAGGCTGCTAATAGCGTGGCAGCCACAAACCAGGGGTAATGCCGCCGGTTCAGTTTTGCCCCGAAGCGATCCCAAAACCCTGAATACCAGAGGACCACGACATACCAGACATAAGGAATTGTGACAACAGGCACCCATCCTACCCGCCACCAAAAATCGATGCTGCGCCCAAAGGTGTTCAACCCAAGCCCCAGGATAATAGAATGGATCAGAAAAAATAACCCACCTAAAAGAATCTCGCCCCCCGCCAGCCATAAACCCCAGGTTCTGCGCTCAGCGTTGAGCAGCACTGTCAGACCAAGCCAGATTAACAGGATAGTGTTGAAGAGTGAAACGGCCATGATGGCCCAATTTAACACCCAGTTTTCAGTCATCAAATATTAACCGGTGGTGAATGGGCAAGTTCGGCTACTCGTCCTCAGCCTAAGGCTCCCGTGGAATCCATTCGCCTCGTTCGTTTAGTGTGTGTGCAATACCATCTTCGTCCCAGTGCAGCAGAAGCCCAGTTTGCACAATAATAATGGCCCGTGCACGAGCGATTTTCTCATCCGTAGTCGAACGATTTAGCCCCCAGGTGGCGTAGATTTGTCCATTCGTGCGGCTGATGGTGCGCTTATCACGGAAGCCTAATTGGGCTGCAATCTGTTCGTTGGTCAGTCCTTGCGCCAGCATGCGGGCGACAACCTGCTCGTTTGGTTCCAGCAATGCCAGGGGAGCTTGTTCATCCTTGAAGCGCACTTCCTGGACGCGCGCTTCGATCTCAGGGTCGATGAAACTGCGCCCGTCAACAGCATCTTTGAGCAGAGGTACTATCATCTCGGGCAGCAAGTAGTTTGATTTGCGCACATAGGCGTAATGGCTGAGTATGCCGGATTTACGGAAATCGCGGTAATAGGAGTCGTCATCCTGAATCGAGTAGAAGACGGTGGGATGCCGCGGGTACTCACGCCGGATCTCAACCGCAGCCTGTATGCCGTTGATTTCCCCTTCCAGCTCGACATCCATCAATATTACATCGGCAGGGGTGCCGCTCAAGCAAAAAGCCAGGGCATCCTCAGCGCTTCCGCAAGCGTGGATGATATGTACTGCTCCGGTCTTTTCAAGGCCGGTCTTCAAGGCCTGCCGTAATTTGAGATTATCTTCAACGAGGAGGGTCTGCAGCATCATTCGGTGATGTGGACAAGGAATTATGCAACCGCTAACGAGGTAGATATCATTATACTCGTTACCGGCTGCTCATCCCTCGCTGCCGGCTATCGAAACAACAATGGAATAACGATCACCAGGAATAACACCCAAACGAGATAGGCATTGGTCGCCAGGCTGAAGACCGATTTGAGGGAATCGATCCATCCCTCTCGACCACCTTTGATCTGCTTGTATACCAGCCCGAACAGGATGGTCATATTGATGACATTCCAGCCGATAATCGCCAGCCGGTTGATTGTCAGCCCTCCTTGAATGGTGCGGTAGACCGTCGCCGAAAGCGCATAGAGGCTGACCACTTCCGCCAGGACAGCGACAGCAATGATGCCGATCCGCAGCCATCTCTGAAGCTGAGCAGATAAATCATCACCCCTGATCGGAGTGACCCCCAGCAGCAATCCCATGATGGCAAACAGCATCAGGTTATAGATAATCAATACATCCCGGTTTTCATAGGGTTCAAAGAAATTGAAGGGGATCACGAAAATGTAGATAACCAGCACGATTAAAGTCAGCGGCAGCAGCAATCGCATCATCGTAGCAATGAACTTGCTCAACCCCTGATCGAAATCTTGCTCCGATGGAGCCGTGGCTGGATCGTAAACACTGGCTACTGCCATAACAGGCAGCAGGCCAAATCCACCCGCCGCAATCAGCCGCAGCCAGATATCGGGTAAGGTTATGCTTAACGCTTCGAACATGCCGATGGTGATGCCGCCTAAAATTACTCCGGCAATCAGATATAGCCCGGCGGTGATCATTACCTCGATGGATTTGATCAGAAAGGCAAAACGATCGGCTGCGCTTGATTTGAAACCCAGGACCGAAATGCCCAGGGCGATCCAGCATAACAAAGGGAGATGGATAGCTGTTAGATCGAGGTAGTAGTTGATTTTCCAAGCATCAACCAGGGTAGATGCTAATAACATTGCATATACTACCGCTGCAATTAGTCCCAAAGCCAGTGCCAGCGCACGGACCTGGTGCTTCTTTGCGGTGAGTGTCATAAATATCAGCGCGCTCATCGTCGCGATGGGCGACCACCATAGCGCCAGGAGAGGGATGTGGTCGAGATAAATGAAGCTCTCAAAATCTGAGAGCGCCCAGAAGATCAAGCCAGTCAGAATGCTCAGGGGTACCGCTAAAAGCCAGTTAACTTCCCGACGTTTTCTTGCCGTGATTTCCGCAGATCGCTGTAAGCGATAGAACCAGGCAGCATAGAGCAGATTGTCGGGCGACTCCTGATAACAGGTAAGCAAGGCTGACTGGAAAACCTCTATCTGACCTTCACTCTGAGCGGTCTGGTAGATCTGCTCTAATTTTTGGGGGTCATTTTTTGCAGCCTGAATTTCTTGGACGAGATTCATAGCAACCTTCTTATGAAATGGGTATCCACAAACCAATATATCTGACTCACGCGGTGAGCAAACTCAATCATAGCAATCATGTGTATGGAATGCAAGCACTCAAGTGCTTAAGTTTCAGGGCTCAGAGGGTGGAAATGTGCAGCAAGACGCTCTAAACTATTTCTTAGAATAACCATCCCTCATAGCGCAGCTATCTAATCAGAGGAGATTGCATGAAAGTAAAAATGATACTCCCCGCACTGACAGAGGCCAAAAGCCCATTCTTCAGACCGATCAAGTATTCTCTTTTCCCCCCGCTGGGCTTAGCAGCTCTGGCCGCGTATTTGCCTGGGCATTGGGAAGTGGAACTGGTCGATGAGCATGTGGAAATCCTGGATTGGAATGACAAACCAGATTTGGTCGTGATCCAGATTTATATCACCAACGCTTATCGCGCCTACGAGATCGCGGATCACTACCGCGCCAGAGGAGCTTATGTCTGCCTGGGTGGTTTGCATGTGACCTCCATGCCGGATGAGGCTGCTCAACATGCCGACACGATCTTCATCGGACCAGGGGAAGACACCTGGCCCCAATTCCTGGCTGATTGGCAGACCTGGTACCCGAAACCAATCTACCGCTCATACCACAGAACCCTTGATGGTGCTCCATTCCCCCGCCGCGACTTGATCAAGCGCCACTTATATCTGGTCCCCAATTCGATTGTGGTCTCGCGCGGCTGCCCGCACCGCTGCGATTTCTGCTACAAGGAAGCATTCTTCCAGGGCGGCAAGTCCTTCTACACTCAAACGGTAGATAAGGCTTTGGAGGAGATCGAATCCCTGCCGGGGAAGCATCTGTATTTTTTGGATGACCATCTTTTCGGTAATCCCCATTTCGCGGCAGACCTTTTTGATGGGATGCGCGGGATGAATCGCTTATGGCAGGCCGCGGGAACAGTCAAATCAGTCCTCAGGCCAAATATTTTGGAAAAGGCAGCCGCAGCCGGGCTGCGGAGTCTATTCATCGGCTTTGAAACCCTGGACAACAACAATCTACTGGAGCAAAAGAAATTTCATAATATAAACGGGTCGAGCATTAGTAATCCCTACGAGACGGCAATCCAACGATTGCACGCATTAGGGGTGATGGTAAATGCCAGCTTTGTCTTTGGCATGGATCACGATGATGAAACGGTCTTTGAACGGACGGTCGAATGGGCGATCAGGCAGGGTATCGAGACGGCAACTTTTCATATCCTGACACCCTATCCGGGGACTGCCCTTCACCAAAGACTGACCGATCAGGGTCGGATCACATCGCAAAATTGGAATTTATATGACACGCGGCACGTGGTTTTTCGTCCGGCCAGGATGAGTGCTGAGGCTTTAGCGGCTGGGTATTGGCAGGCCTATCGTGACTTCTACAGGTGGGGATCTATTTTCCGCTCTGCGGGTGCCCACGCCGACTGGTTTGATAGGCTGCGCCACCTGGCTTACGCTGGAGGCTGGAAGAAGTTCGAACCCGTTTGGGATTGGGTGATCCGCTTGCAAAGAGTGGGGAATTTCAGGCCGTTATTGGAGGGATTGTTGGATAAGCCTCACCAAGCATCTGCGCATAGCCAGGAGAAGATACCATCATCCCCCCTCTCACTTCCAACGCAGACGCAACGCCTGCGCAAATCCCGGTAGCGATCGGTTATTTACTGCTCGCCACCGGCTGCCCTTCGCCAATCCATTCATACAAAGACCCATCATACACCGCTACATTATCGTAACCAGCCATCAAATATGCCATGGCGTTCAGTGTGGCTGCAATCCCACCGCCGCAGTAGGTGATGATACGCTCATGCGGGCTATGGCTGTTCAAATGTGCAGCCAGTTGATCTTCGGGTTTAAAAGCGTCCCATTCTACCATCAGGTCCGTGAGCGGCAAGCAGCTAGAACCGGGAATATGTTCATCGTCATACCAATCCTGCATCAGAGTATTCTCGATATTAACTTTGTCCGTATCCACCCCAGCCTTTACTTCAGACAGACTGGCAATCATCGCTGGATTGAATTGTGGCATAAATTGGGTGGCTGAATATTTCTGCTCCTCCTGTTCCACAGCTCCACCCGCCTTCTTCCAGGCTGCGAAACCGCCATTGAGCACACGCACATTTTCCAGACCCGCATAGCGCAGCAGCCACCAGGCACGGGTTGCGCAAGCTAAAATAGCGGTGGTGTACAGGATCACTTCCGAATCGTTGGCGATACCGATCTTGCCGATCTCGCCGGCCAATATCCTATCCGGTGCCAGCATATATTCGTAATCGCTGAGGGGATCGGAGAACAGCTGGTGGTCAAAGAAGCACGCGCCTGGGATATGCCCCGCCAGATACTGCGCGTGGGCGGTCGGCATCTTCGCTGCTTGTTCCGGACTCAGGCCGATGTAAAACATGATCGTGGCATCAAATATACGGATGTCTGGGTTATTTATTTTTGTCAGTAATTCTTCTGCTTCAATGAGAAAACGATCGCGGTTCATTATTCTCCTCCACTGGTAAGCTATCTGAGTAATTCCACAAATTATAACTATATAGGAGTTACGCACTTCAGGAGATTCTTGGGGGTGTTTGGGCGTGCGTCACCCGCCCAAACACCCCCAGCCTCCTGCGAACTGCGTAAGTCCTAACTATATTTATATCAAACCGATGGTATCGGTTCTTTCCTCAAGAACAGCACGCCATCATCATTGTGAACCATCATCGCAAAATCAAACCGGTCGATTTTTAATGCAGCCTCAAGATCTGCTGAAGGAAATGCGAAATGATCCGAATTCGTAAACAACCTTCCATCATAAGAATCTCTTGCCCTCTCTTTGATCTCGTCGATATCAATTCTCCACCCACGCAGCTCAGACTCGATGAGGTCTGCACAGGCAACATCCTCATCGCCCCAACCATCGGCAAGAACTCCAGTCTGGATGAGAGTGATGGAATCTGGCTGCAGCTTGCGGATCAGTTGGATGGTGGCAATTAGAGTACATAATCCTGTAGCGATTGTTAATCGAGTACCTACTTAAAAGCGAATAGGGCGCTGTGCGCAATGGGGGTTATATAAGCACATTGTTCCAAAGTTAGATACTCTCCGTTCACTTGCTTTGTGTTTGTCCTGTATTCTCTTGCGTGTTCTTCTGACCAGAAGAAAACTGAATTTCGTCAGTATGAATCGATGATGGTTCGTTCTGCGAAACTATTCCAATCAATATCTGGCATAAACACCAATGGATTGGCGTCTGTTTCGCGAGTGGAAACTCGCATATTACTATCTATTGAAAAGTGCATTACCTGGTCGCAATGTTCGCACTTTGTTTCTACATCAATTGAAAAATATTCTTTTCGTAATTGCCCTTGCACGAAAGGCGTCGCTATCGCGTCTTCTGCTCAAGCACCGTAAAGCCGTTCGCCACCCCTGAAAACCATTTTGTGTGGTGTATCCTCTACGGTTACCGGAAAAGCCCAAGCCACTGCACCTTGATCGTTCCTTACCAAGAAGAACAGGTTTCTCTCTAGTTCTTCCAGGATTGGCTTCACCAAATCAAGCGGCATATTCAGTCCCTCAGAAATGAACTCTGGCTCAATCGGCTTCTGAGTGTTTACCATTTCTTCCACGACAAAATAGCGAATTCGATGATGGGCATGGGTCATAAAACTCAATCTTGACAGGCTGTGTTGCGGAATGTGTGCCAGGCCTTGTTTCCATGTTGCCTGTGGAATTTCGAGTATTTCTTGGTCTCGCCCGATAAGGATTTTTTCTTCCATGAGTTGCACTCACCTGAACATTATATGCTGAAAACGCCGCGCTTCTTAATCGACCCGTTATCCGGGGAGTGGATAGCAAACATGGTTAGCTCGTTGAATGCCATCCTGCCTGGGATGTGAATGAACCACATGGCTGAGGCGATGTCAGGCGGCAGTTTTGCCTTCACACCCGTTTGCGAGGGTCATGCGCGCCACTTTTCATGAACAGGATGCTCGCCGGGAGTACCCCGGTCTGCCAGCCTGGTGTGCATCACCCGGTCGAGAAGCAGTTCAAAAAGTACTTCATCGTCTTCTGCGATGACGTGTGTATCATCGATCAGCGCCTGACGAAACTCTGGCTCCCGGATTGGATTGGCGAGACCCGAAATGTAGAATTCTTCGTTTTCATCATTCGGTACGGGAGGAAAGGCCTGCAAGGCATAGCGCCCATCTCTCAGCAGATCGGAACATTTTGGGGAGGTTGTTGGGATCAGCACGTAAAGATGATCCTGGGAATAAACGACGCTGATGGGGTGCAGGCGAGGTGCGCCATCCTTGCGGATCGTGGCAAAGAAGGCATATCCAACATGAGGCCGGGATGGGAAGACCAATCTCTTCCCGGTCTCGGCCAGGGCAGGTTCTTCTTCCCGGAAGTCGTACCAGGTTTTCAAGATTTATTCCTTTTTCTGCGGCTACCTACGGCGGACTGCCAGACCCCAAACGACAAGCAAGCCGCCAGCGACCAGAACGACTGCCAGGAGTGCACCCATGCCGGAAAAACTGGCCGGGTCTGCTGCAGCTGGAGTCGCGGCGACTGTGGGGGGAAAGGATGTCTGCTCAAGCGTAGCTGTGGGGGCAGGCAGAGTACGGGTGATGGTTGGCGTGACACTAGGCGGGGGTGGGATTGGGGTTTCCGTCGCCGGCGGTGTGACACGCAAGAGCAGCTGCTGACCGGGTACGATGATGGATTCCGAGGTGAGCCCGTTCCAGGCCATCAGCTCGGTCAGGCTGACATCGTACAGGTCGGCGATCCAGGCGAGGAATTCGCCGCTGCTGACTTCGTGATAGTACCTGCCGTCGCTGGCCGGGGTGAGCATTTCGACAGCGGTGAGCGGGCGCGGGGTCGGGCTGGGGGTCACATTTCCAGGATCCAGCAGCAGTTTCTGGCCGATCTGCAGGGGCCAATCGACCTGCAGCCCGTTCAGAGCCAGGATTCTATCCACTGTGATGTCATAAGCATTGGCGATCGTGATCAGCGCCTGGTACGGATGCACTTCGTGGATGATTCTGCCATCGGCATCCGGGGTCGCCTGCAGGATCATCCCGACCGGCGTGGGTGTGGCGTAGCCCTCGGTGCCAATGGAGGGGATGAACAGCTTCTCTCCTACCAGTAAGCTGTCCTCTCTAGAGAGGTTGTTCCAGACCTCCAGATCGCGGATGGTGATCTGGTAGGCGATGGCGATAGACCAGAAGGACTGCCCGGCCTGGACGATATGGAAAATCCTGCCATCGGCATCTGGCTTGGCGATCTTTACCGGGATGATGATCTGCGATACCGGTGGCTGCACGTTTTCACCCTCTCCGGTGCCGGACCCGGGTCCGGCACCCGGCACGGACTTGTACTCACCGCAGGCCTTGTCGGAGGTATAGGCAGCCTGCAAAACGTAATAATAGCTGCCGTTCGCCGCCTGGGACACACCCGCCCCGACATGGCAGTAAGCCGGAATTGCCGCCGGACGCATGTGCTCAGGATCAGCCCAGGCTTGCATGACCTCGTCTATGCCCATATTCCCTACGGCAAAATTCTCAGTTGCCCAAACTGTCGCACCGCCGCCATAGCCCGCGGCTGCGATGCGCCCGCGCACATCGCCAATATGCCAGGACATATTGTTGGCTGCCATAATATCGGCAGTATTCTGCGCAACGGCGTTGACAATCGGGTCTTCGATCAATGGCGGCAACCCCCGTGATACGCGCAGGGTGTTCATAGCCAGGATCAATTCACTGCGGGATGCGGGCCCCGATTGGGCTTGAACTTCTGGCTGGTAGGCTGGCGCGGCCAGCAGCCAGACCAGCAGCAGGCTGACCTGGATCAGGATTAGATCTCTTTTACGAAGGTAGATTTTCACGTGTCGATATCTTCACCGAAATGTTTCAGTACTCTCAGTGCTCTCAAAGTATTCCAGCGGCTTGGGCCACCGGTGGCCTCCATGTCAAAATGGGTCTGACCGGGATGCTTAGCCTGCACCGGCCAGGTGCCATCCTGGCGACGCTTGCTCTTCAGGATATCCAGCGCATCCTGCATGCGCGGGTCGTAGCGGACCCGAGCAGCCTGAAAATAATCCAAGGCGCGCAGGATATCGTACTTCCAGCGTGAGGGATAGGAGAGCATGGTCATCCTCTTATCGATGATCTCTCCGGTGCGGTCGGACCGGAACAGCCTGTGCTGCAGGATAAATGATCTCGACCTTTCTCCGGCTTCCTGCAGCTCACCCAGCCTGTACTTATAGCCATTCTTTGCATACTCTAAAATTCCCTCAATAACAGAAATGGTTGAATGCAGCGAGCTATGAACAGCCCCTCTTCCGTTGGATTCGCAGTTGAAGCCACCATCCTGCATATGTTCTGAAAGCAGGAAATCAACGATAGATTTTAAGTCGTCCTCTTCTATCCTGAAGTATGAAGCGTAGTTTAGAAACATCCCATTGACGCAAACGTCACTTTTCTTTTGGGTTCCGATTGGAAAAATCCCACCGTCCGGACCGGTGAGTTTATGGATTACCTGTAATATTGATCCCTTAATAGCCTCGTTATCTTGGGCTATGGCGAGGTTTTTTAAATCTAGGATCGTATAATGGGTTGAAATCCATTTCGGTTGATAAAAACGCTGCCCCCAATGACCATCTGCTTTGCGGAAGCTGAGGAAGCGAGCACCCCAGCCTTCACTGGCGATGCGCTGGCGCAGGTCGGGACGTTCGGTCACCAGAAGATCGCGATGGACCTGGTACTGAATCGATACATCTCCTTCGATTAGCCATGCAATGAGTTGACGCGCATCTAACGCAGATGTAGGGTTTGGCATGTGGAATCCATTCGTAATCAAAAAGATCGTTCTAATCAATAACCCGCTGCGGGGTCAGTGTAATCGGGCTGATCGGTGAGGTTGTCCGATTAATCGATTGTACCTTCTGTTTCATTTGCCAGCAATGCGCGGTATTTGAAACCGTTGTATAAAAAGATGCTTCGGCGAATTGCCAGGTGGGTGAAAACATCAGCATAGTATAATCCGGCAAGAATATCAGACTACAATAAGCGAAGGTCACATG
>JAQBDA010000182.1:0-9515 GCA_032124675.1 Chloroflexota bacterium
CACTAGCGGATCGTCCATGTTGAACGCACCGTAATCCTGGGTGATCTCCTCGCCGGCAGCAATATCTCGAGTAGCAATATCGAAGCCGAACCCGGTGCTGAGGGTGTTGTAGTGGCAGCAGTGGTTGAGATACTTGGCGATATCCCAGCTTATCGAGAAGCTGCCATCTGCTTCGATCACCCCATATTTATAGATTATCTCCTGGTACAGAGGGTTTGTCAGGCGGGGGTCGCCAGGCGGGATAATGATTTCCAGGGCATCATAAGCATAGGTGATAGTACCCATGGGGATATCTGCGGAGGCAACAACCCCATGACCGATGCGTGAACCAATCACTTTTAAGGTGGCATGCGGGTGAATCAACTGGCAGTCTGCTCCATAAGACGGTTAGAACAGATCACTGCAGGAGCGCCCTCCTGGCAGTGATCAATGGTTACTGGATGTGTTTATTGTAGGTGTCCAGGGCAGCTACTTCATACCGCGCCGCAATGCTTCCTCTGATTCGCTGTCCAGGGTGGTCTGGTAGACCTTGCCTTTGTACATCTGCAGGGTAGCAATCACCTGGCTGGGGTCCGGATCGCGGGAAATGATAAACAGCGCCGAGCCACCTGGCTTCAGCTCCTGGCTGACGTCTTTGACAAAATCCTGGTCGACGCCTTTATCCATGAAATGACCGACGACTGCCCCGCCTACGGCGCCGATTAGCAGACCTGCAAACGGGAACAGCAGACCGCCAATCAGCAGACCGAGGAAACCACCACCAACTGCGCCGACTTTGGCACCGCGGTCGACCTGGTTTTTAACGTGGATTTTGCCGTTCTCGTCTTTTACGACAACAGCAGAATCATCCAGGCTGATGTAGCCGCCCTTTTCCTGCTTGCTGACCGATTCACGCACCTGCATCGCTTCATCAGGGTCATCATAAACGGTGACAATTAAATATGACATATGGCCTCCTTAAAGATTGTAATTTGTCCTCAGGGATTATTTTATCATCAGGTAATCGGCTGAAAGTGGCTTGAAAGTTTTAATGATGATTACAGCCGATTCCTTAAGCAAGTCGCAGTATTTGATATAGGGGTTTATAAAGATACTTTCGGCGTATGCCCAGGTGGGTATCAGCCTTTAAGTGCGCCTGCCAGGATGCCGCGGATGAAGTATCTGCCGAGGAACAGGAAGATCAACAGAGGCACGGCTACGGTTAAGAGTGCTGCTGCCATTTGTAGATTATAAGGAGTAATTGTGCTCCCCTGGGTCATAGCCATCGCTACCTGGGAAGTCAGTGTTTTTGGGCTGCTGAGCGTAAGGGCGATGAAAAACTCATTCCATACCTGGGTAAATATAATAATCGCAACCGAAGCGTATGCGGGCAGCGAGATGGGGGAAACAACCCTGAAGAATATCTGAATTTTGTTCGCTCCGTCAACTTCGGCGGCTTCTTCTAATTCTCTTGGAATCCCCAGGAAAAAGGTGCCCAGCAGGACTGAAGACAGTGGCAGGTTGATGATCAAATAACTGAGTATCAGGCCAAGATAAGAGTTTGCCAACCCGCTTCTAGCTGTGAGGGTCGTCAATGGGATGATTACCGCCTGATAAGGCAGGTAAAGCGCAATACCGACCAGGACAAAGATGACCCGGGCGAAAGTTGACTTGTTGCGGCTCAAATAATAACCCGCCAGCCCTCCGAAAAATATTGCCAGCGCGGTAACGGTGAGCGTGATGATTGTCGAGTTGATGATGGGGCGCTGCATGGGTATCAAGAATTCCCGGCTGCCAATTAATGCCGTCGTGTAGTTCTGAAACTGTGGCTGGCTGGGGAATGCCAGATAAGTTCGCTGTTGGATCTCCGGCATTGTCTTCAGGGAATTAGTGATCATCACGTAAATCGGTAAAATGTAAATACAGGTCAGCCCTATGAGGACGACAAGAACGATGATTTTTATTACCGGGCTTTTGCTTTTCATTCAAACCACTTCCTGAGGGCGTAGATGGTATAGGGAATGACCAGGATGAATGCAAGTAGAAAGATGATCACACCGATAGCTGCACCGGCTGACATCAGGCGTTGATCATAGGCGGTTACGATCATGTTCGTCGCCAGCACATCGGTCGCAATACCTGGACCGGTTCTGGTTACAATCCACACAATGTCAAACACTTTCAAAGTGCTGATCAGTAGAAGGGATACCAGTACCAGCAGACCGGAGCGAATGTTGGGGAGGATGACCGAAAACAGGATTCTGAGTCTGGAAGCGCCGTCGACGATCGCTGCTTCGATCATCTCTTGCAGCTCGTTGGTGCGGAATGATGATTGAATGATAATGACCGAAAAACCTAAATATTGCCAGATAAATATGAGGATTAACCAATAGGTGGCGGTGGTAGGGTTATTGGTAAACATCAATGGAGAATCAATACCCAACCGACCTAAAACGGTATTAAATACGCCTCTCTCCGGCTGGTACATCCAGGACCAGATGGTACCGGTTACCACGAAGGACATTGCTACTGGGTAAAGGATAAGCGTCCTGACGTACGATTCAACCCCTGGAAATGGCGCCAATTCCAGCAAATATGCTAAGAATATGGCGACCACCGTCGTAGGGATCACTCCAAGGATCAGCCATTTCAAGTTATTTTGGACATCCACCCAGAAACGACCCTGGTTGAACAAATAACTGTACCATTTAAACCCGGTCAAGGTGTAGTCAGGTGCCGTGCTGACCCAGTTCGCCAGGGATACATAAACGTTCCACAACAGGCTACCATATAGAATCAGCAAGAAAAGTATCAGCGGCAATGTAAATACCAGGAATTCTGATATCGATACCTTTTTCTGTCTGGGTCGTGCCTTCGCAGAGGTCAATCTTGTACCCTCATTTTGATAATATACCAGAAGGGAAAAACATCCCTGATAAAGATGATCCCCCTTTACCAGTCAAAGTCAGGTAGGGGTACATATCGTTCATGTACCCCTACCTGCATTGTCTAATCAACCTCGATCCTGGTGAATGAGTATCGACTCATTCGGCAGCCACTTTCTACTTGCGGTAAGAGGTCTCGTTTATGCTGCCTTTTACGGCCATTGATACCAAGATGCACCTTCCTTCACGTTGAAGGTATCCATCATGGTGGCTGTTTGCTGGATTGCATCATCAACACTCGGGCTAGAATCGGCGAAGAAGGATGAGATGATAACCCGGTACTCTACCTGAGCGGGATTCGGGAGAATGGTACCGTGCTGATCTAAGATCAGTTTATCCGGGTTATTGCTCACAAACTCCTGCATCTCCTGGCGGATAGGATCCGGGAATTCAGTGGGATCGATATCAGTGCGGGCAAACATGCCGCCCTGAGTAACGTCGGTGGGGATTTGCAGCTCAGGTGAAGCAACCACCGACAGCCAGTCCATGCATGCTTCCGGATCTGGTGCGCCAACCGTGCAGCCGTAGGTATCGGGGTGGAAGAGCAGGATGCGCTCTGGCTTGGTGGGGTAGTTCACCGCGCCAAAATCAACACCAGGCTGCCAGCCCGAGCCCTGAATGAAGGCACCGATTGCCCAGGTACCCATGATGGTCATGGCTGCCTGTTCAGCACCTACCGCGCCGACCGCCTGGTCCCAGGTCAAACTGGAATGATCGCTGTTGATGTAAGGCTGTAGAGCAGCGAATTTTTCCAGAGACTCCTTGAATATGGGGTCATTGGCAACATCAACATTGCCCTTGAAGAAATCGACATAGTACTGCGGACCGCCCAGTTCCATCATTATAGTATCGAGCACAAAGACATCCGACCAATTGTCTTTCGAGCCTACAGCCAGGCAAGCCATATCAGGCTTGGCGGCTTTGATCGCATCGCAGGCAGCCAGCAAGTCGTCATAACCGGTAGGTGCAGATATCCCAAGCTCGTCGAACAGCTTCTGGTTGTAGTACAAGATATTCTCTAGGTGCATGTTCAATGGGACGGAATATGGATGCCCATTAATAGACACTGCATTGAGCAGTGGTTTGGGGATCACATCCGCGTATCCGGAGGACGCATAGAATTCATCCAGGGGTTCCAACACATTGCTGTCTACATAGTCTTTCAACTCGGCACCACCCAGGGTCTGGAAGGTGTCTGGCGGGATGCCAGCGGTGATGCGGGCTTTCAAAACGATGCGGTGCTCGGTGCCGCCGCCGCCTGGAACCGGATTCTCGACAATCTCGACCGCTGGATAGGCCGCGTTCATGGCTGCAAACATCGCATCCGCGGCTTCACGCTCACCGGGACCGGTCCACCAGTGAAAGATCTCCAGTTTTGGAGTCTCTGGAGCTGCGGTCGGTTCGACAACAACCGTTGTGACCACTTCCTTCACTTCTGGTGTCCCGGCAACTTCTACGATTTGGGTGACGATGACCGTCTCGACGATTTTCTCAGCGGGCGGCGCAGTGGGCTGAGCGCATGCAGCCAGGAACATGCTGGCGAGCATGAGAATGCTCATCAGAGTCATTGCTTTTTTAGACATCTTCTACCTCCGTGCATAAAATGGTTCTTGTTTGCTTGATGCAGACTTACTCGGGTGAGGTCTTATTTAACGGGACTGTTATAGCCGTTTGCCTCAATGGGGTGAACGATTTCGCTGCGTCAAATATCTATTCTCCTCCTTTCCAGATGAATTTAATCCGTGAGGCGATTCCTCCAAAAAGGATATACCAGGATATTATTTTGTGTATTACACCCCTGGTATCCCTTAAGATACTCCAGCAAGAAACCATCGCAACCGTCTACAAAGTTATGCTAATTGTAAGAATGAATAGGAATTACAGATACATACGAAATCCAGCATATCTGAATGCTGTCACAAATAAGTATACAATCATACTCTACCATGAATTATATGTTTGTCAAGAAGTTTTTAACCTGTCAAGGGGATGATCACCGCTGAATATGAAAGAGGTGTTTTGCAGCGGCTTTGCCGCTGCAAAACACCCCATTCTGCCATTTTATAGATGACTTCTAGGTCTAATTTCTTGACCTACGGGTGGTGACATCGAATATGACCGCAGCTGCAAGCACTACAGCTCTGACGATATACTGGTAGGAGATATCGATACCCATCAAGTTCATGCCGTTTGTCAGTGATGACATAACCAAAGCACCGACGAGCGATCCTATCACAGTACCGACTCCACCTGCTGCTGATACACCGCCAACAAAAGCCGCTGCGATGGCATCCAGTTCAAACAGTGTTCCGGCAGTTGTTGTGGCAGATTGCAGGCGGGAGGCAAATAATATACCAGCCAATGCAGCGAGCATACCCATCGATCCAAAAACCACATGCGTTATGCGTTTAACACTGATACCGCTCAATTCGGCTGCCTCTGGGTTCCCACCAACAGCATAGATGTGTCTGCCAAGGACTGTCCTTGTGGTCATAAAGTGATACGATATTGCCACTATTAATATGACGACAGCAGTCCACGAAAGACCTCTATCCCCTCCGAGTATCCAAGCGATACCCCCGATTAAAACTGAGCCGGCTGCCAGTTTTAATAAGAACATTCCAATCGATGAGACTTCGCCGTTTTGTCTTTGCATTCTAGCGCGAGTAATCATTGCGCTAGAAACAAATAGAACGATACCCATCAACCCAAGTAATAAAGTAACTTTGTGAAATCCTGGCATTATCGAGTCATAGGGAATATCTGGAATAAAGCCGTTGCCTATGTCATTAAATGCGTCATTCGTAATAATGATTGTGCCTGTAGATCTGGTTACAAGCTGCAATGCCCCTCTATAACCTAACCATCCCGCAAGCGTGGCAACAAAAGCAGGGATTCCCAGATCTGCTACCATAAAAGATGTTAGACGCCCGGCTAGAATGCCTAATCCGAGAACAAAAGGGATGACTAAAATAATAGGAAGGTCCCACTGTTCCAAGGCGACAGCAGCAATCGCTCCTAGAAACCCTGCTAAAAAACCAACCGATAGGTCAATGTGCCGGATAACAATGACCAATGTCATACCTACAGCTAATACGGCAATAAAGCCGGTTTGATTCACCAGATTGACTATATTTCTGGGGGAAATAAATAATCCGTCTGTTGCCAAGGTAAAGATAACAACAATAACAAATAAGGCAATGAACATCCCATAATCACGGATATTCCCTCGCAATAATTTGCGAACATCATCCACGAATGACATCATGTGCCTCCTCGAGCCTATTCAGCGACTGTTTTTTCAGCGAAATCATCACGGGCACCAATCATGTAAGCCACAACTCGTTCGCGGAATTCATGAATATCACCCTCCACCGGAGTATCGGAGACTTTGCGCCCCTGGCGGAGCACGATCATCCGGTCGCTTACTCTGTAAATATCTTCCAGACGGTGGCTGATGATGATGATTGAAGAACCCTGTGCTTTCGTTTCCTCCACCAATTCAAGCACTTGATCAATAGCTGCCACGCTCAATGCCGCTGTAGGCTCGTCCATGATAATAACCTTGGCATCGAAGGCTGTTGCGCGAGCGATGGCTACTGCTTGTCGCTGACCGCCGGAAAGTCTCTCCACCTTTTGGCGTACAGAGGCGATTCTTATATTAAGCCGTTGCAGCAGATTTTGTGTTTCCTGCTCCATGTAGGGGTAATTCATCACCCCCAGCGGACCCAATTTTATGGTTACTACTTCGCGTCCCATGAACACATTCGCAGCTACGTCGAGATTGTTCGCCAGGGCATAGTCCTGGTATACCATCTCGATTCCCTGGCGACGAGCATCCATAGGATTTGCAAAGGATGCCTTCTTGCCTTCGATAAAGATTTCCCCTTCGTCTGGGATATAGGCTCCGCTAAGAACTTTCATCAGTGTAGATTTACCGGCAGCGTTGTCACCAACCAGCCCTAGTACTTCGTTATGATGTAATACTAAGTCAACTCCACGGAGAGCTTGAACAGCCCCAAAACTTTTCTTGATATTACGCAATTCGACGACAGGTATATTATCTGCGGTTTGTTCCATAAGCACACCCTTCTACGTGTTTATAGATTGAGCCATTTTGAAAGATCAGGTAATCCGAATTTTATTGAATTTGGAATTGCGCAGTTGGCGGGAGGTTGGGGGTGTCTGGGCGGGCGTCGACCGCCCAGACACCCTGACATTCTCCAAGGTAATTATTGGACAGGAGTAGTGATGGATCGCCCATCACTACTCCAATCAAAAAGTCTAACTCTTATTCACCCAGCCCGGTAAATTCTTCAGCGGGCCAGTAACCGGAGTCGATGATCTCTGCCTGGACATTGTCCTTGTCGACGGAAATTACGACAGACGGCTTGGCGGGCACATCGAAGACACCGTTGTTGTAGGTCTGGGTTTCCGGTGGGGTGCTGCCGTCGAGGAAAGCAACCGCAGCGGCGATGGCGTCAGCCACCAGGGTGCGGACGTCCTTCAGGACGGTCATCGATTGCTTGCCGTCGATGATGTACTGAACGGAGGCGATCTCAGCATCCTGACCGGTGACCACGTAGTTGGAGATATCGGCATCGGCGGCGAACGCATCGGCGATGGCGCGAGCAGTGCCGTCATTGGGAGCCAGGATGAACACATCACCCTTGTCTTCAGCGGTTGTGGCTGTCAGGTTGGCTTCAGCCAGGTTCTTGGCGGTGTTGAAATCCCACTCGGTGGTGACCTGACCGATGATATTGGCCATCTCGTCGCGGGTCAGCTGAGCCTTATCCTGCAGGGCTACTGCTTCACTGGAGTTCTTGATGACGAAAGTGCCATCGGCGATCTTGGGCTGCAGCACGTTCCAGGCGCCTTCGAAGAACAGGAAGGCGTTGTTGTCAGTGGCAGCGCCGGCGTACAGGTAGAGCGGGTTGCCGGAACCGGAGGCTTTGTCGACCAGGTATTGACCCTGAGCTTCACCCACGGCGATGCTGTCGAAGGTCACGTAGTAGTCCACAGCCTCGGTGTCGAGGATCAGACGGTCGTAGGCGACCACCTTGACCCCGGCATCCCGGGCTGCCTCGGCAGCCGCAGCGGCAGCGGTGCCGTCATGCGGTGTGATGATGATGACCTGGACACCCCTGGTGATCAGGTCTTCGACGTTGGCTCGCTCCTTGCCGGAGTCGCCCTCACTGTTGAGGATCGTGACCTCGACGCCCAGTGCATCAAAAGCATCCTGGAAGCGGGTCTCATCCTGGATCCAGCGCGGCTCATCCCGCGTCGGCAGAACGATACCTACCCGTCCAGAAACAAGCTCTGGGGCAGCGGCGAGTGCCTCTAAACCGGTGAAATCACTGGCTGCATAATAGCCGGAGTCGATTAGCTCTGCAACAACATTGCCAGCATCGACCGTGACCACTGGCGATTGGATCGCCGGGACATCGACCACACCATTGTTGTAGGCGCCACTGGCAGTTGGTGCATTGCCTTCCAGGAGGGACACGGCGGCATTGATGGCGTCATTCACCAGCGTGCGCACATCCTTGAACACGGTCATCGACTGCTTGCCGTCAATGATGTACTGCACGGAAGCCTTTTCGGCATCCTGGCCGGTCACGAAGTACTCGGTCACATCCGGGTCAGCAGCAAAAGCATCTGCGATCGCCCGGGCGGTGCCATCATTCGGGGCCAGTATGAAAACCCGGCCTTTATCAGCCGTGGTTGTGGCGGTCAGGTTGGCTTCGGCCAGGTTCTTGGCGGTGTTGAAGTCCCAGTTGGTTGTGATCTGGCCGATGATTCCGGCCATCTCGTCACGGGTAAGATCGCCCTTGTCCATCAGCGCGACTGCCTCGCTGGAGTTCTTAACCACAAACGTACCGTCCGCGATCAGCGGCTGCAGCACACCCCAGGCGCCTTCAAAGAAAATGAAGGCATTGTTGTCGGAAGCAGCACCCGCATACAGGTACAGCGGGTTGCCGCTGCCTTCGGCATTGTCCACCAGGTACTGGGCCTGCTGGGCACCAACGGCGATGCTGTCGAAGGTCACGTAGTAATCGACGGCATCGGTGTCGCGGATCAGGCGGTCGTACGAGATCACGGCCACACCGGCATCGCGGGCGGCTTCAGCGGCGGCGGCCGCAGCAGAACCATCCTGCGGGCAGATGATCAGCACTTTAATGCCCTTGGTAATCAGGTCTTCGACGTTGGATTTTTCGGTCGCGGAGGAACCCTGGCTGAACAGGATTTCTACGTCATAGCCCGCTGCACCCAAGGCTTCCCGGAAGCGGGTCTCATCCTGGATCCAGCGCGGTTCATCTTTGGTTGGTAGAACGATGCCTACCGCAAGCGTTGAACCCGCGGGTGGTTCTGTCGCCGCGGGCTCTTCTGTCATCGCGGGCTCTTGGGTTGCTTCCGGCGTGGTTGTCGCAGCTGGCGTGCAGGCTGACAAAACCAGGCTCAGAAGGATGATCAAGGTCATCAGCAACGTGATCGGACGAAGTATCTTCTTACGCATTACAGTCTCTCCTTATGGATAGAAAAATTGGAATCGGGACATCTGGCGATTGCTGGAACCGTATCCACAAATAG
>JAQBDA010000183.1:0-5173 GCA_032124675.1 Chloroflexota bacterium
GCGCAGGGCAAGTTTCAGTTACAATTCCCGTAGGCATGGTTTTTCTCTTCTCCTTCTCACGTGGCTGTGGTCGGAGAAAGATACCATGCCTTTCGATTTCAGGCTACCCGGCCTGATTTTGCCCTACCTTGCGCTGTAATACTAGGGGTTGCGAACTATGCGCTGCGGTATAACTTCGTCAGAACGAAATCATCATGGCGCAAAGCTTCTGCGCTGGTCAATCGTCCGTTGATCGTATGGGCCATTATTTCCATAACACGGTCAGCAGCACCATCCAGGTTATATTCGAAGCGCAGGAGCCCAGTGATGTCTACATCGATATGCTCTGACATGGTTTCGACTGTTAGAGGATTCCCAGACATCTTGATGACCGGCAGTACCGGGTTGCCGACGATGTTACCCTGACCGGTAGTAAAGAGGTGCACCGTTGCGCCTGCTGCACAGCACAGTGTAACCATTTCGGCTGCTGCGCTGGATGAATCCATAAAGTGTAAACCCGGACGACTAGGCTCTTCTGCTGGTTCCAGGAAACCTACCATCTTGCATTGTCCCATCTTCTCGATATTACCCAGGGCTTTTTCTTCAATGGTAGAAAGGCCGCCGCGGATATTGCCTTCTGTGGGTTGAGAGCCCATCAAGTTGACCCCTTGCGATTGAACCAATTCCTGATAATCATCAAAGGCAGCTTTAAACTGAGCGGCAACCTCTGGTGTCGTGCAGCGCTCCATGATAATATCTTCGGCGCCAGTAACTTCAGTTGTCTCTCCGAAGATCAGCGTATTTCCTTTCTTCTCTAAACGATCGAAGATACGCCCCACTGTTGGATTTGATGCCAATCCGCTAGTGGTGTCGGATTCACCACATTTGGTTGAGACCCACAACTCATTCCAGTCCACCGGGACGCGCAGCAACGCTGAAGCATAATGTACATACTCTTTGGCTTTGCGAGCAGCCTTCTCAATGGTCTTGAGATCACCAGAGCGTTCAATGCTGAACCCAGCCACCGGCTTCCCGGTCTCGGCAATCTTATTTGTTATGTAATCGGTCCAGTTCGGTTCAATACCGATTACGACCACGGCAGCCACATTTGGATTCCTTCCAGTTCCGATCAAGGTGTTGAAAGTCAGATCGAGATCATCCCCAAATTGCAGCCTGCCATAGGGATGGGGCAGTGCAAATGTGCCGCGGATCAGGTGGGCTACACCTTCAACGGCGGCATTGGAAATATCGTCGACGGACACGATCAAGACATGATTGCGGATACCGACTCGGCCATTTTCACGGCGATAACCTGTAAGAGGGATATCGGAATAATTCGTCATGGTTAATTCTCCTAGTGATCAATGATCTGCGACTTACCAGACCAGCGAAGGCTTTTTATATTGTGAGTATGGACATGCGCGCCAGCAGCGATTGGTTGGGTGGCATATCCGATGGGGCGACCGTATTCGATGATATGCTTCTGGTTCTGCATATCCCGCATGGCAACTTTGTGTCCTAGGGGAACATCATCCACCAAGTTAATTTGGGTGACAGGTTCACCATCCAGGGTCACGGCTTGTACGACTTCTCCAGCCTTCAAGTCCATGGCGGTTACGCCAACATCGTCTCCTACTTCGTGTAGCAATATACCCTTTTTCATGATCAATTCTCCTTTCTAATGAATTCTGAAAATATTCGATTGTGGGTTGTCGCCATTTTTCCAGGGATTTATCTCTACTTCCATATTTTTATCTTTACACCATCTGGAAGATTCGAAATCATCTTATCTTCAATCTTCAAGTCAAATCCGGGTAGAGTCATACCCTTTTTGAGCTCGCCAAATTGCCAAACCTCAGCCAGATGAATATTTGGTTTCAATTCGCCGGTATGCTGGACTGTAGGTCCAAGGGGGAGTATCGTTCCCCCCAGTCCATATATAGGAATATAGTCCAGGGGAACCGTGCGCTCGATCAGCAAGGGGCCCTCGATACGATCCCCATTCCACAGATCGTACCATTCACCACCTGGTAAATAAAAACGCACTTTACTCTCAGGGTTTAAGATTGGCACGACTAATAGAGATGGACCAAACATATATTGCTCGTCAAAACCCCAGGCTAAAGGATCATCCGGAAATGCAAGCGGCATGGCGCGCATTATTGGAAGCCCATTAATACAAGCTTCTTGAGCGCATGATTGTAAGTACGGGATCAGTTGGTATCGCCATGATAACCACTCTTTTACAATGGTTTCGGCCTTTTCGCCGAATACCCAGGGCTCACGTTGACCGATCCCATGGAAGCGAGTGTGCGACATCATCACACCAGCCTGAGCCCAACGAATGTATAAGTCTGCGGGTGGGTCGCCAACCGCGAACCCCCCAATATCATGGCTGTAAAATGGTCCGCCGCTCATACCATATGATAGTCCCCCGCGTATACTGGCTGCCAAACCTTCCCAGTCACATTGGGGATCACCGCCCCATTGAATTGGGTAGCGCTGGCTACCAGCCCAACCAGCCCGTCCCCAAACTATGGCACCATCGCTGGAATACCTCTTGGTGGCATCATAAACGCATTGGTTGTATAGAAGCGAATATACATTATGCAACCGCGAGCCAGTATCACCATTATAGGCAACCACATTTTCTGGGATTGATTCACCATAATCGCTCTTCATCACGCTAACGCCGACATCGAAAAGCGGTTTATGGGCTTCAAGATACCATTGGTATGCTTCTGGATTTGTGAAATCGATAATCCCACTTGGTTGCAAATGGGGATAAATAGAATCAAAGGGGTAAGGTAGCCAATGGTGTATAAACGGTTTTCCCTCCTGGGTTTTTAGCAAATATCCCTTTTGGGCCAACTTGTTAAATAGTGGATTCTTGACTGAAATGTACGGGTATTCCCATAGACATAGCCTGAAATTATTTTTCCGCAATTGGGTAACGAATTCAACGGGGTCGGGGTATCGCTCCTCATCCCATTGGAAATCAAATCGGGTTTCCATCTTGTGCCATGCCCGACCATCCAGTACCAGGACATCACATGGTATTCTGTGATCACGTATTTTCTTCGAGACATCCAGGATATCTTCTGAAGTTTTGTAATACGCACGAGATATCCAGGTGCCATAGCTCCAGCGAGGTAATTCCTTGGTTCTGCCTGTCAAGGTGGTATATTTTTCGAGCATCTCGGATGGTGTTCTGGCAGCAAATAAGAAAATATCCAGACCCTTTTCTTGCACTCTCAGGATATAGCTGCGATGGGACCACTGAGGATACCCTACAGCATGTACTACTCGCCCAGTGGTATGGGTGAAAATCCCCCAACCCCTGGGGCTCCAGGCAAAGGGGACATTTTTGTAGGAAAGCTCCGAATTAAGTGTCGTAGCATCTTCATTCCAGGAATCGATCAGCTGTCCTTTCCGGTCTAGGGGGCCAAATTTCTCTCCCAGACCGTAAATCGGGAACCCACTTTGGAGTGCGAAACTCGCCAGCCAGGCGCTGTCGTTCCTTGCAAATGGCGACCAGCGTAGCTTTCCAAGAATAGTCCGGTCAGTAACTGACTCTAACAATGATTGATCACCCAACTTGAGTGCCACCCGCATAGGTGAGGTCAGCAATTCCAAAGCCACATCCCCAGACTCAATCTGGTATCCATGTTGCGTCTCACTGACATATACAACAAGGTTGTCATCCGGAAAACTTGATAGAAGACCGTAATCTGGTTTATCCTGGGCATCCAACTGCAATCGGACGACCCCAGGAGCATAGAAGGATACATCTAATGCCACACCCACGGCAGAAAAACGCGCCCCGTTCGGCAACTTTTCCAGATAAGAAATGGCCTCGATGGGCTGGAAACCCTCTTGGATGTTCAAACTTATTTGGTTCAGGAACATGGTCTAATTCTCGTACTGGGTCTGATCCCAGAAGCTGCTGAATTTCCGAATGCCTTCTTGAGTATAGGGATGTTGGAAACCATCTTGGTACACTGCCAGCCCAGCAGTGACAATATCGGCACCAACGAGGGCAGCATCGATGATCTGTCGGGCATTTCGGACGGCTGCCACGATGACCTCAGTGCTGAAATCGTAATTGTCGCGAATGGCCACGATCTCATCAATGAATCCACGCGTTTCCTCTGCGTTAGCTTCTTTCCATCCAATAAATGGTGAAACGTAATAAGCACCGGAGCGCATTGCTTGTAGGGCTTGCATGGAGGAAAAAACTAGAGTGCAGTTAATGCGGATACCCTGCTTGGCCAGGGTTTCAATAGCTTTAAAGGCGGATTCCATACATTGGAGCTTAATAACAAAATTGGGGGAGATTGCAGCCAGTTTCACAGCTTCAGGAATTATTTCTTCATACGTCAAGTAGTGGGGGTTTACTTCCACAGATACGGTCTTATCAGTCCCTTCGACCAGTTTGGCGATATCTTGGATCACCGTCAGAAAGGGTTTGCCGGAAACCTGCACGTGGCGAGGGTTGGTTGTCACCCCGTCGATGTTAAAGGCATCCAGTGCGTATTCGATTTCATCAACCATGGCGCTATCGAGAAAGAATTTCATAGATTACTCCTTAATGATTGTTGCGACCAGTATTGTGTGCTTATTGGTTCCTCTTTTAATTTGTATCAGCGATCAACACACTAATGAATCTGCTCGCTTCATCGGCTGTCATAGAATCTGTGATGTAAAATGCGAAACCATGTCCTCCGAGTTCACGAACGATCGTCAGCGCTTCTTCTGCGCTTACATATAGCTGGCATAGTTTCCCGGCATCAATGATCCGCTTTAGCAATGAGAGCCAAGATGAGGGAGGTGGTTGACCTTCGCCAGAAATCCATTGGATTCCAGCCAACTCCTCCAATGACAGCAGCAGGTCCAGGTGATTGATTTGTCATTTGCCATCCAGGTGATAGAATGCATAACCAATTTTTTCACAGCATGTGGCGAGATCTGGAAGCACAAACATCTCAAACATCCTTGGAGAGATCATAGCTGAGAAGTCGCTCTGCAGCATATAGCACCGTCCCGGCGCCCAGATGGGCGCCCAGGGCGTAGTTCCACGACCTGTTTTTTGGATGGCGGCGACCAGATCTTCGTAATACTGCAACCAATAGTGGGTGATTTCTGAAGAAATCTGCTTGACGGTGTCGGGGTCATCGTACAGATTAAAGAGTAG
>JAQBDA010000184.1:0-3393 GCA_032124675.1 Chloroflexota bacterium
CCCGGCTGATCCGATCTACCCGGCGTTAGTTGGCCTACTGCTTCGTTCTTACCCCCTTTCCATGTCGTGATCACCTGCGTCAACCCCCATTTTGGACCATTTTGGGGGCTTTACCTCAGCTACTGCTTCGATGGCCCGACATGGGAGGGCGATTTTGACATCCGTCCCTTCTTGTCCCAAATCTTCTCTTATGCCACAGTTATCCTCTTACGCCACAACCAGTGAGACTAACCTCAAAGACTCGTTTGGAGGCCGTTTTTTTTCTCAAGTGACCGAATAAGGAATCAATGATCATGGCTGGTATACCCTCGTTTCTGGCTTGAATGCAGCCCAGGAAAACCAGAAGTGGTTGATCGCTACAACAGGGGAAAGCCGCTTACTTGCCAGCTCACCAGAAACAGCCTGGCCAAGCACATTCCATTCACTCCCTGTTTGCTGATCGATTATTCGCCCATCGACAAAATCAAATCGCAAATCCAATCCATCTAAAACTCGGGAGTAGGCAGTCGCGGAACCCACATCCCGCCCACTGGCAATCGAACCAGTATCCAATGCTGAGGCTGTCCCAGAAGCCCAGAAAACCGCGACAGGCTGACCTCCCACAGCATCGTTTACAACCCGAATCTTTTCCAGGGTTTCGTATGGATAAGCTACGGCCTCTCCACTCAAATCTACGGTCAAAACTCGCGCCACCGGAGGCAGTATCCCTGGCGTCTGTGGGCCATCGTACAAGAAAGGGGGATTGTTGACATCATCATAGCCTGTATAAGGATTTTGACCATACGAGCGGCCGGAGCCTGTCTCCCGCGATAGCACCGATCCATCCGGGTGAGCGGCTTTAAATTCTTGCCAGGAGACAATCACTGCAGGATAGAACTCGAGCTGCGAACCGGCATATTGACCAGCAATTGCTTCGCCGTTGGCCTGCTGCCACCAGGTCTCGGTCTGACGGTCATACATGATCAGGTTGCTGTAACGCAACCTGCCGGTAGTGCCGAAATCCAATACTTGCCCTTCGAAGGTGCGCTGAAAGGCGATAGCGGTGTTGCATAAAGGGCAAAATGTCACTGCCAGAGGAAGGTCGCCCAGGGTGTCATTGACAATCTCATGCCAGATCAAGATTTGTAGTGGATAAGCACGCGCTTCGTCGCCCACTTCGACTAAGATAACCGGTTCGACTGGTTTCAGCCAGCTATTCGCTTCGTCGACATCGACAAAAACCGGCTCGTCAATTGCCGGGATGCCGTCTTTGGGTGGGCCTCCCGACAAAATTTCGCCATAGGAGACGGTGTGCTTGCTGAAATCTGTGGAAAATTCCGAAGCGGCTCCCCTGGGTGGGGATTCTGCTGACAAGATTGTTGGCGGAGAAGGCTGCTCTGGCGAGGATTTGGGGGTAGTAGGTGTAACCGTCTCAGTAAATTCCGCAGAGGTTGGTTCTTGCTGCGAGGAGGTCCTGGATCCAAGCCCTGAGGTACAAGCCGACAGAAGAAAACCTGTTGTCAGGAACATTCCAATAATTATTATCGTTTTCATACATGCCTCCACAACTTAATCAGTACCGGTAATGTGCTTTCAAGCGGGCTACTGTGAGTTTTTATTTTGTTGCCACTGCTCTTCTATTTCTCTCAATCGTTGAAGGCGGTGTTCACGGCAATCAGGGCAGTGCTTGATGTGTTTGATAGGCGTCTTCTTAATCTCGTCCAGTGATAAATCTTCCAATTCAATATCCACAAAATACTCGGTTTAGCCTACCTTAGGGGCTTCCATAGAGAGGGATTCGCGCACCATTAACCACACCCGCTTCTTCAGAACACAAATAAAGAATCGCAGCGGCGATTTCCTCAGGAGTCGTCCATGATGCCGTTTTGGGCGATGGCTGGTTATCACGCTCGTGCTTCACATCTATTGAACGGACGCGCAGCACATTGGCCGTCACGCCTGTGCCTTTATATTCCTCAGCCAGCGTAAGAATCAGAGCTTCTTGAGCAGATTTTCCGATCGCATACGGCGCGCTATTTGCTGGTGGTGCGGCAACACTTGGTGAAGACACAACAATCAAGCGTCCCCAACCGTTAGCTTCCAGGTGAGGGCCAAACACCTGCGCCAGATAGAAGGTTGTCCAAAGATGCTGCTGTAACATCGTGGATACATCCTCGGCTGAAACCTTAGGCACTGGGATGCCCCCACTCCACCCACCAACGAAGTGTAAGAGGATATCCACTCGTCCAAACCCTGCAACCACGACATCCAGTACACTTTGGGCGGCTTCGGGCTGGCTCAGGTCTACAGCAATAGAGAGCGTCCGCTCCTCACCCAGATTCAGCTCGCGCTCCAATATTTCGAGCTTTTCAGCGCTTGAGCTGACCAGCACAAGCCGGGCTCCAGTTTTCGCCAGGCTGAGGGCAACCACACGCCCCAGCCCACCGGTTGCGCCGGTAATCACGACGATCCGCCGAGCGAATCCCATCGTCTTATCTGCCATTTCGCTGCTCCTCGCCCTGGTGCAAAACTCCAATTTGTTCGAGCGTCATCCCTTCGACAACCGGGCGATCGATCTGCTCCAAGAAACGAACCTCACTCCCAAAGTTCAACATATGTCCCGACTTCGTGGCTTTGGTTTTCAAATAAAACTCGTTGTAGGGATTGGGCGGGATGATCAATGGAATACTGTCGCCGAGCTTGACACTGTAAGCAGCCAGGTCGTTGATTTTCTTGGGGTTATTGGTCAGCAAGCGCACGGATTCGACCTTGAGCGACTGGAGCATATGCGCAGCCACGCTATAATCGCGTTCATCATCTCGGAATCCCAAGGCCAGATTGGCTTCAACGGTGTCATAGCCATAATCTTGCAGGCCATAAGCGCGAATTTTGTTGATCAAGCCAATCCCGCGTCCCTCCTGGCGCAAGTAAAGCAGGATGCCGTTATCCATTTGCCCGATCGTTCGCAGGGCAGTTTCCAGCTGGTCACGGCAGTCACAGCGTAGAGAGCCGATAGCGTCTCCGGTTAGGCATTCAGAATGCATACGCACCGGGACATTTTCAGCGCCGGCAACATCGCCATGTACAAATGCCGCATGCTCTTTGCCATCGCGGTTGTTATAGAAGGCGACCACTTGAAACTGGCCAAAGCGGGAAGGCAGTTCGGCTATTGAAGCGATCCGCACACAGACATGTTCTTTGCCAAAGCCATCACACTCGTGGGCGCGATTTTCGTCTAGAAGTTCTTTAATTTGAAGGGGATTGAGAGACATCGTTATCTTCCTTGTTAGGTATTAAATTTTCCAGGGTATAGACATAGTTACAGTCGGTTTAATTACCTGCGAAATGGGCCAAATCCAAAAGAGTTACCCCACGATGCACCAAACCTCTCTACCAGTGGATTACTCTTAGAAT
>JAQBDA010000185.1:0-8107 GCA_032124675.1 Chloroflexota bacterium
AGCCGATGCCCGCACAAACTCCCCCAATTTCCCTGGACTGCGCATCTTCTAGGTTATTATCACCGCCTGGATGTGATTTGTCAAATACCGTTCAGTAAAGAGCCGGCTGAGGGAGCAAGGATGCCCGCTGGATTTGGTCAATATAATCCGAATAATAACCGCAGCTGCTCTTCCATATCCACCACCCAGAGAGAGATATCACTTCCTGAAGCCAGCTGCGTGATCAGACTGAGCTGCCCGCTGGCGAGCAGATAGCCCATTCCGATGAGCAGCAAGCCGCTTAAAACATTGGTAGTGTGCAGGGATATCTCACGATTGCCCAGTGTGAGCGTGAAGCCGCGGCCGCGCATGATCATCCAGAACCGGCTGCCCTGTCCCATCTTGCTGAAGAAAGTGGAAACGATGATCAGCGGCAGTCCCAGCCCGATGGCATAGATGAACGCCAGCAGTGCGCCCTGGACAACTGCGACCCCCTGTGTGGCGAGAAGGGTCAGGATAGCACCCAGGATCGGGCCGACACAGGCCGTCCAGCCCAGGGCAAAAGTAGCGCCATATAAATACGAACCCATCGCAGTCCTTGCCGGACGCTCCTCTATCTGTGGTCCGGAGAATCCCTTCCCGAACATGCTCATCACACCGAATGCAATGATCAGCAGCCCGCCAATAACCGTGATCTGGCGCATATTATTCAACAGCAGCAGGCTGACGGCAGTGGCAGATGCACCAAGAATGGTGAGCGTGGTAGCCAAGCCCAGGAAGAAGCTCACCGTCATCCCAACCACATTCTGCTTGCCTGCTTGGAAAGTGAACGCAAAATAAGCCGGCAGTATGGGGAGGGTGCACGGCGATAGGAAGCTCAGCAGCCCAGCGAAGAAAGCCGCAATTGAGAGCACCAGCAGGTTGCCTCCAAAGATAGAAACCGATTCTGCTCGATTAAATGCCGATAATGTGACCGCCAGCAGCAGCGCCGCTGTAACCAGAACACCCCCCAATATGAGCAGTCTCTTTGGGACTTTTCCACTCGTGCCATCGCTCTGGCTGGTTATATCCTTGTTCATTTCAGTTCCTCTTCTATATAGGCTGACATCGTTTCGAATGACTGCAGCCCAAATAAGCGCTGGGCATTTATTTCAAATATTGGCTGAGCGTATATGCCTCGACTGCGCTGTTCCACATCGGAGGCCCTCAGCTTCTGCAGCGTGCTGCGTTCCTGAATACATTTGCGATAGGCTTCCTGGTCCAACCCCTCTACCTGGCTGCCGAAGCCCACCATCAGCTCCAGCAGGCCATCATTAGAAGTGCCCCAGACACGGTCCTGGTTTTCGAAAAGCAATGTATGCATTTCCCAGAAAAATCCTTGCTGGGCGGAACAGGCTGCCGCCTCGGATGCTCGTTCGCTGCGTTCCCGGTGGTTCAGCACATCCCGGAAGACCAGCCTGACCTTGCCTGTGCGTACATACTGTTCGACAATCTGCGGCTCTATCGCTAACACGTAGCGGCGGCACGTCGGTCATAGGAAATCGCTGTAATCGATCAGCGTTATGCCGGCATCTGGATCTCCAAGATAAGGGTAACCATCTTCTGTCAAGCCATGCGGGATGCCGTTGAAAAGCATCAACACCGGTATTTCTGCAGGCAGGGGCGTCCCCGGAGGGGATGTTGAAACTTTATCGACTGTCACCACTGGGTCGCTGCTTTCAGGGGTGTTGGTAGCTGCATCCGTTTCTACCGGGGAAGACACGGTCACAATTTCGATCGATTCTATAGTCTCTGGGGACTGACTCGCACAGGCCGTCAAGACTGCTGTCAGGATGATCAAAAGTGCATACTGCATAAGGTGCCGCCGTGAGAAAGTCATTTATTCACTCCACGAATGGTTCATATAATAGTTTGTAGCAAGGGCAACCCGCCGTTCGATTTGGTGCTTTCATTAAATGGATTGCCAGCGTAACCTGTAATAACAGTATTAAGGATGCAATCTATAGCTGTTATCTTACCCACCGATTGCAATGTATAATTACCCGTGATGGCTAAGAGGACCAATGAACAATGGCTCGCGGATCTGAAATCAGACGGCTCTGAAAAAGAGACCGCACTGGCCGATCTACACCATATTATCCTGAAGGGCCTGCCATATGCGCTCAGCAACTGGCTGCCGGTCAACGACCCGCGCCTTCAGGCGCTGGCAGAGGATACCGCCCAGGAGACCCTTCTGCGAGTCCTGGAATACCTGGACACCTTCGAAGGGCGCAGCATGTTTACAACCTGGGTGCACAAAATTGCGGTGCGCATCGCCCTGACCGAGCTGCGCCGCAAACGTTGGGAAAATGTCTCCCTGGACGAGCTGGTTGAAGGGGATGAAACGCCCCCGGCGCTGCATATTATGTCCGACCCGGCACCGAACCCAGAAGACCTGGCGGAAGGGGCGGATATGATCGCCCGCATCCAGCGAATCATAGCCGAGGAACTGACCGACAAGCAGCGCAAGGCGATGATCGCCATCGCAATAAAAGGCATGCCAATGGAAGAAGTCGCCCGCCGTATGGGAACCAACCGGAATGCCCTGTACAAACTGATGCACGATACCCGCCTGCGGCTGAACAAACGACTGGCTAAAGAAGGGCTGTCTGCAGAAGATGTGCTGGCAGTCTTCGAGACAGGGTGATAGTTAGAAAGGATCAGGCCGTCTGCCGGCATGGATATCAGCCAGGATATCCGCGATCATCTCGCCATTCATCGGCCCGGAATGCACGTAGCGCACAATGCCATTGCCATCGATAAACCAGCTGGTCGGCAGCCCGCGCGGGCGAAATTTTTCTGCTGCGATACCATCAGAGTCCAGAACCAGCGGGTAGTTCACCAAGAAATCATTCTGATACGCCTCAACCGCTGCCCGGTCTTCGCCGATATTTAAACCAATCACAGCCAGTATATTTGGATTTTCACCATGGACCTGGACCAGTTCAGGGGTTTCAGCGCGGCAAGGTCCGCACCAGGAGGCGAACGCATTAACCAGGACCACCCGGTTGCGAAAGTCGCTGGTTCGTACTTCACCCCCGTCGAGGGTGGATAACTTCAGGTCTGGGGCTGTGTCTCCTACCGAAGTACCAATTCGCACAGGGGAATCACTTTTTTGGGGGCCTGACTGTATGGTCACAGCCTGGCTGCTTAGAAGAACTGCCAGGACCACGATAAGGACAACCCCCAGAATGATAAGTCGTTTATAGTTCTGCAGCATAATATTCCTCTGATCCATAGGGTTAGTCATCTACACAACGGTCGATGGAGTTCTGCGATCAACCTCTTTATTACAATAGATATGTTCGAACAGGGTGATCTTACGAGCAGCCCCGCCGGCCTGATTTACCGTTTTGCGATCCAGGTGGTTAAACAAAGAGCGGAACAAGTCGTGGAAACCTGCTCCGCTCTATAAGTTGGAACTATTCTACGTTAGCCACGTTTCGCCAGAGGGATGAAAACAAATGAGGTCACCAATCCAAATATGAGGTGCCCTAGCAGACTCATCCACTGTGCCTGACCAATGATAAAGACCATCTGTGTCATGCCGAGGACTAAGGGCATCAAGATCAATGCGCCCAATACCCACCAGACAACGCCGTTTACGATCCCGCCAACCAGCGCAGTGGTTGCATTATTCGGGAACCGGCCGATAACGACACCGTAAATGGCTCCAATAATCGCGCTGATCGTCATGTGCACCACAAATCCGACCACCGCATTCTCCTGACGAACAAGCATCCCAACCATTGGGAGCATGTTCATCATCCCCATCATCATGCCAAAAACCAGGCCACCGACGAGACCGGCGATGGCACCAGCTGTGGCCAATTTGGACGGGGAGGCACTCTGGGTTGTTTCTATTGCCGAGGTTGACATATGATCCTCCTTCAAAGGTGAAAATAGGGTTTAGCTGACATCCACAAAGTAGCTGACGTTGTGTTGCAGAAAAATCTTACCCGTTATATCCGAATATCTCTTAAACACATCCTTTTCGCAGATCGGGAATCAGAGGTAAGTTTTGAACATCTAATAACGTCAGCAAGTATAGAAGATAGTGGTTCAACATCTTTTCTCCTCCTTCACAAAAACCCCGGAGATATAGCTGCCGGGGTTTTTGAGTTATCAGCGTTTCCCTGATCAAAATGTCATTTCGATTTGTGTGTGTCGTGTCATGCATGCCGGTCAGCTGGATGCAGACTCGACGGATTTGAGGGGGAATAATTTCTCACCAGCCCGGATCGGTACTCTTAGACGGTTCTCGAAGGGTGTCAGCGGGCACGACCAGGCATCATTATAGGCACAGTACGGGTTATACGCCAGATTGAAATCCACCAGCAGTCTGCCATCCGGCAGCGGCACCGGTTCAAGGTAGCGACCCGCAGGATAGCTCTCCGTACCGGCAAGGCTGTCAACAAAGGGCAAGAAAAATCCGTGTTGATTATTGAATAAAGTCAGTTCCACATCCTGGTTATCCACCTGGAAACGCAGCTTCCCATAACGCTGGTAAGTCTGATATTCTCCAGTCGACGTCTGAATCTGAATATCCTGCTGGTCATGCAGCGGTTCAACCTTTAGCTCCAACCGCAGCTCGGAGGCTTCCGGGAAATAATCCAGTCCTGTGAAATCGGCCTTTTGTGCCCGGGTCAGTGGGCTGTGAGGGTGGTTGGCAAAGAAGTCATCTTTTTCAACCCGAAATTTCTTTAATTCACTCATTTGATCCTCCATATAGCGATATATGTACCTTAGATTGCTCGTGCCAATAATATCTTACCCCACAGGTGACGAGCAACCAGATGTCCACACACCCCCAATATCCGCAGTATAGGTTTTATAAGATCTAAGTGCAATGGCAATTGCTGGCAATTGCTTGGTAAGCGGCTGAAATCATCACAGTTTAATCCAAAACACATTCAGCCGATTACCAATGTTAGAATATGGCACACCATGACAGACACCTATCTTGCAGGCGATATCGGCGGCACAAAAACGATCCTGGCTCTCTACACGCGCGAGGCAGGTCCAGACCATCCCTTTGATCGAGAGGTATTCCCCAGCCGGGATTTCAGCTCATTGGAGCAGATCATAAAGGCATACCTGGCGAAGCATAATACCAGCATCAGCGAGGCCTGCTTCGGCGTGGCGGGACCGGTGAAGGATGAACGCGTCCAGGCAACCAACCTGCCGTGGGTGATTGAAACGAATAATCTAACCGCAAATTTAAACAGTTCAAAAATCTGGCTGCTCAACGACCTGATAGCCACCGCCAAGGCAGTCCCATACCTCACTTCTCAAGATATCCATGTCCTCAAGTCCGGTGTGCCGGCAACCAATGGTGCAGTGGGGATCGTTGCACCGGGCACAGGGCTTGGCGAGTCCATCCTGGTCTGGAATGCCGGGCGCTACATCGCTCTCCCTTCAGAAGGCGGGCATTCGAATTTCGGTCCCACGAACACATTTGAGATCGGGCTGCTGTCGTATTTACAGCACGAAATAGGTCATGTAAGCTACGAAAGCGTCTGTTCGGGGATGGGTATCCCCAATCTATACGCATATCTGCGCAATGTCCATATGCTGCCAGAACCAGACTGGCTGAGGGAGGAACTCGAAAACGCGCCGGACGCTGTCCCGATCATCGCAAGCGCGGCTTTGGAGCATAAAAGCGAGATCTGCGAACGGACGATGAGGCTGTTTATATCCATACTGGGCAATGAAGCCGGCAATCTGGCGCTCAATGTGTTTGCAACGGGGGGCATTTATATTAGCGGCGGGATCCCACCACGCATCCTGCCCTTGATCGATCGCGACGCGTTTATACGCGCCTTTATCAACAAAGGACGCTTTGAGAGGTTGTTGGCTGAAATCCCGGTTTACGTTATCTTGAAAGCGGATACTGCACTGTTTGGTGCCGCCTGCCATATCTTCGAGCAGGTCGGCGCGCTTTAGCCCGACTGCTCGCCTGCGCCGCATCTGGCGCAGAGTTACTGCTTGGCGGGCTTACCCCTGCTGCGACGTTTGCGGCTGCTGCCGCTGCGGTTGGAGTCGTATCGACTGGAGCCGCCGTGGCAATCTTTATACATATGCCCGCTGCCGCATGGGCAGGGATCATCCTGTTTGGCAGCCGCCATGGCCTGTTTAAGCCTGGTCAGCTCTTCATTTGCTAGTATCCCCATCACCTCCGCCGGAGCACGGTTCATGCGTAAGAGCTGTGCCATGATGCGCATCGGCCGGTCGATGTGATTGAAGAACGACTTATATCCAGCGCACAGATAGTTCAGCCCGGGCTCCCCATCTGGGGTAAGGATGAAGCGGTTGCGGGGACATTCGCCATGACAGGCAAAGCGCACTTCACATTCCAGGCAGTATTTCGGCAGGGAATCGCGCTTATCCATCCCAAATTTTTGCTGCTGTTCCGAGGCTACCATATCGAGCATATGCTCTTGTTTGATGTTCCCCAGGAAATATTTCGGTTCAACAAAGTGATCGCAGGAATACAGGTCGCCGTTGTGCTCGAGCGCAAGAGCATTGCCGCAGGTTTCTGAGAAAATGCACATCGCTGCCGGCGCGCCAACCCAGGAAGCCAGGGCCGCATCGAACATCTGGACAAATACTTTGCCGACATCGCGACGCACCCATTCATCGAAGATCGCGACCAGGAAATCTCCCCACAGCTGCGAGCCGACCGTACGCTCCGTTACCAGGCCGCCCTCCTGGATGTACAATGGTCGCTGGTGTTTGGAGTTTGTGCCCCAGCCCTGGTTGGCGATCTCTAATGTCTCCGACGTCGCTCGTTCCACAATGGGGATGAACTGTATGTATTGCGTCTTCACCTGGTCTCGGAAGAAACGATACACTTCCAGGGGAGAACCTGCGTTGGCGGCGTTTACGGTACACAGGATATTGAAATCCACATTTTCCTGCTGCATCAGCCGGGCAGCCTGCATCACCCGGTCGAATGTCCCAGCACCACCCTTATCTACCCGGTAAGCATCATGCATCTGCTTTGGTCCATCCAGACTGAGCCCGACCAGGAATTTATTCTCACGGAAGAACTGGCACCAGTCCTCATCCAGCTTGATGCCATTGGTCTGGATGGTATGTTGGACATCCATCCCCGGCCGGCGATATTTCTCAACCAGCTCTATGGTGTGCTGGAAAAACTCTAATCCCATCAAGGTAGGTTCACCACCCTGCCAGGCGATAGTCACTTCCGGTGCAGTCTGCGACTCGATCAGCTGGGAAATGTATATCTCAAGCGTGTCCTCCGCCATTCGGAACGGACTACCGGGATAGAGCTCTTCCTTAGATAAGAAGAAGCAGTATTTACAATCCAGGTTACAGATCGCTCCGGTCGGTTTTGTCAGAATGTGGAAGTATGGTGGTGCATTTGCCGGTCGCTGCTCCGGCATGACCGGACCGATCAGGGCAGCACGCGAGAGGCTGGCGTACTCATCAGGTATTGCAGGGGGCATTACTGTATTTGGTTCACTCATACCTTCTCCAGAAGATATTGGACCGATCTGGTCGATCATACCATGGATACAGGTATTAGAGCCCAATCATAGCAAACATCAGCAAGGATTCCCTGGAAATCAGCGCAAATCCCCCAGCCGCTCCCCCATCTGGGGGATGACAGATCACTCACAAACCCGTATAACTAAACTGCAGCAGGCAGCATGGTTGGACCCGTTCTTCTTTGTAGATATGCCTGCAACTGATGAGAAATATCATTATGACTGCAAAGTGCAGATACCGAATTACAGTGCAAGAGAGTTTGGATCACGGCTGGTCGAAATGGCTAAATGGGTTGACCGTTGCGATTGATGAAAACGCTGGCGACCAGACGATCACTTCGATAACGGGAGAGATCACTGACCAGGCACAGCTGCGCGGCATCCTGACCCGCCTGTGGGATCTCAACCTGGTGCTGATCTCAGTTGTACTTCTTAACTGTAGTTTCGCCAAAATAAGATAAGCACTGGTTTCTCTGGTAGGATAGAAGTGCAAACCACCATCCAACCGGAGAAAACCAATGCTCAAGACTATTGTACAGCAATCTCAGTCACTTGTCGCATTCATTTCTGCTCTG
>JAQBDA010000186.1:0-12986 GCA_032124675.1 Chloroflexota bacterium
GAATGGTTCAACGTGGTAGCCTGGGGCAATCTCGGTGAGATCTGCAAGCAATATCTGGTCAAAGGGCAGCAGGTGTACATTGAAGGACGCCTGCAAACCCGGCATTGGGAAGACGGTGAGGGCACAAAACACTCCACCACAGAGATCGTCGCCAATGAGATGATCATGCTCGGCGACCGCCGCGATACCAACAACGCTTCTCCGGATTCGGAAGTTGGAGAAGAGACAGAATTTCCGTACTAAATCAACCAGGACCCGGCTGGCAGTATCGGCTCCCAGGGTTGTCATATTTTGAGGAGTAATCAACGTGAGCAACCAAATGCAAGACGATTCCCGAGGCGGGACACGGCGCTATTATTCACGGCCGCGGGTCTGCCTGTTCTGCACGGACCATTCCGTAGTGATCGATTACAAGCAGGTTGACCTGCTGCGAAGGTACGTCACCGAAGAAGGCAGGATTCGCCCCCGCCATCAGACCGGCACTTGCGCCAAACACCAGCGGGCGTTAGCCAAGGCTGTCAAGCGAGCACGCCATCTGGCACTGCTGCAGTTCCGCGGCGAAACACTGCGTTAGAGAGCGAGAATACCTCGTAGAGGCCGTTCACAGATCAAAAAAAGGTCTTACTTTAACGTGCCTGGAAGCGAGGGACGCGTATGGCAAAAAACCCGAAACAGCCCATCATATCCAAGAAACACCTGGCTCGCCAGGAACGTGAGCGCAGACAGCAGCGCTACCTAATCCTCAGTATCACCGTAGTCGGCGTCCTGATTGCCGGCGTGCTGCTGTTTGGGTTCATCAATGAGCGCTTCCTGAAAGCCCAACAGCCGGTGGCGATCGTAAACGGTGACAGCGTCACGACCAGCGAGTTCCAGTCCCGGGTGCGCTACAACCGCCAGGATTTTATCAGCCGGGCAGTCAATGCCTACCAGATCGCCGAGCTTTTCGGTGACAACCCGGAGACTCAGGCTAATTTCATCAACCAGATCAGCACGATACAGAGCCAGATGCAGCCGCAGGCAATCGGGCAACTCACACTCGACCAGCTGATCGACGAGAAACTGATCCAACAGGAGGCGGACCGACGCGGCATAATAATCTCTGAGGAAGAGATAGACAGTCAGGTCGAAACCGAGTTCGGATTCTTCCCGGATGGCACCCAAACACCAACCCCCACCAGGGAACCGCAGCCCACTTCAACCCTTTCACCGCTGCAGCTGACTCTGGTCCCGCCCACTGCGACGCTATTTCCGACCCAGGTGATCACTCCGACTGCTACACCGACAGCTACTGCCACGGCAACGCTGGAGCCAACCATCACCCCTACACAGGCTCCGACAGCTTCACCGACGCCATACACCCGCCAGCAGTTCGATGACCAGTACAAGCAGACCCTCGACACGCTGAAGACCAATATCAACTTCAATGAAGACGATCTGCGCGGTCTGGTACGGGCAACCCTGCTGCTGCAGAAGGTCCAGGAGGCTGTGCTGGAGGAGATGGGTATTGCGCGCACCCAGGAGCAGGTATGGGCACGACATATCCTTGTAAATGACGAAGCCACTGCCAAAGATATCCTTGATAGGCTCGAGGCAGGCGAGGATTGGTCGGCTCTGGCATCCGAATTCTCCACCGATACCAGCAATAAAGACCGCGGTGGGGACCTGGGCTGGTTCAGCCGCGGCCGGATGGTAGCCGAGTTCGAAGATGCAGCCTTTTCGATGCAGGTGGGTGAGGTGAGTGAGCCTGTCCAGACCAGCTTTGGGTTCCATATTATCCAGGTCTTGGGACGCGAGGAACGTCCCTTGGCGGATACAGAATATGAGAACCTACGGCAGCAGCGCTTCACTGAATGGCTGCAAGAACAGCACGACACCTCCGAGATCGAAACCCGGGATTACTGGATAGAGCGCGTGCCAAGCGAGCCCGCCTTCCCGTTGGAGCTGGTGCAGTACATCCAGCAGGCACAGAATCAAGCCGCCCAACCGCAGATTCCCCCAACCCAGCCCGCATTACCCACCCCGGCGGAGCAGTAACGAGGAGGGTACACCAACTGACGGGTTGATATCTCGCTCAACTCAGAAAAAAATGTCCGCAGACAATCTGCGTACATTTTTTTAAATGTTCTATGTCGAATTGACCACCAACGCCGAAACGATCTCCGTCGCTGATTATTTTACAACCCTATCAATAAGATCAAATACTTCGAAGCCCGTTACCAGGGTGTTCTTGGATATGTGATCAGCAAGAGACTAACATGTATTGTGCATATTATCTTGACAAAATATGTACATTCAGGTAAACTTACAAGAACCTTATCGGATGGAGTTGCAATCAATGAAACAAGTCATCATTATTGGGGCAGGTATGGGAGGGCTGGCGGCCGCCCTTCGTCTAGCATACCTTGGATTTAAGGTTACCGTGCTGGAGAAACAGCCCCGACCAGGCGGGCGTAGCAACCTGCTGGCAGAGGATGGGTTCCGCGCCGATATGGGACCGACCATTCTGGTGATGAAATCAGCCTTTGAGGAAATGTACCGCTCCATCGGCCAGGATATTAACGAGCGCATCGATTTCGTACAGCTAGACCCGAACTACCGCATTTACTTCCACGATGGCACGCAATTAGACCTGCACAGCAATATGCCCAGACTAGCGACCGAGATCGATAAAATCCACCCTGGAAGTGCAGAGCGCCTTTTCCGCTTCATCGGTGAAGGGGCGCGCAAATACGAGCTGGGCATGACATACGTCGATCGTAATTATGACCACATTACTGAGCTGGCCAATCCTTCGGCCGGGATCAAACTGATGCAGACCCAGGCGTACAAGAACCTGTACCAGCAGGTGGCGAATTTCTTCGACCATGATGACAAACTGACCAAGGCATTCTCCTTTCATTCGATGTTCCTCGGTCTCTCCCCTTTCGACGCACTGGCGATGTACAGCATGATTACCTACGCCGACCTGGCGTTAGGGATGTGGTTCCCGATGGGCGGCATATACCGTATCATCGAAGACATGCTCGAATTGGCGGGTGAGATGGGCATAGAAATCCGTACTGCCAGCCCTGTAGAGGAGATCTGCATCGAGAACGGGCGGGCTATGGGCGTACGGCTGGTAACCGGCGAGACCATTCTCTCGGACCTGGTGATATCCAATGCTGACTTGCCGTACACATATCGGCGGCTCATCCATCCCAGCCACCGCAAACAGTACTCCGACAGGCAGCTGGATCGCATGCAGTATGCTTGCTCAGGCTTCATCCTATACCTGGGGCTCGATTGTACATATGATCACGTACAGCACCAAGCGCTGTATTTCTCGAAAGACTACCGCACCAACCTGGATGCAATTTTCAAAACTAAAGTGCTTCCGGAAGACCCATCATTCCACCTGAATATTCCCACTGTAACCGACCCTTCCCTGGCACCACCCGGACACAGCCTGGCATACGTCCTCGCGCCAATGCCGAATCTTGAATCCAATATCAATTGGGAGGACGCCGCTCCCGGTGTGCGCAGCAAGCTCCTCGATCGGCTGGAGGAACTCATCGACCCGCACATCCGCCAGCATATCGTCTGGGAGCGGCAGTACACACCCGTGGACTGGGTGGTAGATATCAACGCCACACATGGAACAGCTTTTGGCTCGCTGGCACAAAGCTTCTTCCAATCCTCGTATTTCCGGCCGCATAATAAATCCCATGAGATCGACGGGCTGTATTTCGTCGGGCAAGGCACTTATCCGGGCATCGGGATGCCTATGGTGATGATCTCCTCGAAATTAGTAACAGAAAGGGTAATTGAAGAATGGATGTAAACTACAGGATGACACAGAACAGCGCAGACCTACACGGTGTATTTACTCTACGCAGAGATGTACAGACAAAACCATCTCAAGAGAGCATCGCCTCCGCTGAAGATTATGCAGCCTGCCGCCAGATCATGCAGGCAGCCAGTAAAAACTACTCCTCTGCCAGCAGCTATTTGCCGGCCGAAAAACAGCCGCATGTAGAAGCGCTGTATGCTTTGATGCGAGTCGGCGATGATCGGGTAGATGTATCTCATAGTGGATATAAGTCTGCGCAAGAGGCGATCGACAGTTGGGAGCAGGAGTATTACCAGGCTTTCGAGACGGGCGACAGCCGGCATCCCGTGCTTCGTGCTTACCTGGACACCGCAGCTAAATTCTCCATTCCTCCCGAGATCATGGCACCCTATTTCCGGGCGATGCGCGATGATCTGACCATCACCCGCTTTTACACTTTCGATGACCTGATGCATTATATGGACGGCAGTGCGATACCGGTGGGGCGTGCAATGACCCACATCTTGGGGATTGGTCATCCATATACGATAACCGAGGTTTTGCCGGGTGCCGACAGCCTGTCCATCGCCATGCAGCTCAGCAATTTCTGGCGCGATATCGGGGAAGACTGGCAGTTGGGGCGCGTCTATATCCCGCAGGAAGATATGGACTATTTCCGCTATTCGGAATCTGACTTAGCTGCCCAGCGGATCAACTATAATTTTATTGAATTAATGGAGTTCGAGTTTGAGCGTACTGAGATGCACTACCACACAGCCAGCGCCAGCGTCCGCAAGCTTGCCTCCGGACGGGTTGCCGTGATGAGTGCACTGGAAATTTATCGCGCCATCCTCATCGATATCCGCGCAAATCGTTATAATGTATTTACCCGCCGCGCAGGTACAGGTCGATTGAAAAAGCTCAAGCTGGCGGCAAAGGCGTATCTGCAATTTCGCTGACTTAGTGTACTCAGATGACCTATTTTGAGATTTTGCTTATTTTTATTCTGCCTCCGCTGGTGGTCCTCGCCATCTTTGTCCCGGCTGACCTGTGGAGGTTGCTGCTGCGACGGGAGCGTCCCAGTTCCCGCATTCTACTGCCATATTGGAGCGTGGCGCTGCTTGTTCTCATTGCCCTGGTCTATACCACTCCCTGGGACAACTATCTTGTGGCGACATATGTCTGGTGGTATGACCCAGACCTGGTAACCGGTCTCACAATTGGCTATGTGCCGATCGAAGAATACACCTTCTTTATTGTGCAATCCCTGCTGACGGGTTTATGGACTCTGGCAATACTGCGCAGGATCGCAACCATCCGTCCGATTTTCCAACCCAGAAAGCGCGTGCGCTGGATTGCCACCCAGGTGGTGATCATTTTCTGGACAGTTTCCACAATCCTGCTGATCGCAGGGTGGAAGCCTGGTAATTACATTACATTGATCCTCTCCTGGTCGCTGTTGCCAGTGATGATTCAATTTGCCTATGGTGCAGATATTCTATGGAGTTACAGGCGTGTGCTGGTATACAGTGTATTGTTCCCGAGCCTCTATCTGTGGTTCGTCGACGCCATCGCAATCCGCAGCGGAACCTGGACAATCGATCCTGCCCAAACGACAAGAATTGTATTGGCAAACCTGCCCATCGAGGAGATGCTTTTCTTCTTTATAACCAACGTGTTGATCGCCTTTGGAATTACCTTGATGTTGGCAAAGGAAAGCCGGGAGCGAGCGCATGTCTGGCTCAACCGCTTCCAGAACCGGCATGCACTCCGGACCCCCGGTAACGACGAGCAGGGCGGTGACCTGGAGCCCCACCTGGGCTGGCAGATCTCTGCTGCAATCTGGTTAATTATCTTATTAGCGACCCCAATCTGCATATGGATATTCGGTCCAAAGGTATTCCCTTTGATGGCATCTCTGTGCGTGCTGGCTCAACTGGCGGTTGTGCTGGCGGCGCTTTCACAAAAGTGGAGGTTCGCTCGCATCTTTCGATCCATTATCGTGATCGTGGTATTCGCCTGGGTGCTGGAATGGCTTGGGTCGTCTATGGGAGTCCCATTCGGGAAGTACAGCTATTCGCAAGATTTGCTACCCCAAATCGGTGCTGTACCGCTGATCATCCCGATCGCATGGGCGATGATGCTTTTCCCGGCATGGGCGGTTGGACAGCTGCTGCTACGACCGCACCAGGAGAGGCTAGGGCGTGCATATCCATTCTTATTAGCTTTGCTCAGCGGTTTGGCATTTACTGCCTGGGATCTATATCTGGATCCACAGATGGTTGGTCGCGGTCTCTGGGCCTGGGAGGACACAGGCACATATTTCGGTATCCCTGTGCTGAACTATCTTGGGTGGTGGTTGGTTGCGATCATGATTACACTGATCGTCCGTCCCAAAGACCTGCCTGCAGCGCCATTATTGATCATTTACTCACTCACCTGGCTGTACCAGGCTATCGGGCTGGGAGTTTTTTGGGAAGAGATTGGTCCAGCGTTAAGCGGGTTTATTGGGATGGGAATATTCACCGTCTTAGCCTGGCGAAATTTGACTGTGCCCTGGGATTCGGTATTCCAGTGGCTGCCCATGCAATTTAGGGATCGATCCAAAAATGCGGAGATGAACCGATATGTTTGATATGATCGCCTTTGATGCAGATGACACATTGTGGGAAAATGAAATCTATTATCGCCGGGCCAAAGAGCAATTTATAGACCTCTTAACGCCATATGACAATGACCGGGAAAGGGTTGGAAGCCGGCAGGATGAAATCGAAGTCAGCAATGTAAAGATCTATGGCTACGGCATCAAAAGCTTCATCCTGTCGATGCTCGAGGTGGCTCTCGATGTAAGTCAAGGGAGCATCAAGGCCGATGAGCTGGAGGTAATCCTATCCATCGGAAGACAGATGCTCGATACCAGGGTGCAGCTGTTCCCTGACTGTGTCGATGTGCTGCAGGAGCTGGCACACGACTGGCGCTTGATGCTGATAACAAAAGGGGACGTCTTCGAACAGAGCTTGAAGATCGAACGTACCGGCTTGAAAGACTTTTTTCATTATATCGAGATCGTGGGGACAAAAACAAACTCAACCTACCGGACAATCTTCGAGCGCTACCGGCTTGACCCCCGCCGTATCATCATGATAGGTAATTCTTTGCGCTCAGACATCCTGCCGATCCTGGAATTAGGAGGCAGAGCTGTGTACATTCCGTACGAGTTCACCTGGCCTCACGAACACATCGATGACCAGGTGATCCCAGGAGATGGATATTACGAGCTGGAAACCTTGCAGCAGCTGCCTGCGTTTATACGTGATTTGGGCCAGAATATATAATATAGGACTTACCCAGCTGGTGGGGTGACGGAATTTCCCCTGAAATGCGTAGCTTCTATAGTAATCGACCCAACTCAATCCTTCGAGCGTAACTCATTCAGCCATCCAAGGGCTTCGTCGGCTTTGGGGTGACCCAGCTTATCGGCTTCTCTGAAGCTGCTTTCTGCTGCCTGCCAGTCTTTCATCTTCGCCGCTGCCATGCCTGACCAAAGCCAGGCGACAGAATTCTGCGGGTCATCCTCGAGCACTTCGTCCAATACAAGCCTGCCCTCAACAATCTGACCCCCTTTGACCATCTCGACGCCCAGCTTCAACTTCTCTGATGGCTGATCCATTCCGGATTTGCTGACCGGCTGTGATGAGCCGACAGTCGCATCTGGTTGACCTCCTGTTCGACGTCTTTTGACGATCCTGATCACCAGGATGACCAGCAGTGATAACAGCAGCAGTGTTCCGATGCCCACAATCCACAGATTATCCATCAGGGAATTGGCACCGCCGACCGCTCTAGGTGTGGAATCTGTACTGCCCTCAACCGGGCCGATCTGGGTGCTGGTGGCAGGGTGAGTGGGCGACACTCCACTCGCCTCCGGGGGCTGAGTGTTGGTTTGTACCGGCTGAACTGTGAACAGCAGGTCTCCCGCCTCATCAGGGAGATCTACCTGATGTGCCTGAGGAGAAAAGACCAGCTCACCCTTCAAAGCGCTGATGCTGTGCTCCCCGGCGCTAAGCCCGGAGAGCTCGAAACTGCCTTCCTCATCCGAAGTCGCGGCCGGTTCGCCGTCCAACAGGATGTTCACAGCAGCCTCCGGGCTGCCATCCGGACCGAGCACCACGCCACTTATGATAAAGCTATCTTCGATGACCCCTGCCGGCGGGCTAAGCCAGGCGGCGGGTGCGCCCGAGAGAGCAGGTATGCCCCCCCTTTCAAGTGTTTCCAGATTGTAGAGCAATATCTGACCGCTGCGGCTTTCACCTGGAACTTGCTGGAAATACCAGCGCGAATCTGTTGAGAAGCCATCCCCAAACACATCGCTGGTGACTTCCAGGGTAGCCTGCCGCTGCCGGTCGCAGCGGGTGAGCAGGTAATTAAACCCCCCCGAGTCGTAGAAGTAGGCAGAGCTCCAGGAGCCGTTGGGAGAAATCCCCGCCCAGATGCCGGGAAGGCTTGCCGCCGGGACCCCGGACAGGCTGGCGCTGAGCAGGTCAGTTGGCTGCCCTGCCTGCATATTCAGGCAGATCAAATCCTGGCTGCTGCCTTCCCCCCTCCCGATCAACATCACGCTGGCGAAGTCCGTGACGTCATATATTACGTCCGCAACGCGGTCGCTGCCGGTCAGATCAGAAGTTAATTGATATGGTCCCAGGATGTAATCCTGAGTGGTATCTCCCCAGCCCTGCAGACCCGCAGACCTGGAATTGTGGTCGCCGACTTCCAGCAGCTTCTGCTCAACAGGGTCGAGGGCATACATTGTGTACTCGCTGCTCCCCAGTTTGCCGGGACGCATAAGAGCAAGCACTTTTCCATCCGGCGACCAACCGGCAAGTTTTGTGCTGTCCAATGCCAGGTTAGACCTGCCCCCTTCAGCATCGTAAACATAAACCTGGTCGGAATCCGGTCCGGCGCTGCCCTGCAGTGTAAACGCCAGCAGAGGCTGGCTGTTGGACCACTCAACGTCACAGTCCACCGGTGATGCCACCTCGCGCAGCGAGATACCACCCCCAACAACCCATAATTTCGACCCTTCCGTACAATAGCTCAAGAAACGCCCATCGGCCGACCAGTCCGGCAGCTCGCTGGCGCCGGGCACCTCCACAAAGCTGCCCCCAGAATCTACCAGCCAGATACGACCGGTGGAGTCCCGGTAAGAGAAACGCTTCTCATCCGGCGACCAGGTGATCTCATCACCGTCCGGGATGTTCGGCAGTGTGCTCTGACGGACGGATAACGTCCCACCAGCCTGGTATTCAAGTTTGAGCAGGCGGTCAGCATAGATCAAGTGCTCACCACTGGGCGATACCCAGAATTTCGCCGCCGAAAGGGGTGGGCTGAGCGCCGCCTGGCTGCCGTTAGACGGGTCGAAGAGCCATAGCTGGTAGTTTTCTGCCAGATATGCCAGAAGGCTGCCGCCGCTGGCTGTAAAGTCCTCGATCTCTACCTGCTTCCCACTGGTCTCGAAGCCGGTCTCTTCAGGCAGCACACCCCAATCTGCCTGCCAGCCGCTGGGCAAAGCAACCGTTATCGCACCTCTTGTACCCAGATCATAAATATACAGACCGGCCTCCCCGCCATCGTCGGTTACGAGAAGCAGCTGCTGACCGTCCGGCGACCAGTCGAGTAAGACCATGCTGGCTTGATTGGAGAAAGCTTCGCGGAGATTGCTGCCATCCGGGGCGCTGAACATCAGGCTGGCCTGTTCGTTGCGGTAGTATTTAAGCAGCTGGAATGCCAGAGTGTCACCGTCCGGCGACCAGAGCGGCTGCACTGCTCCCCGACCTGGGTCCAGGAAGATCTGCTGCAGCCCGCTCACATCTGGCGCAGATGTAAACAGACCCGCCCCCGGATAACCTACGTATGTCACCTGGTCCAGCACCAGCCGGGAGCTGTCGGGAGACCAATCAGAGAAGCCTGGAAATAGCTCCTCACCGAGCCCGAGCCAGTTGTACAGACTGCCGCTCTCCCGGTTCCATGTACGCAGCACGCCCAACCCTTCCTGGAATACCAACTCGTACATACGAATCCATCTTCCATCCGGGGACCAGAGCGGGTAGACTAGGGGGTTCGTGCCCGGAGGGGGGACCAGCTCTTCGGTTTCGCCAGAGACGATATCCACACTCCATATTCCATGGAAAGTGGACCACTGCCGACCATCCGTCTGGGGGTTGTATTCGAAACTGCGCGTATACGCGATGCTGCTGCCATCCGGTGACCAATCAAAACCTTGCTGCGGGTAGGCCTGGCAGTACACATCCGTCACCAGGAAGATCGGCTGCCAGGCACCCGTCCGTACCAGGAACAGGTCAGACCCGCCCACACCGGACTGGTCGTTTCGGCAGTATGCCAACAGCTCACCTCCAGGTGAGAACTGGGGCGCATAATAACGCAGCTCTTCGTCGGCGTCGGTGGTGAGCTGGAAGGGCTGTATTGCTTTGCTGTTCTGAACCCAGATATTGCCATCCGAACCCATATAGGCGATCTGCCCCTGCCAGCCAGGTGTTGCCTGGGCAGATATCCTGCGACCGGCAGGCAGCAGGACCAGCAAGCCTGCCAGGCAGACTGCGATGAAGATAGATAAAATCAGTCGTGATTTCATGTGCACATTTTCACGGTTCTTCGGACGAATTAGATTTTAGACCATAGCCCTTCAATTTGCAAGCCAGATTGCATCCTCAAAGTGGACAACCCTGTGGTATTGGTGCAAGGTTTACGCCATATCGATAGAAGTACCTGTTGACAGAAGGGCGGGTTACTCTATAATAGTAAACAAATGCAACCAGTCATTTATTGGCTCTGCGGGAGGTAGGCAGCATGTCCAAGAAAAAAGTGAAGGACAACGACGAGCAAGGTAAAGAAAAGCAGCCTTCCAATCCTGAGCCAGAGTCCAAAGCCCAGGTCGATGAGGCAGGAAAGAAGAACGGCAATGATGCCGAATCAACCGACGAGAACAAGAACAACCTCCATCAGACCAAGAAAATCTCGAAGAAAGACTACGAGAAAGAGCTGCGGCGGCTGCAGATTGAATTGGTTAAACTGCAGGAATGGGTGAAAGCCAAAAGCTTGAAGGTCGTGGTGATCTTCGAGGGCCGGGATGCTGCCGGGAAGGGCGGAACGATAAAGCGCATCACAGAGACCTTGAACCCCCGACTCGTCCGTGTGGTCGCATTGCCTTCGCCAAACGATCGTGAAAAAACCCAGTGGTACTTCCAGCGCTACGTACCCCACCTGCCGGCTGCAGGTGAAATTGTCTTATTCGACCGCAGCTGGTACAACCGGGCCGGAGTAGAGCACGTAATGGGATTCTGTTCGAATGAGGAATACCGCGAATTCCTGCGCTCCTGTCCAGAATTCGAGCGCATGTTGGTGCGATCCGGTATCATCCTGATCAAATATTGGTTCTCGGTCAGCGATGAGGAGCAGGAGCACCGCTTCCAGCAGCGTATCGACGACCCGACACGGCGCTGGAAGTTGAGCCCGATGGATATGGAGTCGCGCCTGCGTTGGATCGAATACTCCATCGCTAAGGATGAGATGTTCAAATACACCGATATCAAGCAATGCCCGTGGTGGGTCGTCAATTCCGATAACAAGAAGAGCGCCCGCCTGAACTGCATCAGACACCTGCTCAGCCAGATCCCATACGAGGATTTGACGCCCGAACCGATCACCTTGCCGCCGCGCCAGTCCGATATCGGCTACATACGCCCCCCATTCACAGATCAGACCTTCGTGCCGGAAGAGTATTGAGGGACGAAACCTCAGATACAGATAACCGTATAGAGACCAACATCTGATGCCAAACGGAGCGGCAGAATAGGCCGCTCCGTTTTTTCTCATTCTAATTGGAATAAGCTAATCCTGTCGATTCAGGAATGGCAGGAAGACCTGCGATGGACAGCCGGAAGATATATCCACAGTGCCGGAGATGATGCCCTGCTCCAGAATGGCTAACCTGCCCTTGTATTCGGCTGGGATTGCTGGTTCTGCATCATGGAATGGCGCCAGACCAACCCCGTCATCAGCCAGGCCGTAATCTACAAACCCAGGAGTGAACGTTCCATTTACCTGGTCGGCAATCGTCAGATACACTCCGTTGTCAATTTTCTTAACCACACTGGTCAGCAGGTATTCAGAGCCGGTGATCGCGCCGCTCATGAACAGCGTTTCGTATTGGTCTGTATCTAAACCAACCGCCCAGACCGAGGATTGCGTGGCTGTCAGAATAGCACCATTGCCGGTTGGACCTGCCGGCGGAAAGATCAAATCCGCACCCTGCTGGATCATATCCCGGGCGACACCAGCCCCGAGAGCAGGATCCCCGAAATTATTGGTATATGTGATCATCTGAGTTACATCAGGGTTGGCGCACAACGCACCCTGCATGAAACCGTCAATGAATATGGTCACCCCGGGGATCTCCATCCCTCCGATCAACCCAAGAACATCACTCTGAGTCATCATGCCTGCCAGTGCCCCTGCCAGGTACGACGGTTCGTCGACTTGGAAATTAATCGATCTCAGGTTTTGATGGTGGGGGTAGATTGGCAAATCAACAATAGCAAAGTTTGTACCCGGATATAAAGCAGCAGTCTCCGAGATTGCTTCGTGGGTCAAAAAACCCACCGAAATGCACAGCTCGTTGCCATCCAAGACACATTTGTCTAAATTTGGACCATAATCTGCAGAGGAGGTGGCAGTATAGACTGTGCCAACCACGCCTAAATCCGACTCTGCTCGCACCAATCCCTGGTAGCTAAGCTGGTCCCAAGTTGAGCCATCCACAGAGGATGATTCAGTCACCAGACCCACACCTACCGGGTCGGCTCTAACTGGCATTTTCTGTGCCGCAATAAGCAGCACTGCCAACATCCCAATCGCTATCACGATGGCAGTAATGAGGGAAAACACCCTTAGTTATCATGTCAACTGTTTAAATCCAAACAATGAATTTAACCGACATGTAGCGCGAACTATTTTGATAATCCCTCCCTTCTGGCACGCACATAAACCATGTAGGTTTATTAACCCCGGATTCTACGCCCCCGAATCAGTCAAAGAAGAGCATTTTTATAAAAGCCCCACTTTCGATGTAAAAATGGGCCATTTGAGCTGATTTTTCATCAAT
>JAQBDA010000187.1:0-10263 GCA_032124675.1 Chloroflexota bacterium
CCAGTGCTTCAACGAAGCTCCAGCGAAAGTACTCTCTTCGCTCAGGATTGCTTAATGTACCCCATTCGCCTCCCTCGACATCCCCTGGGTGCAGGTTGAATAAAGCGACTACGAGACCAAAATCTTCCAAACGTGACCGAATATTTTCGATGCCGTACTCGTAGGGGAATAGAAACTCTACAGAATCGAACCCGGATTGGGCAGCTTTGGCAAAGCGATCAAGGAAGGGCTCATCTATGTGCAGCATACTCAGGTTAATCGAAAAATTCAGCGTCATAGACTCTCCTTCCGATGACGATACCAATTGCATCAGTTTATGTTGTGGACAAATAGAATTGTACTCTACGTACCACATGGCGAGGAGAACAGACAGTGTATGCTGTCTAGTTGTATTGTGTCAGCCTGAGTGAGACAAAAAGAGGGGATAAAATGAGAGACACTTATCGTGTCAAAAGCTGTTCAAATAAGAATGTAGAAGCTGTGACATGACCCCAAAATATATCCCTCTCACGATGTTAGACTGAATTGCGAATTTTGTGTAGCTTAACCAACGATTGTCTCCGGAGCTGGGAGTCTTTAGCCGAATGAACTATGTGGCCTGACAGTGTAGTAGAACTTTCACCTCATTTCGATGGGAACTTTTGTCTCTATTAGTGAGTTGTTGGTGGAAAGCGTATACTACCTGATTGGATTTCGGATTACATCTATGAAGTGGTAAACTGATTCTGGACACAAAAACGGGCTGTTTTAAGGTGTAAACTAAAGCCATGAAAAAGCGTTACACCGCCAAACAGAAAGCCCAAATCGTTCTGGAAATTCTGAAAGAAGAGCGCTCGATTGCGCAAATTGCCTCGGAATATGGTATCCATTCGAACCAGCTTTACCGCTGGAAGGCCCAAGCGCTGGAAAACCTGGCCAGTTTGTTCGAAGATGAACGCAGGGGCGAAAAGGCGCTCCAGGCTGAACACGAACGCCAGGTCAAAGAGTTGTACGCTGAGATCGGGAAGTTGAGTACACAACTGTCCTGGCTCAAAAAAAAATCTGGCATCGAACCGCCTGCGCAGTGAGCGGCTGGCGATGCTGGAGTGGGAGAGTTCCGAATTGCCGCTGGCGACGCAGGCCGAACTGCTCAGTCTCAGCCGATCCAGCTTGTACTACCAGCCGGTTGGTCCTTCGGCTAAAGAAATCGCTATCAAACGGCGCATCGATGAGATTTATACCGCTCACCCGATTTATGGTTCTCGACGCATGACGGCGGTGTTGTGCCGGGAAGGCTGGTCGATATCGCGGCCCACCGTGCAGGGCTACATGCGGGCAATGGGTATCGCCGGGATTGCTCCCGGGCCAAACACCAGCCAACCCAGCCCGGAACACAAGGTTTATCCCTACCTGCTGCGCAATCTCGACATCTGTCGGCCAAACCAGGTGTGGGGCATTGACATCACCTATATCCGCCTGCGGGCCGGCTGGATGTACCTGGTGGCCATCCTGGACTGGTTCAGCCGCTTTGTCGTGGCCTGGGAATTGGATCAAACCCTGAGATTGGCTTTCGTCTTGAAAGCGGTGGACGGTGCACTGACGATCGCCCATCCGGAAATCTGGAACAGCGACCAGGGTAGCCACTTTACCAGTCCCCAATACACCCAGAAGCTGTTGGATGCCCGGATCCAAATCAGCATGGATGGTCGAGGCCGAGCGATGGACAACGTCTTTACTGAGCGGTTGTGGCGCTCGCTCAAGTACGAGGAAGTCTATCTGCACGAGTATGCCAGTCCCCGTCAAGCTCGCCAGGGGATCGGCCATTATCTGGACTTTTACAATTATGAACGCCCGCACCAATCCCTGGATTACTGCACGCCGGCGGAGGTCTATGGCCAGGCGAAGATACGGGAAAGCCAGCCAATGAGTTTTGCGCTTTTGGACTGGTAACAGGGCAGAAGCAGAAGAGCAGAGCCTTACCGGCCTCTGCCCTGTCACCAGGCTTGGGGCGGCGCTCCGGTTGCTCTCCAGCAGAGCCGTACCCTCCGCCCAAGCCCGTCTATTGTATCAGGCGACTTCGGGCTGACCAACGCAATTTTTAAGGTTCAACTTGGAGCTGCAATGTTAAAGAATTCAGAAAGGAGGAGTTCCACCTTAAACCTGCCCATTTTCCTGTCTAAAGACTCTTGACCACCTCATACAGTACACCAGGGTTAGTGATATTTAATTGACACACTTTGTTAGCTGTGTTAAACTGAGAATACGTGAGCTTATCTGCACTGCCTTTCCAGACTCAAGCAAGAATCCACGTTGACCGGATTAACTCTTTAATCCGGTGTGAGTCTCGTGAACCAGCCTTCATCAGGAGGCTATTGACCAAATATTTACACGAAGCCAATAACTTGTTAACCATACTATTTGCCGCGTTAAGGATCAATATTGCCTCTGATATATCAGACTATATCAATGAATAGGTGAGGCCTTTATCTTTCAAGCAACGCTTGTTTTCTCCGGTAATATATCCGGGGTCCTCTTTGGTACGGAGAATTATTCTTGGCAAGTCGAGACGTGAAAAGGAGGTGCTGCAGCCTAATTAATTCGCCTAAATATGCAGTTTTCAAGCAATAAGGTGTATCCAACCAACCTACTCATATTTGATGGAGGACAAGATGTCGCAAAAAGAACGTAAACCAGCAGAAATCACCCGTCGACAGTTTCTGAAGTTGAGCGCTCTGGCTGGCGGTGCTTCATTCCTGGCTGCCTGTGGTGGTGGCGGTGGTGGAGCAATCTCAGCAGAAGATTTGGCGCTCCTCGAAAGCGGCGAAGCCATCCCAATGGACAAGCTCATCCAACTAGCCCAGCAGGAAGGATCCCTCACTACAATTGCCCTGCCCCACGACTGGGCAAACTACGGTGAGATCATCGAGACCTACAAGTCGAAATTCAATATGCAGGTCAACGAGCTCAATCCCGACGCCGGCTCAGCAGACGAATTGGAAGCCATCCGTGCAAACAAGGACAGCAAAGGTCCGCAGGCACCGGATGTTATCGACATTGGTGTCGGCCATACTGCGACTGCTTTGGCGGATGGCTTGGTCGCCAAGTATAAGAACTCCAACTGGGATACCATTGCAATGAAGGATCCAGATGGGCACTGGTGGGCAGAATACTACGGCGTGCTGGTCTTTGAGGTTGTCAAGCCGGATATTGAGAATTCACCCAAAGATTGGGAAGACCTGCTCAAACCAGAATACAAGGGCAAGGTTGCCATGGCAGGCGACGTGCTCAAATCCAACCAGTCGGTACAGACCGTCCTGGCTGCGGGGCTCTCCCGCACCGGCGGCGACCTCCTAAAGGCACCTGAAGCCGGCTTGCAGTTCTGGAAAGAGATGAACGACGCAGGAAACTTCATTCCGGTCATCGCCGACCAGGGGAAGATCGCTGCTCGCGAGACTTTGATCGTCATGGAGTGGGACTACTTGGCGCTGGCTAATCGTGACGGGCTGGCGGGCAACCCCGAGCTGGAGATCGTCGTCCCGGAGACGGGTGTGCTCGCAGGTCCCTACGCTGGCGGCATCAGTGCTTACGCCCCGCATCCCTTCGCTGCCCGCTTGTGGTGGGAGTTCGTAATGAGCGACGAAGGCCAGAACCTTTATCTGAAGGGTTATGCCCACCCGATCCGCTTTAACGACATGGTCAAGCGCGGTGTAGTCCCGCAGGCGATGCTTGACAAGCTGCCACCCGCTGAAGCCTACGCCAAGGCTACTTTCCTGACCGTAGAGGAACTCCAGGTTGCAAACAAGTACATCACCGATAACTGGCGCAAGGTCGTTTACGGCGAGGGCTAGTTGATTAGGAGGCGCAATACATGAGTGTGCCTATGGAAAATAGTAATATGAACGGGGGCGCGCCTGTGGCGCGTCCCCAAATCCGCAAAGCGAATTGGGCGTGGTTGGGAGTAGCCCCCTTTTTTTTGTTTGCCACTCTCTTCCTCTTCCTGCCATCGGTATCCATATTCATACGCAGCTTCCAGACACGAGCTGGCGAGTTCACTTTCGAAAACATCATTTCCCTCTTCACCCAAAGTGATATCGTCAACGCGTATCGCGCCAGCCTTTCCATCAGCCTCATAACTGCTACGGGAGGGGCCATATTCGGCTTCCTGCTGGCCTACGCGATCGTCCTGGGCGGGCTGCCCGGATTCTTGCGTGCTTTTCTGGTGACATTCGCAGGTGTGGCCTCAAACTTCGCGGGAGTGCCTTTGGCTTTTGCGTTTGTGGCAACGATGGGCAACGCCGGTCTGGTTACACGTACAATTGAGGGATTATTTAATCTGGACCTTCGCCAGATGGGTTGGAGCATATACAATATATGGGGGTTGAGCATCGTCTACATGTACTTCCAATTCCCCTTGATGGTGCTGATCATGGCGCCTGCGCTGGATGGCCTGCGTAGGGAATGGAAAGAAGCCTGCGAAAATCTAGGCGGCTCTTCCTGGCAATACTGGCGCTATGTTGCTATGCCCATCCTGCTGCCAACCCTGCTAGGCACCGCAATCCTGCTGTTCGGCAACGCATTTGGCGCTTACGCCACCGCCTACGCCTTCTCAGGCAGTTTTATTAACCTCGTCACAATCCTAATTGGTGCCCAGATCCAGGGTGATGTGCTCTATAATCCAGGGTTGGGCAATGCCCTGGCGTTAGGCATGATCTTCATCATGTCCTTGAGTATGTTGGGCTATACCATATTGCAGCGTAGAGCAGCGAGGTGGGTGCGATGAGTAGCGAAACCAATCGACCTATATCTGAATCGACGCAGACGCGGAAAAACGGATCTAACAAAGCAGGTAGAAGAAGAATTAACATCTGGGCGTGGATCATTTTAATTATCGGGATTATTTATTTCTTCCTGCCGCTCATTTCCACATTCATATTCAGCCTGAGCATGATCAAAGACCAGTACACCTTTGAGGCGTACCGTCAAGCTTTTAGCGATCCAAAGTTTTATCAGAACTTCGGCTACTCGTTCTTGTGGGCTATTATCACGATTATCTCCAGCGTCCTTCTGGTGGTTCCTACAGCCTACTGGGTGCATTGGCGGCTGCCGCGGCTGAGGCCTGTGGTGGAATTTGTTACGTTGATGCCCTTCGTGGTGCCAGCTGTAGTTCTTACCTTTGGTATGATCCGGTTGTACGGAAGTCCTCCCATCATCCTGATCGGAAGCCCGATACTGTTGATCGGCGGTTATGTGGTTCTCTCCCTACCCTATATGTACCGGGCGGTTGACACCGGGTTGCGCTCTATCGATGTGCGCACGCTTACCGAAGCAGCGTTGAGCCTGGGAGCCGGTTGGCGGGTGATCCTGTTTCAGATCATCTTCCCCAACCTGCGTGTGGCTCTCTTGAGTGGGGTATTCCTCACCTTCGCGATCGTGATGGGCGAATTCACCTTTGCCGCTCTATTGTCTTGGCCGGCGTTTGGACCGTACATGGAAGAGATAGGGGCTATGCGGGCATATACACCACAGGCGCTCTCAGTGGTAAGTTTTCTCCTAACCTGGGCATCAATCGGTTTGATCAGCCGCATTGCTCGTGGACAACCCGGACAGGTTGCCGGAGCCCATTAATACATCGAGGGAACCATGGCATTTCTCGAAATTAACAACGTCAGCAAAGTATTCGGCACCAAAACGGTAGCCGTTGAGAATTTCACCTTGGGGATCGAGCAAGGGGAGCTTGTATCATTTCTGGGTCCTAGCGGGTGTGGCAAGACCACCACCCTGCGCATGGTGGCGGGTTTCGAGATACCTACTACTGGTACTATCACTATGGATGGTGAGGACATAACCGACTTGCCAGCCAATAAGCGCGATGTGGGTATGGTGTTCCAGGCATATGCCCTCTTCCCCAACATGACAGTAGCAAGTAATATCGGCTTTGGACTTAAGATTGCCAAGAAATCGGTTGAGGAAATTAAATCTCGTGTCGGTGAGATGTTGGATTTGATCCGCATGCCCGGTCTTGGCGATCGCTATCCACACCAGCTATCCGGTGGGCAGCAGCAGCGCGTCGCTCTTGCACGCGCCCTGGCGCTTAGCCCGGAGGTGCTGCTGCTAGACGAGCCGCTCTCCGCCCTGGACGCCAAAATCCGCGTCTCGCTGCGTGCCGAAATCCGCGCCATCCAAAAAGAGGTAGGTATTACCGCAATATACGTCACTCACGATCAAGAAGAAGCCTTATCGATCTCCGACCGTGTGGTGGTGATGCATCAGGGACGTATGGAGCAGGTGGGACCGCCCTTTGAGATTTATAATTTCCCAGCGACGGAATTCGTCGCCCAATTCGTCGGTACATTGAATGCAGTCTCCGTAGAAGTAATCGATGCCGCCAGCCAACGCCTAAGAATAGAAGGTCAAACTGTCCAGGCTGCCGGCGGGTTAGAAGGCAATCGTAATGGCGATAAAGTCATGATTGCAATCCGACCGGAGCGCTTCAGTATTGTGACAGGTGAGGATAAGAAAGCCAATATACTGGATTGCTCAATCGATAACATAACATTTCTGGGCTCGATCGTGCGCATCCAAGTGAGATTGGGCAACACGATGTTCTATATGGATACCTTCAACAATCCTTATCTGGAACTGCCTGGAATTGGGGATAAAGTTCAGATTACATGCTCAAGGGAAGCAGTTTTAATCTTGAATAAGGAAAAATAAATTCCCGAGTCGAGAGAGATAACTTGAACAGGGTCATCCTTGTTTTATCAGATGCTCTGCGCTACGACGCCGCAGTCGAAGGCATGGGCTACCTGGGACATCTGGTTGAGACCAGGCAGGCAAGCCTGTACAAAATCACCGGTGAGCTGCCCAGCATGTCGCGTCCCATGTATGAGACTGTTCACACCGGAGTACCGGTCAGCCAGCATGGGATCGTGGCTAACTATGTGGTGCGCCGTTCTACCCAGCCCAATATCTTTCAATCCGCAGTGGAAGCTGGCAAAATAACTGCCGCAGCCGCCTATTACTGGTTCTCGGAGCTCTACAACCGGGCACCGTTCGACCGCATCGATGACCGGGAGGTCGATGACCCGGCTCTCTTGATCCAGCACGGTAGGTTTTACACTGAGGATGACTACCCTGATATCGAGCTGTTCGTCACCGCCGGCATGTTGGTGCGCAAATTCTCTCCGGATTACCTGCTGGTCCACCCCATGGGCATGGATTATAAGGGCGAGACTTATGGCGCAGACTCCAGCCAGTACCGCAACCAGGCCATTTACCAGGATATGTACCTGTCTGGATTGGTCAGCGAATGGATCGAGCACGGCTACACCATCCTGGTCACCGGCGACCACGGGATCAATGCCGATCACCTGCATGGTGGCACAACCCCTGAACAGCGCAATGTGCCGCTATACTTGATCCGTCCTGGCATACAAGGGCTGGGAAATACAAGCCAGGTGCTATCGCAGCTCCAAATCGCACCCACAATCTGCACCTTGCTGGATGTACCAATCCCATCGACGATGACGGCAGCCTCGATTGTCTAAAGCTTCCTAAAACATTACCCTGCTGATTTGACAGCAGTCAACAGGGGGTGGTGTGGTATAGGATTGCTATATTTGAATGCGAGGATTATATCTGTGACGCTGGGACTTATCATCTTCATCTTTATCGCTTTGATCTTCGATTTCATGAATGGTTTTCACGACAGCGCGAATGTCGTCGCAACTGCAATAGCCTCCAATGCAATTCCACCACGTCCGGCCCTGGCAATCTCCGCTTTGTCAAACCTTATAGGACCATTCCTTTTCGGCGTTGCGGTGGCTACCACCATTGGCAGCGAAGTTGTAAACGACGAGGCAGTGACTATTCCTGTGGCGATGGCAGCGTTGATCTCTGCCATCGCTTGGAACGTAATCACATGGCTGTTGGGCATCCCGTCCAGCTCCTCCCACGCACTGATTGGGGGGTTTGTCGGAGCAGCCATGGCCGGTTATGGGATTGGTGCAATAAACATGGATGGACTTATCCTGGTATTGGTCGGATTATTCGTCTCCCCCTTTATCGGGCTGATATTTGGATGGTTGATATATCATTTCACCCTCCTTATTGCCCAATACGCCACCCGGCGGATAAACATCTTCTTTCGCAAAGCACAATGGGTGACGGTGATTACGCTTGGCCTGAGTCACGGTACGAATGACGCCCAGAAGACCATGGGAATCATGGCGATGGGGTTAGTGGCGTTCGGAGTGATACCCACATTTTACATCCCTAATTGGGTAATCGCGGCCAGTGCCCTGGCAATGGCTATTGGGACTGCCCTGGGTGGATGGCGGCTGATCCGCACGATGGGTGCCGGATTTTATCGTGTCCGTCCCATCCACGCATTCACTTCGCAAGTAGCCAGCTCAGTGGTCATACTCGGGGCGGCTTTGGTCGGAGCGCCGGTCAGCACGACACAGGTGATCAGCTCATCTATTGTCGGTGTAGGCACGGCACACCGGTTTCGGATGGTCCGCTGGCGGTTGGTTAATAATATCGCTGTCGCCTGGATATTGACCATACCCATAACAGGCGTCCTCGGTGGATTGACCTACTGGTTATTAATCCGAATATACGTGTAGGTGGTACCTTATGGAATCGACACCCTGGTGGAAAAAACTAAAATTACCAAAACTTACTAAAAGACAACCAAATCGCTTCATCGATCTGCTTACCCAACAGGCACAGCTGAACGAGGAAGGTCTGACCGCGTTGGTAGCTTATTTCGAGAAGCCCACCAAACGCCGGGCTGAGGCGGTGGACAAGCTCGAGTCAGAGGCTGATGAAATCCGCCGCATCCTGATCGATGAGCTTAACCGCACTTTTGTCACCCCCTTCGACCGCGAGGATATCCACGCCCTGTCACGGGCGATTGATGATATGCTGGATTACGCCTATACAACAGTGGTGGAGATGTCTATCCTGGATGTGAACCCGAACCCGTATATGCACGAGATCGGAACGCTGCTGGTCAAATCTGCCAACGAGATCCACATGGCTGTGCAGCGGCTCTCCGACCACCCCGGCGTGGCCCAGAGCCATGCAGTACGCGCCAAACAGATCGAGAACCAGGTCGAGCACCTGTACCGCCAGGCGCTGGCTGACCTCTTCCACCAGCCCAAGGACTCCGAGCACATCGTAGAAATGCTCAAACTGCGCGAGACCTACCGGCATCTCAGCAATGCCGCCGATCGCGGTGACGATGCCGCCAACATCCTGTCCGATATCGTAGTCAAAATGGGATAAGAAAGCCGGTCAGCGCCCCAGGACAGCGATCAACATCAGCCCCATCACAATCAGCACAGCCCCGCTTAAGCGTACAGCCGCACCCTGCTCTTTGAACACCAGGAAGGCGAAGATCGCCCCGATTACGATGCTGAACTGGCGGAAGGCGACAATATAGCTGGCGATAGGGCTCAGCTGATACGCCCACAAGATGAGCCAGTACGCCCCAAATCCGAACATCGCGCCGAGGACAGCCAGCTTCCAGTCGCGCCGGCTGTCAGTGTGAGCAGAGAGCGGTTTCGAGACTCGCATAAAGCCGAAATAGGGGAAAAAAGAAATCGCAAAGTAAAAATAACCGTAGCGGGCCGCGGTTGCCGGCCCCTGCTGGACAACTTCAGCGGCAATCTTATCCAACAAGGTGTAGCCAACTGTCCCCAATGCAGCAAACAGCATCCATAGGGTAGCGATATTCAGATAATTGCTCAGCTTGATGTCTTTTACCGAGTTCTGCGGCACCAGCACACAACCGGCAGCTACCAGCAAGATACCGGCCCATCCGTAGGCTGTCAGCTCCCGCCCCCTGGCAACGTCGAGGAACGCGATAAAAATGACCGGCAGTGACCGCGCTACCGGGTAAACGATGCTGAAATCCGATGACTCATAAGCTTTCGCCAGAAAGAATAAATAGAGAGCGGCACAGATCCCAGAACCGGCTACGCACCACCAGGCAGTAGAGGTCATTGACCCGCTGACAATTTCGCTCCACACGGCAGGGATGAATCCTACCACCAGGGTAATCAACAGCATCTTGAAATAGAATTCCCGCTCGGCATGCGTGTAGCGCGCCAATAAATTCCAGCCAGCATGCATGAAGGTTGATATGAAGATGATCGTGATGACGAAGAGACTCACACCTGTCCATGCTCCCAGCAAAGTACAAGTGGAAATGGGCGTTTAAACAGTACCTTGCAGTACCGGCAAATCTGCCCGGTGCTTTGTCCAGGCTCAAAGTTG
>JAQBDA010000188.1:0-2547 GCA_032124675.1 Chloroflexota bacterium
GGCTGGTATCTTGTAATATAGCGGATAATTGCTTCTCATCAGAATCAAGCCCTGGCCGCAGAGCAAGATCCAGAACAGCAGCCTGTCTGCGTTTGAATTGTTCAGATAGTATGCTCGCAGCCGCGCGCGCAGAGCGTGCATCCCGTTCCCCCACCAGATCGCGCATTGTTATTTGGTGAAGTCTTATACCTCCAAAGGTGATTATTAGCATCAGCAACGTGAGAGGAAATACGACAAGAACGAACAATTGGGGAGTGAGGCCACGCAATGAGTACGGTGAAGGCTTTTTTTTACGCATCGAGCTTAATCAGGTGGGGCGACGAGATCTGAGGGCAGCCATCCCATCGACACTGCCCGCATTACCGCTTCTGTACGGCTGGAAGCCTGCAGCTTGTTGAATACCCTTGCTAAATGTCCTTGAACCGTCCTGTCGCTGATTCCCAGATGAACTCCTATGGCTTTATTGGTATACCCTCTTCCAGCCAGAGTCAGCACTTCCAGTTCCCGGGTGGTAAGCCTATCTACTGTTTGCATGGGCTTCTGTTCAATGATCTGGGTCAAGATCTTTTGGGTCACAACCTGGTCAATGGCGGTTTTCCCTGCATCCACATCACGTACGGCCTGAATGATATCCAGGGGAGAGGCTGTCTTCAGTACGTATCCATTTGCCCCAGCCTGCAGCACGGCTAGTACATATGGGTCATCATCGTATGCAGTCAAAATGAGTACTCCCATGCCAGGATGGTTGCTGCGTACCCAACGGGTGACTTCTATTCCACTGGCGTATGGCATCTGTATGTCCAAAACGACTACGTCCGGATGGTGATGCTCTATTAACTGCTGAGCTTCCATACCATCGGCGGCTTCATCTACTACCAGGATATCGTCAGCGTGTTCTAGAAACTGGCGGATACCAGTCCGCACGACAGCATGGTCATCTGCTAAAAGCACTCGAATCTGTCTGGATGACATGGGATAACCCTTTTATGGGGCTTCAGGCTCGGGAGCTTTATTCCGGTTGCTCACGACGAAAGCGTTGGCTCGCTCAGGATCAAACTGCTCAAATGTCTGCATCTGACCCCATGAAGTAACTACCACTGGTACATCGATTGTATCCCGAGGGAAGGCAATGACTTTGAAGTTATCCTGCTCATCTATCACGTCTTTAATCTGGGTCTTCAAGTCCTGACATCCCTGCTCATCCAGTAACTGGCAGTTATACCAGAAGATTACATAACCATGCTCAAGGTTGTGCACAAGATATCCTTCCGGGTAAGGACTTTGGGCTTCCAAAGAAGTGTCATCGTAGAATCCAGCTTCAAATTCGTTCGCATAATGCCTGCCGGAAGTGGGTGGGTCGCTGTTGAATGGACCGGGGTCGGTTCCTTCTTCTACATGACCGGTGTCCGCCATCACCGGAATGGACTGCCCGGCTGCTGGGCGGACTGCGATCCAAAACACATATCCCAATCCAATTAATATTACACCCCCGATTATCCCCCAGGTGATCCTGGTAATTGTTCTCTGGCGTGCTCTCTGTTCACGCACCTTCTGACGTTGAGATTTCATTCTGTCTCCTGTAGGTGTTTATTCCGGGTAATTCTCTAAAACACATGAGTCTATTTTAACTTGATCGGCATTGTCTGAATTATATGCGATAAATGGTCTTGGCTGCCGCGCCATCTGGCTTATACTCCAATAGGCGATATTGCTAGATTCCATATGAGCTAACTTGCGAATGACATATCCGACAAATACGCCTATAATTAGTGTATATAGAATATTGATGTGTCGCGGAATCCCAAGGAGGAGATTAATGAGACAGGTTATTTATATTTTATTCGGGCTAATTGCCCTTCTACTCGTATCCGCCTGTGCGCAATCCAGCCCGGAACCTGTTACTTATTCCATCGAAATGGCAGAGTATTCTTACACGCCCAATACATTCGAGGCCAAGGTCGGACAGCAGGTAACATTCGATCTTGTGAATAACGGTGCTCTCGAACACGAACTTATGTTCGGCCGTGATGTCATGATGATGGATAACCATCCGTCTGGCTATCAACACGACATGTTCGAGGAAGCTGGAATCGAACCTGCAGTTATGATGATGGAGAATATGGAAGAGGACGAACACCAAGAAGAGGCTGGGCATGATGATGGCGCGGATCATCAGGGTTTCATGGTGGTCCTACCCAAGACAAAGGATCGGGCAACGCTGAGTTTCACCGTAACAGAGGATATGCTAGGTGAGTGGGAGATGGGATGTTTCCTCCTGGACGGGGTACACTACACTGCCGGTATGGTGGGCAAGTTTGTTGTTGAGCGGTGAAAGGTGGATGGGAACAGTAGTTAGCAGCTAAACCAGTGTTGGTCTTGAATCGTCATCGACCATACCTTCGACATAGTAAGACTGCTAAGCAAGGCAATTAACCGATAGACAATTAATAATCGCAAGCATTGCTTTCTGCGAATTGCTCGAAAATACTCTACATTTTCGAGCAAGCCGCTTTTCGAGCTGAGTTTGTAAATCAAGATCTCTTCAGC
>JAQBDA010000189.1:0-3843 GCA_032124675.1 Chloroflexota bacterium
CCTGTACTTCTCAAGTGCCATCTTCTCCAGATCATCGGCTGCAACTTGTTTTTCATAAAAAACCGCGCTGCCGAAACCTGCCTGGCTTGGTGCACCGTAAGACGTTTCTAGTTCAGTCACGATGGTTGGTTTTATCTGGTCTAGGTTTCCCATAAACTATTCCTGTGGAGCAAACAGCAGCTGCCTTAAGTCCCCCTCTCCAAGCTTATAGGTGAGGGCAAGATAGCCAAAATCGTAGCGCCATGCCACCACCTTGGCGAGCCGGTCGAGATAGGTCGTCTCCTGATCCAAAACCGGACCGGAACACAACTTGTCGGTAGCCGCAATCGTGCCAGCGATAAATGTCTGAGGCAGCTCATCCTCGCCGGTTACGATGCTGTTATAACTATTGCATCCTGCGGAGCCGCTGATCTGCCGATCGTCGAAGCGAAGGGTGATCTCTGTCTCGGGCAGGACCGGTTCTTGATCTAAATTGAGATCGACCAACCGCCAGCTTGTGCCAGACAGGTCATCCAACGAGACCTTGCTCAGCTCTTCACTGCTCTGTTCCACCAGTCGGCCATCCTCAAGGCTGAAGACCTTGCGCACGTTCCAGGTTGGGCAGCATAATGGATCACTCGGTCCCGGTCCAATGAATTCCACGATCACCTGGCCGCCATCGATGGTCAGAGATTTCACTGGAGTGCGATCTCCGATCATGAGCGCATCCAAAGGCGTTGGCTCATTCCCGGCATTAAGCACCGGTGCAAGATAGACAAAGTCACCAGACCCGGTAGAGTAGTCCACCAGGAGGGCGACGGCATCTTCAACGCCATCACCGGTTAAGTCACCTATGGCAATGAGGTGATCGATCAAGCGCACGAAGGGGTGACCGGAACCGCCGTCTTCGTAGTAAGCGGTTCCATCGGTCAGCGTGATTTGCTGATCGGGAAACAGGCCTCCATAGCTTAAGTTTCCCAGCGTATCAGGCAGTGCGACCGGGGTAACCTGTGTGGGCGCTTCCGCTGTCGGGCTTGGGGCTACCGTGGGAGCTGTAGTGTACGTCGCTTCCGGTGCGACAACTGTCAAGCCTTGTGCAGTAGATTGGCTGGCGCAGGCGGTTAACAGCAACATGAAAAACGTCAGGATCAGTAGCATCTGTGTCTTCATATTTATTTCTGACAAGAATCGGGGCTTTCGCTCCATCATGTTCAACCTAATAATCCTCAGAGGAGTGTTAAGCCAGACACGGCTTAACACTCCTGGCGATCATAAGCTGCTTACGGAATGATAAAAGTAATGTCAAACAGGAGACTTGGACTTTCGGGGAGGGTCACTGGACTTACCGTAACAATGTAGTCTCCACTCACCGGAAGTTTGGCTCCGACATTATTGTAGATCTGGCTATTTGAGCCGGTTAAAGGCAGGCTATTACCACTCGAATCAATAACCGAGATCACCAGCGGTTCACCATGTGAAACGGTGTTCACGGTCAGATTCTGCCCGGCTTGTGCCCAGAGAATGAAGCTCCTGGGTGCACCCTGATTAATCGAGCTGCTAAGCGACGCTGAAGTAGCTCCGGGCTGGAAATAGACGCGCTCAAGCGATCCTTGCCCGCTTGGCGGAACCGTGCCAGTACTTCCACCAGGGATATACAGAACCTGTCCGGCAAAGATGGTTGTGCCGTTGATCCCGTTGGCTTCAGCGATGACCCTCCAATCTACACCAAACCTTTGACCAATCGCAGAGAGGACATCGCCCCAGGCGACGGTGTAATACGGCGCCTGATAAATACCCGTTGCGTGGGTGATCGGACCTTTGTCGACCACAGTACCGGCGGGTGGTGGTGTACCAGTGCCAGAATCAGAAGGAATGCAGTTTGCAGGGATAGTCAACACCATTCCCGGGATGATGACGTTCGGATTCTTCCCAATGGTGTCACGGTTGAGATCGTAGATTGCCTTCCAGGAGGTACAATATTCCTGGGCGATCTTTCCCAGCGTATCACCAGATTGTACGGTGTAGCTGACATAGGTTGTCTGCGCACTGGCTTCAGTTACACTGAACCCCAAACTTGCTGCCAGGATCGCAAAAACGGATAACACAACAAACCATTTAGGCATCATTTCAATCTTCTCCTGTATTACTCTATATCCTTGGATGTAAGCGGGGTAGGAGCTGCATTTGGATCACTGGTGATGGTCAGCATACCGCTTGCTTGCACGTCGGGCGAGAAGCTGCCCACCCATACATAGTACATTCCACTTGCCGGCTCTATTTGCAACCATGGATTGATGTTCTCACTACCATGGAAATCATCATCACATTGGTAAGTTCCGTCCGGGGTGAGAACCTGCAGAGTCGTATCGACATCACTCTCGAAGAACATCACCAATTGATCCGCATCACCGGTCCACTCAAAGCTGAATGAAGGCGCTGCGCTGATAAAACCGGTGCAGAACGGGTTAGCTTGATCGAGATCGAAGGCGCCAATTTCACCACCAGCGGTGAGCTCCTGGGTATAGGGCAGATCAGCGGTAGAAAGAGTTCCATTCGTTGGTTGTGCCACATTTGGATTCTCGATATCGAGTACATCCAGCGAAATTACCTGCGGGATGCCACGCGGGTCCACGTGACGGGGGAACATGCGCGCCAGATCCATAGTCGCAGGGTTGAGATCCGAGCTGGTAACCACGAGAAAACCTGGAAAGACCGCATCACCTTCAAAAGTGCCCATAAAAGCTGCATAGCGTCCAAGCTCAGGATTATTGACCTCAATATATGGATCAAGAACCAGCGGGTTCAGATCGTCATTGCAGATGACCTCACCGCTGGGCGTGACTAGCATCATGCTGGGATCACCCATGCTGAGGAAGAAGAAGCGCAAGGTATCCACCTCTTCTTGCCCCTCCCAGTTTATGACAACATCCGGTCTGGGGGGGATGAAAAACCCACAGCCTGCCCCCAGTGGAGATGCGTCGATACTTGTACCTTCTGCATTACCACTCAGTGTGGAGATCATGGCTGGATTGAGCCAGTATTCTTCCCCACCGCCCAGATACATGGTACCGATAAAGGGTTCGCCGTCGAGATTAATGCCCTGGGCAGAAAATTGGTCAGCACCGGCGCTGCCGCTAAGAGGGCTGAACTGCATCGTGCCGCCGTCTGCCATTAAATCGATGTACAAGTCACTATCTTCGAAGAAATAGATCGCCGCGAACCCCAGGTACTTGACGAAATCGTTACTGCGCGACTCAGGCGGGCAGGCTGCCATGGTCATGGGTCCAACCTCGATCTGGATACTGCTACCATCTACTGTGTAAGACCCAATGGCGTTATTGCAGTCAGCCTTGATATTGACCGTGCCATCTTCCTGAAAGGTGAGGGTATAGCCTTCAGGGTTTTCCACATTGAACTGCTGCGTAGGATCGGTAAATCCAACCCACATCCAGGGAGTGGCAGTCAATGCATCCGGATCAGCATTGCTTGTTTCAGCCGGTGCGGAGGCTTGTTCAATTGTTGGCACAGCCGAAGGCACCGCAGTTGGAACTGCAGGTGGTTGAGTGGGCGGGACAGCCGTCGACTGGACAGCCGGCGTGGCTCGCCTTCCTGAGCAAGCTGCCATCAGCAGCGCCAGGAACAATATAGCAAAAAGTATGGTTTTTTTCATACAGATAATCTCCTTTTCTCTTTTTTGTGTACTTTAAGGTTTCACATCGTCGAATTTCACTGGATGAGCTCCAACAGCTTAGGATAAACCAGATCGACCCGCGCCCCTGGGCGGGTGGAGGTGATCAGATCATGAGGCAGTTCCAATGATTCCTCAAACTGGAAATCTACCAGGTTCTCCTCTCCGTGCTCCCG
>JAQBDA010000190.1:0-18935 GCA_032124675.1 Chloroflexota bacterium
ATTGTTCAACAATGCAGCAGCACGCCTGTCAACAATAGGATTGAGGGGGTAAGATAAACTTGAGATTCAGCCCTGCTTTAACTCCAGCAGGGCTTGTTTTTTGCTGTCGTCCAGGAAAGCTGCATCCAGAGCATTGCGCTGCGCCTGGCGGATCTGTGCCTGGCTGAGTCCGGCAGCGGGGGCAGCCACTTCGTACTCGTAGCGCAGGGTGATATTGCTGATGCACGGGTCGTCGGTGTTGATGGTCGCCAGGAGCCCGAGTTCCAGGAATTGTTTTAATGGGTGGCTGGCGTAATCCGGGACGGTGCTGGTCTGCACGTTGCTGGTCAGGTTCGATTCGATGGCGATGCGGTGCTGTGCCAGATAGTCGAGCAGCCGCGGATCTTCGACCGCCCGCACCCCGTGCCCGATGCGCCCTGCATTGAGCTGGCGGACGGCCTGCCAGACGCTCTCCGCTCCGGTGGCTTCACCGGCGTGGATGGTGATTCCCAGCCCGGTCTCACGCCCCCGGTGGATGTGTTCGACGAACAGCTCGCCGGCGAAGTTTTCCTCGTCTCCTGCCAGATCCAGACCGGCAAGCTGATCGCGCTGGGTCAGCAATGCATCCAGTTCCAGCCAGGCGGTCTGCGGTCCGTAGGTGCGGCTCAGGATGCCGATCAATCCATACGGCAGACCGGTATCTTGAGAGGCTGACTGCACGCCATCCACGACCGCCTCGACAACCGCCTCTGGCAGCAGACCGGCAGGTTCAGCCATAAACCAGGGGCTGAAGCGCAGCTCGATATAGTCCAGACCTTCTGCTTGTGCATCCAGGATGTTTTCGTAGGCGATCCTGCGGCAGGCTTCGTAATCCACCAGCACGGCTCTCATCCAGTGGAACTTTTCGATGAATGCCATCACACCTGGTTGGGGAGTGGTGATCTGGATATGAGGCCGGAGGCCTTCGATATCTTTGGCAGGCAGCGGCAGGTTGTGCTGGCGACCCAGGTCCAGGATTGTTTCCAGGCGCACATTGCCATCCAGATGACGGTGCAGGTCGATCAATGGCAGGGTTGAGTCGATCATCTCAGCCTCCTCCACGATGATATGAGCTCATTCGAAAGCCAGGTGCTCCGGTAGGCAAAGCGATCATTGTTAAGTATAATATCAGCATCTGGACATCCGCATCAGTATTATACATTTGTCCGTAGGTCAGGTCAGCGTGGTAATATATGGTATAGATACGTATATCTAGAAGCACGTATCTCTGGCGAGACCTGAGTGTTGTTTAATTCGGAAATCACCTCGAGCATATCGGGTTTGTCAATTCGTATGCTCTTTGAGGGTGAATCATCAAAAGGAGTTGACCATGAATCGTTTTCTAAGTTTTCTGGCGGGGGTATTCAGCGGTGCCCTGGTTGGGGCGACGATCGCCATCTTGCTTGCCCCGGCGTCAGGCGAGGACCTGCGCATCCAGATACAAGAGCGGGCGACCTACATCCAGGATGAGGTCAAGAAAGCCGCTACTGAGCGCAGAGCAGAGCTGGAAGAGCAGCTCTCTACGCTGAAGGCGCCCAAGCCGCCCTCTGAGCCTGTGTAGCACTGTTCTACTGCCAACCGAAAACATCTGAAGCTGAATAAAAAAGCCGGCTTCGCAGGGGCATCCCTGGGAAACCGGCTTGTTTTTGTTGTTGGTAGATAACGTCTGTAATACTTCTCAGAAAATCGACTAGATTCGCTGCTGGTCGTTAATCATCAAGGATTGAACCTGAAGCGATATGCAGCTGGCTGCCGTGTAAAGCGAGTGGTGCCGCTGACGACCAGGACAGCCTCGTCAACCTCTCCGCTAAAATCCAATGCGATTTCAGCCGTGTTATCCGGGGAAAGTTGGATCGGTGTCACCTTAGCTGTCTCCCCGAATGTTATCAGCGATAACTGGTAAAACTGCGGCAGCAGGTTTTGCGTGCGTACAAAGCCGGCTGTCTGCCAGCCGCCATCATCAGCCTCGAAATCGGTGAAATACTCGATCTCCGGGATGGCAACGTCATCAAGCAGGAGCCCCTCCCCATTTACTGCAGCATCGGTGATGTATTCGAAACGCAGTTGGACTTCTTTGCCGGCGAATTCGGAGATGTCTACGCTTTCTTGCACCCAGCGCGGCCCGCCCCCGCTGGCTCCACTGTAGCCCCAACCGTAGTTAGCGCCGATTGGGTTATCCCCGCTGCCGGAGGGAGTGAACATGATCTGCCAGGTTTCACCGTCCTCGGAGGCCAGGAGGTATGCATAATCATAATCCTCTTCAATGTCGTACCATGTCCAATAGGTCAGCGTGAGCGGTCCAGTATGCTCGCTGAAATCGAAGCTGCGCGTAAGGGTCATATCCGACTCATCGCCGCTGTTCGACCAGAAGGCATACGATCCAGAGTGAGCATCTTCAGGCTGGAGGCGGACCAGCGTGGAGCCTTCGAACTGTAGGGTGAATGGTTTACGGCAGTCGATGCGGATGTAGTCTATACCATACTGGTGTACATCTCGTGTCTGCAGGGTGGGTTCACAATCCCGTATGGATTCTGTTTCTGTGGGCTGGGGCGCGTCCGGGTAGAGGTTGTATGTGTAGCGACCATCTTCCACACTGCCATCCTGCAGGTAGTTTGCCACCGCCCAATCAGCGAAAAAGCGGTCTGCATCCACAGCCTCTCCGGTTAGTGGATCGGTGACCCCTAACTCCCGCAGGGTTGCGTCGATGCTCTGCAGATCGTTTTCTGGGTGAGCCAGCAGCGCCCGGGTCGCCTGCTCACCAAAGCGATCGAGGAAGTAATTCATAAACAGAAACGATGCGCCATAGTGCGGTGCGGTCTCATCACTCGGCCAATAATTTAGCTGCAGATCGGGGTCCAAGGCGTACAAATAATCATGTCCGCCGATGTCGTAGCCGTTCAGGAACATCGCCAGGTCGGAGAAACCCTCATTCATCCAGGTGGTTTCATTGCGGTCCCGGTACCAGTGGATCATATGCTGAAACTCGTGAGCCAGAGTCCCATAGGTGTATGCTTCATCCAGCCCGGTGCTGTCGGCGTTCAGGACGAACATCTCATGCCCATTTGAATATTCCTGGATCTGGGGGTTGTAAGAATCGTTAGATGAGAAATATCCGGCCACTCTGCTACCCAGGTCGCTTGCATACAGGATGTAGACATGGGGGTCACCATCTACCCCGGGGGTCCACTCGCTGCCGAAGAACTCACGATTGGTGGGGTAGATCTGGCTCTCGAAGGTCTCCGCCAGGGAGGTAAGGTCGTTTTTCCGGTATCCTACGCCGTCCTGGATCCAGAAATATGCGTGGTCGGTGACCTGCGACAAAGTAGCCTGAACCTGGATGTATTCATTGGCATCGTTATCGGTGACCCAAAAGCTCTTCTGGTCCCCAACCCTGTAGGGTGAAGCCGGGGGCTCAAGGGTGGGAGAGACATTATTTACCCCATCCAGACGGCGGGCGAGATCATAATAGTCATTGATAGGAACCTGTGCGCTCGACAGTTCGTTCAAGGTCTCTAAAGGATCGGCAGGCAGGTTGAGGGCTACGGCTGGTGCACCCGGCTCTGCAGTAGAACGCGCTTCGGGTGATTCAGCCGGACGCAGTACGACAGGGGTAGGTGTGGCGGCTGTGGTAAGGGTTTGGATCTCATCAGTATCGATTGACCTTTCGGCGATCGTGGTAAAAGCCACCCAGAGCACCACACATAAGCAGCACAGGAAAAATATCGTCAGGAATACGACCAGTAAGATTACCGGTAATGTTTGTTTTCGTTCCATTAAGTACCTCAGTGTAAATCGTAGTGTGTCGACAGATTGTAAACCATGTTAGTGTTACGAAATTGAGAATATAGAGGGCGGTTGGGAGATATCCCTCGACCAAACACCCCAGGATACGATGATGGCTATTGTAAGTCTGTGTGTGATCCGTTGAAAACCCACGCCGAGGCGGTGATCAAGCCAAAAACCACCCACATATTGGGCAGTGCGAACGAATCAAAAGAGACCGCCGCCATGCCAAAGGCAAGCATGCCCAACAATCCAGCTTTCCCCCAGTAGCGGTCTTCTCCGCTGGGGGACGTCCACAGGAACAGAGCACAGCCCAGGACAGCGGCTACAAAAGCCATAAATGCGGCGGTGCCGACCACACCTGTCTCGGACAGCAGGCGGTAGTACAGGTTTTTGGGTGTGATCAACCGGTCACGCCCGGCATCCGGCGTAACAATGCGCAGCACCTCAGGGGTAGCTGCCAGGGGTGTATCCGGCAGGAACTCCTCGAAATAATAAGCGTAGTTCCCCAGACCGACACCCAGCACCGGGTACTCGCTGTACAGCGCAAAGGCAGCATCTCCGTATGTCAGGCGTGCGCCGAACCCCAGGTATTCGAAATAGCCTGCGATACTGCGTTCCTTTTTTTCTGACCAATAATTCCAGATGCGGGCGAAAAATTCGTTCTTTGTGCCGGCAAAGTAAATCACCCCTGCCAGCGCGACAATAGCGACGCCTGCCTGCATCAGACGGAACACCCAGGTACGGGCAGTGGTAGACTGATGCTTTTCCTTCTGGTGTTGCTTAGGTCTCAGGAACAGTACCCCCAGGAAAGCCAGCACAAACAGGTTGGCGAGACCTGAGCGGGAGAAGGTGAATGCCAGCACGACCACCGACCAGATCAGCAGGAACAGCTCGATGGTGACCCAACGCCAGCGCCAGCGGAAGACGCTATAGCCTGTCAGGACCGATGCCAGCAGCCAGGGCACCAAAAGCATGCTGATTTGTTCGGCGAACCAGTTCGGCTCGTAGGTCATGCCGGAGATGCGGGTAGTGAACAGCTTGCGGGTTGATAACAGGCGCTGCGCTTTTTGCAGCAGGCGAAAGTACCCCTGGTTGTAGCTTACGATGTAGACAGCTTGCAGCGAGCCCCACAACAGTGCGACGCTGAAGCCTGCATACAGCCAGCGCAGTGATGATACCAGCTGCTCCCGGGTGCGCGGGGTCAGAGCGACCGTAACGAAGATGGCACCGCCGATCGTCAGTGTGAAAAAAGCCCGCAGCACACGGTCCGGGACTGCGATCCCCAGCAGTGGGTCAATATCCCGAAGCAGAGAGAGCAGCGAAACAGCCGCTGCAATACACACGAATGGCAGCAAGGTGAGCAGTGTTTTTGGGACCGGCTTGCGGACCAGAGTCGGGATGGTGGACAATGCCAGCAGGATCAGCAGCGGGTATATCGACAGCGGTCGGACCAGGGTGCCGCCGCCCAAAGCGGATGGAAAATATGGGAAGCTGGTGACCGGCAGGAACAGCAGAAATAGTATCCAGGTAGTTTTTTGGATGAATGCCAGGGTGGCTTTCAGTGTGATGTGTTGTTTCATGCTAAATGCGACCGAGCGCGGCGCACCGGTCCCATTAACCAGATCAGTGCCCAGGTGAGCAGGCCCAGCATCCCACCGACAACTGCCATCATACCTGTCGTGCGGACCGGCTTTGCAGGATGGCTGCCATTATCCAGGGGGCTGACCACCAGGTAGGCTGTCAGCCCGCGCGAGGACTCCAGTTCTTCTTCCCACTCGCCATACAACTGAGTGTATTCTTCTGAGAGCTGGCTGAATTGGGGTTCCAGGGTTTCCAGCTCCTGGTCGATGAAGACCAGCATCTTTTCCAGCCACGGGATATATTCAGATGCGACAGCCTCAGGCGGCGGGGTCTCCGCGAGCAAGGCCACACCTTCCGGGTTCCAGCCGGCTGCACTTGCAGCCCGGGAGAGGAGCAGCCATCGCTCCCTGGCTTCAAGCGGCGAATCGGCCATGTTTTCGTCGAAGTTTTGCATCCAGGCTTGTATGGCGTCTTTGGTCTGGTTGAGCTCGCCGATGCGCAGGTTTGTATCCACGCGCTCCAGGTAAAGCGTATCGACACGCGTGCTTAAGTCCAGTACAGCATACGCGTGGACTGTCGCAGCCTCGATCTGCTCCAGGATCACCTGCTGCCAGGTGTCCAGCAGTTCGGCTGCCAGATCGGGGCTGGGTGCTTCGGCTACCAGACTCCATTCCCCTGCATTGCGCCAGTAAACGTGCAGGCTGGCAGCCAGTTCGTCGATTTTGGTGTCCGACCAGACGCTGTTCTGGTTTTGCAATCTTAGCAGTGTCTCTCCGAGCACTTCATCCGATTGGATGAAGATATTTAGCTGCTCCATCTGCCAGTTCTTATAATCATCCGGGTTGCGGAGATGGATATCGGCATTATAGGCGACGTGCAGTGTAGATTCGGCACGATATGGGGAAGGCAGGAGATATGCAGCGGCAGCTCCGATCAGGCTGCCAAGCAGGATGAACAGCATGATCACGGGCCAGCGATGTGATACCGCCAGGATTTCCGAACGTGCATTCCATTCATTGACCATAATTATCTGAGGGGGTATTCCTCGAACCGACAGGCAAACCATGGGCTGCAAGCCCCGCGGCTCAGGGTATCTGGAAGGAGTACTACTGCGGCTGGCTCTGACTTTCCAGGACAATCAGGGCGATTATCCCGATCAGCAGGATGGCGACGAAAATGGCGTTTGCCAGCAGGACCGGCAGGCCGAGAGCAATGAAAGCCAGACACCCCAGGAGCAGGGCAGTGATATGCATGCTGAGCACTGCCCGGTTGGAGCTCATCCCCATCTGCACCAGGCGGTGGTAGGTATGGTCGCGCGAGGCTTTATAGATCGGTTTTCTACGACGCAGGCGGGAGAACACGACCAGGGTGATATCGAATATCGGCACGCCCATCAGGAGGATCGGAATATACCAGGATTGAAGCTGCTCGTATCCCGGCGGGTTGTACGCGATCGCCAGTCCTGCCAGCACGAATCCCAGGAACTGGGACCCAGAATCACCCAGGAAGAAGCGCGCCGGCAGCGCATTGAAATAGAAACATCCCAAACTGGCACCCAACAGGATGGCGCTTAACAGGGAAAGCTCCACTTGCCCAGAGTCAGACGTGACGAGCATGAAGAACGCGGCTGCCTGGGCGCTTAGACCAACCGCCAGACCGTCCATGCTGTCTACAAAATTGTAGGCGTTGGTGATACCTACCACCCACAGTAAAGTAAGCAACAGGTTGAGCCAGTTTTGCTGGAATATGAGCACCTGGACACCCATATATACCAGCAGCAGAGCTCCGGCGACCTGACCGATAAATTTTACCAGCGGTGATAGCTGTTTGACGTCATCCCAAACACCGAATACAAACAGCAGGACGGAAGATACCAGCAGTGCAAGCACCGTTTGAGTCTCCAGCAGCCCCTGCCCCAGGCTGACCGCAAAGACGGTAACAACCATCACGAAGCCACCGGCAACCGGCACCACAGCCGCGTGCTGCTTATGCAGCTCCTTGTTGGGGATATCCACGAATCCCAGGCGGCGTGCCAGCCACTGCACCAGCGGTCCGAGCAGCAGCGCGATCATTGCCGCGATAAATATATTACGGAAAGAAAGCAGGGTCAGCAAGGGTCAGGTTTCCGGGAGAGCCGGTTTGATCATGGTTTGCCAGTATCGCGCGTAGCCATGATCTGCTGGTACACCTCAAGAGTGGCTGCGTTTACCTGGGCATGAGTGAATTTCTGCATCACTAATTGGCGGCTTGCTGCACCCATTCTACCACGCAGAGATGGGTCAGAGACCAGGCGTTTCAGCGCCTGAGCGAGTGCTTGGGGGTCATTTGGGGGTACCAGGAAGCCATTGTGCTCATCCAGTACCACCTCCCGGCATCCGGGGATGTCGGTAGCGACCAGCGGACGACCGCAGGCAGCCGCCTCGATCAGAGTGGTTGGCACACCTTCGCCGTACATGGTTGGCAGGGTGACGATATGGCTCTTGTTATAAACTTCAGGCATCTCCGGCTGCCAGCCCCACCACTCGACCAGCCCTTCTGTATTCCATTTTTCCAGGGTTTGGCTGCTTACCGTTCCAGGGTTACCTGGGTCGGGCTCACCCACCAGGACGATGCGCGCCTGGGTCTCGTCTTTCAGGATGCGAGCTGCCTCGACCAGCACGCCCACCCCTTTCTCCCAAAGCATGCGCGCCGCCAGCGCTACCACCGGCACACCCGCGGGCTCTGGAAGTGGTGCGAACCGCTCAGGGTCGACACCGACACCCTCGATCAACCAGGTGCGTCCGGCGGGCACCAGCCGCTGGTCGATAAAGTACTGCCTATCGTTTGGGTTTTCGAAGATCACCCCGCAGCGAGGGGAGTTGAACGCCAGCCGGTATATCTGGAGCACCAGGCGTTTCAGCAGCTGCGCTTTGCGATCCTCTCCCAGGAAGATATACCCTCTCCCGGTGATCGAGTTGATCACACCGGGGACGCCTGCCAGGCGGGCTGCCAGCGAGCCGTACAGCACCGGCTTGATGGTGTGGTGGTGGACGAGGTCGGGCTTTTCCCGCCGGTAGATCATCAGGATCTCCAGCAAGGATTTGGTCTCTTGCCAGGGTGACACAGACTGGCGCCCAAGATTCCAGGGTATCCAGCGAAAGCCGCGCTGCTGCATCAGGGCTGTAAACTTGCCCGGCGGAGATACGAGCACGACCTCCCAGCCTTGCCGCTGCATATATTCAGCCAGGGCAATGCGGAAATTATAGATATACCAGTCGGTATTGGAAGACAGCAGCAGCCTGGTCATGTAAGGCTCACCGGTTCAGCCAAGGACCTCCTCATACAGTTTGAGCAGCCTGTCAGCCATAATCTCCCAGCTGTAGGTGGTGTCGTATGCACGGCGAGCGTTTTCCCCCAGCCGTCGCCGCAGGTCGCGGTCGGATTGCAGGCAGAGCAAGGCGGCTTCCAGAGCGGAAACGTCTCCGTAGGGCACGACCAGACCGCAATCTGCTTGCTCGATGATGCGGTCCATATTTGTGTCTCGGGCGACGATAACCGGTATGCCCAGCAGCATGGCTTCGAATACTTTATTGGGACTCGAGTAGCGGTGGTTGGGGATGGATGGATCATAGGTGGCAATCAGCACATCCGCGCCGGAGCTGATCTCGATCGCGCGCGGGTAGGAGACCCGGCCATGCCAGTACACGTTGGGCATATCCTCAGCCAGGTTCACGAGGTGGGTCTCATCACCGCCGAAGCCGGCCAGATCGAGCGACCAGTCGGGGTGCTGGTGCAAGACGGTGATCAGTTCGAACAGCCCGCGCTCTACTTGCAGTAAGCCAACGTAGACGATGTGCAGGCTGGAGGCTTGGGGGCTGACCAGGTTCTGTGAGCCCGCAAGCCCAGGCTTTGCAGCGAATGAGATATCCTCCGGGCTGTTGTAGATGACCGCACTGCGCTGTGGCCTGGAACCATGTATCTGCTCCCAACGCGAGTCATCCACCAGGATGACCGCGTCTGCCCGGTCGAGTGCGCGCAGGTCAATGGCGCGGATGGTCTGCTTTATGAAGTCTGGGGTGAGCCGCAGGTGGTCGGCGTAAAAATCAAATATATCGTAAATAACTTTCTTACGGTAGAGCCTGCGGCATAGCAGGGCTGGCAGAATGGTATCGAAATCACAGGCATGGATTAGATCGTAGTCCTGGTGATGGTGCCTCAACCAGCTTAATAAGCCCCACTGCCAGCGAAGCAAGTCCGGCAGGTTGCGCATGCCAGAGGCATAATCGGCGCGGATAGGCAGGCGTATCATCCGCATCCCATCCAGCTCGTCCTCCTGAAGGAGACGGGCACTGCGGTCCCATCCCACCAGGGTGACAGCATAACCTGCCTGCGAGAGGGTGCGCGCCTCCTTCTCCACTCTCGGATCTGGCGCGATGGGATTCGAGCGGCAGATCACCAGGCGTTGATTCATGCAGAGCTTGTATCGCGAGCGGCTTCAACGAGTGTCAGCAGCTGGTTTACCCGTGCTTGCCAGTTGTTCTCAGCCGAAAAAGCTGCCATCAGGTCAACGGGCAGCTCTAGATGGCGAGCTGCCTCCACCTTAGAGATGAAATCCGCACGATCCGATGCGGACAGCACGCCGGGCAGCCCTTGCAGCGGGCGCAGGTCCGGTGTGACAACGGGTTTGCGCATGCTCAGGTATTCGTACACTTTGAGCGGGCTGGTTGCCTGGGTGATCGGGTTGACTATCCAGGGTATGATGGCAACCTGAGCGTAGGCCAGGTATGCCGGCAGGGATTTCTGGGCTTTCAAACCCAGGAAATGCAGGTTTGGTGGGGGCTGCTGGCACTGGCCGCGGTAGTCTCCAATGACCACGACCGAAGCCTGGGGGTAGGTATTAGCCAGAGCGGTAAGCAATTCCCAATCGAACCAATCCCCCCAAAGCGCGCCGATATAGATGATCGACCACTCCCCTTCGGGAAAGTCGTCGGGTCGTGGATGGGGTTGGTCTGGATCAAACAGCAGACTGTTGACAGCATTGGGCAGCAGTGCAGCTGGGTGGGGGCTCAACTTCTCCAGCCTCCTTAGCAGCGAATCTTCTGTGGCAACCAGAACCTGGCTGGTCTCGATCACACGCTCTTCTATATCAAATGAATACCAATCGCCTCCCAAAGATGTGTTCCAGTCATCCAGCAGATCATAGATCACAACCCCGCCCTGGCTGGCTACGCCTTTGACGATGGGAAGGAATTCTTTCAGAGGGAATTCCAGCAGAGCGGCAAAGGTCTTTCCGGCAAAAAGATGGCGAAAATTTCGCTGGAACGCATCCCAGCGAAAATGAGCCAGGGGGGCGGTGGACAGCATTGGGTGGTAGATGGTCAGGTCCAGGTCGAAGCTTTCATATTTGGGGAATTTGTTGATGTAAAAAACCGCATAACCCTGGCGCAGCAGTTCGAGGGCGATCTGCGTACAGCGCGCCCCGCCTCCGGTGTCATCGATCGGCACACCCGCCAGGATGAGAAAGAAGCCTTTGGCATCTCCGTAGCGGCGAGCTAGAACAGAATGGCGCCGTCTAGATCCCTGCAGGAAGCCGCGCACTCGAGCGGCTTCTGCCCCGGTTTCGCTGACCAGGTCCAGGGGTGAGAAATGCCTGGCACTGAATACCAGCACAGAGGCCAGATACACCCAGATCACCGGGGTCAATACCGCGAGCAGCGGCGAGAGGCTGCCCCCGATTACCGCGAATACAGCGGCCACAGCGACAATGATTGTCGAAACCAGCAGAAATACCAGCCGCAGCAGGCTGTGCCAGTACAGGCGGCCTCCGAAAAGCGACTCCCCGTCACCGACCGACCAGCTGCGCAGCTTATGCCAGTATTCCCTCAGCCCTGAAGGGGCCTGCCAATAGACAACTGCTTCTGCTGCAAACGCCCAATGACGGCAGGCTTTCTTCAGCTCGATGTCGAAGAGGGAGTCTTCTCCGGTCAGCGTCACCCATTCGGGGTAGCCACCAACATTCTGCCAGGCTGTTTTGGTAAAGGCGATCGAGCGTGAGGATGGCAGGAATGCCTGCGGGTTTATCTTCTCGATGTCTGCCCCGAACAGTTCCATCTTTGCTGGCGAGTTTTTGATTACCTCGTACCAGCCGGCTGACACCTGAGTCTGGGGGTCTTCCTCAAAGGGCGCGGCAATGTTCTCCAGCCAGGCAGGATGCAGCCTGCAGCCCAGGTCGGTGCTAATGATCACTTCATTCTGCGCATTCTGTATGGCGAGATTACGGCCGCGGGCAATATTAGCACCAGGCTCTGAGATAATGGTAACCGGGAACGCGCTTTTCTCAGTGTAGCTGCGCAGCAGCTCCAGCGAGCCATCCGTTGAGCCGCCGTCGACGATGACAAGCTCGTCCGGCTGTCGGGTCTGGTTGGATAAGCTCTCCAACCAGGCGGGCAGGCTGTTTATTTCGTTCACCAGAGTCGATATTAAAGTAACCGGTTTTGTCGGTGGATTCCCGCTCTCGAACGATCTTCTCGACCTGTATTCCGGGAGCAGTTGCTCTTGAGTGGTGTAAAGGATTACCCGGCTGTTGTCCAGCAGGTAAGACTCACCGGCAAAAACGCCGCGCGGTCGCAGCCAACGGATAAAGGGTACAAATATTACTGACAGGAGGAGGCGCACTGCCCCAAGCACGGCAGCGCTGTAGCTGCCGGCGCGGACGCTTTTGACCATCTTCCATAGTTCGGCTTCCTGTTTGCTGTTAGCAGGGATCAGCCAATAGCGCAGGCGCTTGAACCAGGTGCGTTTGACGGGGGGGGATATGTTCTCGTTTTCGATTGCCATGCGTAGAGGCTTGTTAACTGGTGTAGCTGCTGATCACTTCGGATACAGCTCCAATTGCCCCTGGTTGACCCTGCTCAATCCACAATGCCCGGCTGCAGAAATTTTGGATGGTCTGCATACTGTGGGAAACGATTACGATGGTGGTGCCCTCTACCTGGAACGAGTTCATGCGATCCAGGCATTTTTCCTGGAAGCGGCTGTCTCCAACAGATAGGACTTCGTCGACCAGCAGGATATCGGGGCGCATGCAGGTGGCAACCGAGAAGCCAAGGCGGGCTACCATCCCGGTAGAGTAGGTGCGCAGGGGGGCTTCGATGAAATCACCGATCTCGGCAAAGTCCAGGATGGAGGGGAACAACTGATCTACCTGCTTGCGCGAAATACCGAGTAGGGCACTGTTCAGGTAGACATTCTCGCGACCGGTCAATTCCAGGTGGAAGCCAGCGCCCAGTTCCAGCAAGGGTGCGATCTTGCCGTTCATAACCACCCGCCCGCGAGTGGGATGGAGCACGCGTGCCATCACTTTCAGCATGGTGCTCTTGCCAGCGCCGTTGCGCCCGATCACCCCGAATACCTCGCCGCGTTTCACCTCGAAGCTTATATCTCGCAGCGCCCAAAATTCTTCGTATCTCAAGCGCCGCTGCAACCAGCGCACGGCATATTCCTTTATCCCGGATACGCGTTCGCGCGGCACGCGGTACAGCACCGCTACATCTTCGAAGCGGATAACCGGCATGTCGTCTGGGGTGATGTGATTTGACTTTTGGGATTTAGATGCGGTAAGCGAATTCATTCGACCTGGCAGTGAATATCAAGCCGCCTGTGATGAAGGCAGCGAAGGCAAACCCGGCGGCAATGCCCCATACATGCCATTCGGGGACGGTGCCCAGATAAAGTGGGTCGCGGAAGATCTGCAGAAGATACAGCATGGGGTTCAGCCGGAAGATCCAGAGCAGATTTGAAGGAACCACTTCAATCGGGTAGATGATTGGGGTAGCATAGAACCAGATCGTCAACAGCACCTCATATACCGGCATCATATCGGCGAAATATACAACCGCAGTCGCCAGGATTAGACCAACCCCGAGGGAGAAGATCGCCAGCAGCAGGATCGAAAGGGGCAGGACAAGGATCGCAAGGGTGATCCGGGTTCCGATGACTACTGCGATGAGCAGCAGCGGCACCAGGGACAGACCGAGGTTCACCAACCCGGTGCCGATGGCCGAGACAGCGAACACACTTTTTGGGACGTAGATGCGGTTCAGGAGCCCGCCGCTCCAGATCATTTCTCCCATTGCGGAACTGGTAGTGTACGAGAAAAAATTCCAGATGATCAATCCACTGAGGACATACACCGGGTAAGAAGGCACGTTCCATCTGAAGAGCTGGGAGAAGACCAGCGTGAGCACGATCATGGTCATCAGCGGGTTGAGCATTGTCCACGCCACTCCAATGACGGAACGTTTGTAGCGCGCGGTGATCGACCGCGCGGTAAACTGATAGATCAGCTCGCGGTATCTCAATATCGACAGGAATTCATCGATGAATGGGTGGGGTCTTTGAGAAGAGTCGTATATTTCCTCGGAATGCCGCACATCAGCCTCCAAAAAACAGGCATCAATTTCGGGAACAGATGCCTGAGGACAGATTATACCTTACAGGGTTAAATGCTCTTTAATGCACCAGTCAGGGCTGTCGAATAAGTGTTCCCTGGTTTACCGGCTGATTGAGGAGAGAATGGATATGCATTCCCGGCAGTTAAGGAATGCACAGAAGATATACGGTTGGAACGGAAGGAAATCAGGGTTGTGAGAAGCCTGCGGAGACATCTGCCGGGCTCCAATACTCGAATGCCGGGCTGGAGATGGCCTGACGATAGCCTTCGAACTGCAGGACTCCGCTCTTGTAGAACGACCAGTCGCATTCTCCATCGATGTTGAAATATAAGATCCCCCGGACACCATCCAGGCCTTCGAGATATGCGTATATATCGACGAACCACAAGCTTTTCTGGGTATGGTCGTAGTTGTTCGGATACGGGTATTCCGATGTAGATGCCGTCTGGGCGATGAAAATCGGTTTCCCGGGTGCCAGTGCGTTCATGCGCTGGACGAACGGCAGATAGAGCTCGGGACCCAACTGCCAGCGATCGTATTTCCAGTGCACGCAGTAACCCCAGTTATATGAGCTGAAAGCAACCAGGTCGACGCGATCTCCACCTGGATAATATGTCTCGAAGACAGGTCTGCCGGGTTCATCCACGCCGTTTGGTGCGAAAACCCAGCTGATCGAGTGAAATGGCACTTTGGCTTTGGTAAATTCGCTGGCGAAAATATCCTGTATCCGCTTGTAAGCAGCAATGAAGGAGGCCGGGTCCCCGCCGTATGAATTGCCATTGGTGATATTGGCTTCCGGCAGTGGAGCGATGAAGACGAAGCGCTCCTGGTTTTCCTGCTGGGCTAACCACATCCAATGGGCGAACGCGGCTGCCACTTCCTGAATATTGCCATCTTCCACTCCCTGGGCAATCTGGGCTGCAGTGCCTTTGGTCATAAGGTTCACAAATGCGGTGTAGCCGTTATCCCATAACAGTTCTAAAGGGACGCCCACGTTGTATTGAGGGTTAGCGTCCTGAATACTCAGGAAGGTCCCGGCAATAGAGATGCCCTTGCCAGCCCAGTAATCCAGAGATTTCAAATGGGTATCGATCGCAGCCTGGGTGCCCATATACGCAGGAGAATAGGTGCCCAGCAGGATTGGTGATCCGCTGCGGTAGCTCGAGGCGGTCAGGGGCAGGAAGACGCGCCGGGCTGCCGTTTGAGCAACAGCAGGGGCGGGTCGCTCAACCAGGTTTAGATACCCCATAAAAATGAGAAGAATAAGGACTGAAGCGGCGAGCTTATTAGACCAATCCGGCAGTTGTTTTTTGTGTGCTATTTCTGTCTTTGCCATATGATTTACTGTTTTGGTGTTATTTACAAAATATTCTGCCTTCTCTCCTTATTTATAATCGATTTTCAAATATGCCCAAACGACAAAATTGTTAGCCTGGACCGAGAAAGCGTATTTGCATTGTTGAATGGCACGATGCCCAGCATACATGGAGCGTCTGCGATTATAGCTTCTAGAACAGGTGTTGAGGTTAATATCCCGGTATGGATGAATTAAGATAGCCTTAACTGGCGCCATTTGGAGCGAATGCTATTCCTCATCCATGCGCCAGCGGTGAGGCTGCCACTCAGTCCCCCACTTCTCTTCGAATATCCGCCGGTTCCCAAGATACAGGCGTTGGTAATGATCATCAGCAAGCCTGGAAAAGCTGGCGCTGCCCCAATGGTGGATATAAACATCTTCGGCGCACAGGATGCGGTAGCCTTTCTGCCTGATCCGCAGGGAAAAATCATCGTCTTCATACATGCCAACACCGAAGCGCTCGTCGAGGAGACCGACTTCGTCAATCACCGAGCGGCGCACGAGCATACAGTACAACGCCAGCATGCGGATTTCGAAGGCCTGACCGTCGCGCGACCGTGTGTAGCGCCTGGCGTATTCCTCCATATCGCTGATATCGCTGTAATCGACACCGATCTTGCTCTCGTTGCCGGCGGAGTTCGTCACCGGGCCCACCGCGCCGATTGTCGGGTCGCGCAGGTGTGAGATCAAACCGGAAAGCCAGCCATGGGTAACCAGGGTGTCATTGTTAAGGAATACGATGTAATCCGCCTGGCTTGCAGCGACGCCCTGGTTGTTGCCGGCAGAGAAACCACGATTTTCTTTGTTGAGCACGAGTCGTATATTCGGGTGCGAGGCGGCATAGGCTTGCAGGTATTCGACTGTACCATCTGTGGAGGCATTGTCCACGAAAATGACTTCGTAGTTGGGGTAAGCTGTTTTGGTAGATATGCTGTCCAGGCACTGCTTTGTATAGTCCAGGTTGTTGTAGGTCAGGATGACGATGCTGGCTAGTGGGTAGAGGCTGAAAAGCTCCTGCCGGATAACAGAATAAGACATTTCATCGATTGGCAAGTGCAAACCCAGATCGCTGCGTAAAGGCAGATTGTGGGGGTCCTGTGTTGCATCAGAGGGATTGGCAAAGGCGGCGATTTTCCATCCGTAGAAGTTCCGCAAACGGTAGCCCGCTTTAACCCACAGCGGGTCATCGATCCAGCAGACGGCTTCGAAGATGCCGAGTTCCAGACGGAGTTCGGCGAATATTTTTTGATATCGATCAGCGGATTCAGCAGCCTGCGAACCGCTGAAATTTTGCCCGACTGCCTCGGTCGGCAGTGCAAGCTCATAGATGCCTTCCGCTACCTGCCGGATAGCTGGGGAAATACCGGCCTGATTGTCTGGGGATACGATCACAACTCGTATACCATCACCGGCGAACTCGACCGCACGGCTGCGTTTTTCTTCCGGCAGTACCTCCCAGCGGTCTTTTGCAAACCAGAGCAAGTCGAAGGCAGCTGCCGGCGCGATCTTTCGCGGCAGGCTGCTCAAAATCAGGCTTTCATCGCTGGTTCTCCCCCTGCTCTGTGGATCACTGGCAATGTCTGCGGCTGCTTCCAGACTCCGGTCGGGCGTGCCGGGTGCTGCCACCATTTTTACCAGTTTCTTCGCTTTGTTAAGCATGCGCCAGGCGGGGTCGCTCCAGATATCCTCCAGCTGTGAACCAAGCTGCTCTATATATTGGCTGGCTTGACGGTCTTTGCGCCTCATCATTAAATCCATGGCACGCACTTCCCACTCGTACTCGTGCAAGCGACCTTCCAGGTCGCGCTGCCAGCGCCGGACCTGGTCGGAAATGTGGGCTGCCTGGCGGGCGACGTGCTGATATCCCTTGTGCTGTTCAGCCAGTTCAGCCGATCTGTCGAAGGTCTCTACCCACAGGTACGCATTCTGAGAGAGCAGCCAATCTTCCCGGACGCTGTTTTGGGCGGATGCAGCGATCCGATCTCGCAATTCAATTGAGCCTATCATCGCTTCCAGCGCCAGGGCCCACTCTTCCGCAGTTGACGCCAGCCAACCGTCCTGATTATGGGAAATAACATCCTGGTATGGTTGTACACGGCTGTAGATGCCAGGTGTTCCGCAGGTACTGTGCTCGAAGAAGCGCAGCGGGCTCTGGCAGCGATCGAATGGCTCATCGCTATGGGGGACCAGTGCCAGGTTGATGCGCTCTTTGGGAAAATGGGTCGCGAACTCGGCATAGCTGGTTGGAAAATCTGCCAGCCAATCCACATTCGGAAGAGCAAGCAGTGTATCAGGTGGTCTCCTGCCCCAAACCCGCAGCAGGACATCATCTTCTCGCTGGCGCAAGAATTGTCCGAGTCCAGCCGTGCAGTTATCGACTCCGCCAGACGGGAGCTGGTCGTTGATCCAGCCAATAATCAACGGTAAATTATTATCTGTCGTTTGGACTTGTGCGGTCGGCCACAATCTGTCATCCAGACAGGTGGGCAGAAGCAAAGTGTTTGGGTTGAAAGGCTGGATCGCTTCACGCAGTGCCGGGGTGCTGACCGTCACAGCATCAGCTTCGAGAACTGCCTGCAGAACGGGGAACAAGGCATCGCTGATGTAGTGATACTGTCGATCCGGGTGTTCTTCGGGAAGATCGAATAGAAGGTCGTCCAGGTCGAGAAATATGGGTTTGCCAAGGCCGCGCGCCTTCTGAATGACCTGCTGGTAGGCTTTTGCCAGCCGGGGAAAATCGCGGTGCAGAATTACCAGGTCGGCCTCAGCGATCTTTTCGATGAAAACCTGATCCCACTGCGTGCCGCGCAGGACTTCTACACCTGCATGCTTCCAAGGAGCAAGCAGCCGTAGGACCGGGCTTCTGTGATCCCAGCCGTACAGTGTAAAAGCCGCCACGTGAGGTGTGCCATCCTGTCTCATTCGCGTATGTCCTATATGGATAAATGATCCCGGGTGATTAGCCTGCTGTCTGATCTCATCGCTGCTTCGGACGTAAGTGAGATGAAATCGATTTCAGCCCGCGGTTGAGAGTACCAGCCAGACCTTCGCTTACCGGCACCGGGGTGTTTTGCGGGATGCCGGCATTCTTTTCTCCAGGCCCGGTCGCCACTTGTTCGCTGGTCGTCAGCAGTTTGTTATCAATCAAGCGGGATTCCATCTCCTGTTCCCATTGGCGGCTCTGCCGCGTCAGGTCCGCTAATAATGAAATTGGTAGTGTGACATTGGCCGTCTTCTGACCGTGATTGGCAGCTGCCTGCTGGTAAGCCTGCAGCCATTGCCAGGCGTGGTCTCCAAGCAGCCACTCCTGACGCATACCCTCTTGAGCTGCCGCGCCGATTTCCGCTCTCAGCTGCGCATCCTCGATGAGCTTGATGATGGCTTGCCGCCACTCATGAAGATCGGAAGCCAGGAAACCGTTTACGCCGTCTGTGACCAGCCCGGCATAGGGGCGTGATGCAGCTGAAGACGCCTGGGATGCCGAGGGCGCTGTATTCCAAATACTTTATCGAGCTCTTGCAGTGATTAAATATGTTATCAGCTAGGGGAGCAATGGCGATGTCATAGCGCTGCTTTTGCACGAATTCAGCGTAAGCAGAGTACATGAACTGGAATGGGATAAATTCCACATTTGGAAGCGCCCGCAGCGCTGGCACAGGCTGCATGCCGATTGACTTATAGACGATTCGCTCACCATAGGTCTGTAATATCTCTAATAACATGGGAACCAGAGGTTCAAAATCTGGAATGTGGGAATCGCC
>JAQBDA010000191.1:0-10725 GCA_032124675.1 Chloroflexota bacterium
GTAGTGCATCCGCCGGGCTAGAACTGCAACCTGCAATCTGGTTGCCGAGAGGTAAGGTGGTGGTTGCCCTTGAACCGCTTCCGACAGTCAATCAGCCCGGTCAACACCCGTGTCATAGTTGTCTATAAAACGGGTAACTATATATGCAGCCAGGGAAAAATCACGTACAAACAAGGACACTGTGCATGATCAAGCTGACCGGCATTTCACTCAGCTTGCTCTTTGTGCTGGGTTTCTTCGGCATGGCAATGATCTATATCTGGTTCCTCACCCATCCAGGCTGCAATATGGAGATCCAGCCAGCGGCTAGTCTGCCCCGGCCTGAAGAGCTATGGCTGGAGAACAGTGCTGGGCAGAAACTGCGGGCCTGGTATTATCCACCCCAAAATGGGTCTGTAGTGCTGGCTGCCGGAGCAAGGACAGGATCTCTCGGGGAGAACATGCCTCCAATCTCCTTCCTGGTTGAGAGCGGATATGGGGTGTTGCAGATAGATCACCGCAATTGTGCCGTACCGGCATCATTCGTTACCATGGGAATGAGAGAGTTCGTCGATATGGAAGCAGGTCTGGCGTATTTGAAATTGTAGGAAGATGTCCAGCGAATCGGCATATTCGGATTTTCAATGGTTGGGGTGACCGCCATTCGTTCGGCTGCCCGCAATCCTGAGATCGCAGCGGTTGTGGCAGAAGGCGGCTACCACAACATGGGCGACAATATCATCAAACCGGATAAGCGCAAATCTGTGTTTGAAACTGCCTTTCTGCACACCGTCGCAGGAATGTTTTGGGTATACAGCAGTATCAATCCCTGGCAAGTCAGCCCGATCGACGACCTGGCTTCTATCAGCCCGCGACCGGTATTTCTCATCTATGGAGAACATGAAGCAGAGAGCGGCCATGCCGGGGCACAATATAGCGCCGCCTTATCGCCCAAGGACCTCTGGCTGGTCCCTGGTGGCAGCCATGGCAGCAACCATCAAATTGCTCCCATGATGTACGAGTTAAAAATCCTGGATTTCTTTAACCGCTCCCTGCTCCATTAGCTGCTTCCCCCGTTCACCACTCTGGTATACTTCGACGATGAAAAGAAGTATTTTGCTTAGCGTTGACTTATTAAGGTGGTAGAAGCAATGGAGACAGCTGGAAAAGAAAGATTATTGCAAGACATATTGATCTCCATGGATCGTGTGGCGGTCGCCTATTCTGGTGGGATTGACAGCACTTATTTGCTGAAGATCGCCTACGAATCGCTTGGAGACCGAGCTGTGGCTCTGACCGCGGTCTCAGCCAGCCTGCCTGAAGCTGAGCTTGAAGAAGCACGGCAGATCACACACCAGATTGGTGTCAAACACGTGCTGATCGAAACCCACGAGATGGATGACCCGCGCTACCTGGCAAACTCCTCCGCGCGCTGTTTTTTCTGTAAGAACCAAGTCTACACCGAACTGATTGACTACGCAAATAACCACGGCTATGCCTGGGTGGTGGATGGCAGCAACCTGGATGATATCGGCGACCACCGCCCAGGGCAGCAGGCAGCTCACGAGCATGGGGTACGCAGCCCGCTGCTGGAATCCGAACTGACAAAATCGGAGATCAGACAGCTTGCTAGGCGGGCCGGGCTGCCCAACTGGGATAAGCCGGCAGCCGCATGCCTGTCCTCACGCATCCCTTACGGCACATTGATCACATTGGACGCTCTTAGCCAGGTCGAACGTGCCGAGCACCTGCTGCACAGCTTAGGCCTGCGCCAGGTACGCGTCCGCCATTATCAGGACACAGCCCGGATTGAGGTTGAGGTACCTGATCTGGAAGCAGTTCTTACCCACCGTGAGACGATCCTGAGAGAGCTGCGATTGCTTGGCTACACTTACATCACACTTGACCTGGAAGGGTTCAGGTCCGGCAGCCTGAACGCAGTACTGAAACCCAATGGACATCACAAAAATCGAGAAGCTGCTTAGGGAAGTACAGTCCGGCGAGATCGATATCAGCCAGGCGCTTGAGCGACTGCGCTCACTGCCATATGCAGACCTGGGCTATGCTCAGGTTGACCTGCATCGAGGTCTGCGCACGGGCTTGCCCGAGGTGGTATTCTGCCAGAACAAAACCCTCCCCCAGCTGGTCGGGATCTTCAACAAGCTGTGGGAGAACCACGACCGGGTGATGGGCACGCGTTTGACCCCCGAGATGGCGGACGCATTGCTGGTAGATTTCCCTGCTGCCAAGTACGACCCGATATCACGGTTGCTTACTATGGCGCGTGCCGGGACACCCCAGACGAGCGGTCATTTTGCAGCAGTGGTCAGCGCCGGAACTTCAGACCTGCCGGTGGCGGAGGAAGCTGCCCAAACTCTCGAGTTTTACGGCGACCGGGTGGAGCGCTTCTATGATGTCGGAGTAGCAGGCATCCACCGGCTGCTGGATAAACGTGAGAGGCTGGTCGCAGCCAGCGTTATCATCAGTGTGGCAGGGATGGAGGGTGCGCTGACCAGCGTTGTAGCAGGTCTGGTCCCCGGTCCGGTAATTGGCGTGCCGACCAGCATCGGATATGGTGCGAATTTCAGCGGTCTGGCTCCCCTGCTTGCCATGCTTAATATTTGCGCCCCAGGTGTGGCAGTCGTTAATATCGACAACGGCTTTGGCGCTGCTCAGTTCGCCCATCTGATCCTCAATCAAATTGCTGATGTCGAGAGTTAATCCATAGATGAAGATCGCTTACTTCGACTGCATTGCAGGTGCCAGCGGAGACATGCTGCTGGGCGCTCTGGTCGATGCTGGAGTCAGCCTGGAGCGGCTGAACAGCGGCCTGGCGGGACTTAATCTAAAGGGATTCGAGATTCAGTCCAGGCTGGTGTTGCGTGGCGGGCTTCGGGCGGTCAAGGTCGATGTTTTGGTGGTCGATACAGTCACCGAAAGGCGGCTAGGGGATATTCTATCGATTGTAGAGGCCAGTCGCCTTCCGGCCCAGATAATCTCTCAGGCGGCAGCCATATTCAAACGGCTGGGTTATATAGAAGCCAAAATACACGGGGTAGAACCGGAACAGGTACACCTTCACGAGCTGGGCGGTCTGGATACGATTGTGGAAGTCATCGGTATCCTGCTGGGGATCGATATATTAGGCCTTCAAGAGATCCACTGCTCGGCAATCCCTCTTGGCCGTGGGCAAACGAAGGGGCAGCACGGTGTTTTACCGGTCCCCTCCCCGGCAACACTCTCTTTGCTGGAAGGGGTCCCGGTAGCCGGCCGTGAGGTGGATGTGGAGCTGGTAACGCCCACCGGTGCTGTGCTGCTCACCAGCCTGGCGAAGAGCTATGGTCCAATCCCGGCAATGCGCCTGCAGAATACCGGCTATGGGGCGGGGAGCAGAGATCTCAGCATCCCAAACGTCTTGCGAGTGTTGATTGGTGAAAAGGCAGCCTCACTGAGTGGGCAGGCGGAAACCCTGGTCATGCTGGAAACCAATATCGATGACTGGAATCCGGAATTCTACGATTACCTTATCGAGCGATTGTACACACAGGGAGCAGTGGACGTATCTTTGACTGCCATACAAATGAAAAAGAACCGGCCGGCTACCCAGGTGCAGGTGCTCTGCGAACCCAAGAACTCCGACCGGCTGGCAAATGTGCTGTTCCTCGAAACCAGCACCCTGGGAATTCGCAGGCAGTACGTCGAGCGATATGCTTTGCAGCGTGAGATTATCCAGGTGCCCACACCCTACGGCACTATACGGGTTAAGGTTGCCCGGCTGCCTGACGACAAATATAAGCTTGCACCGGAGTACGATGATTGCCGCCATGCAGCCAACGAAAATAACATACCCATCCGTGAGGTGTACCAGCTTGCGATAGATCTGGCTCATACCAACATAAACAAACCTTGACAGCCTTCCCTTCGATGGTAAACTAATATCCAGCATGATAAACCCAAGAATGACAGCTAATATCCCTAGCCCGTCCCCGGCCTTCCGCAAGCCCACATAGGCTTTCGGTTCCTTAGGGATTGGTAGTATAAATCCCAGCACGACAAGAACCGCCCTCTGGACTGAAAGCCACCAGAGGGCGATTTGATTGATTACCCGTGCGATATTTTGCAGGAGCATCCACGATTTATCCGGACAATTGAGGAATTATGAGCACTGATAAACTACCCACCCGAGAAGACAACTTTTCAGAATGGTACAACCAGATCGTGCTGCGCGCAGAGATGGCAGATTACGCGCCAGTCCGCGGCTGCATGGTCGCCCGGCCATACGGCTGGGCGTTATGGGAAAACATGCAGCAAGCCCTCGACCGCCGGTTCAAAGAGACCGGACACGTCAACGCGGCCTTCCCCTTATTCATCCCGATGTCTTTCCTGGAGAAGGAGAAGGAGCAAATCGAGGGTTTCTCACCCGAGCTGGCTGTGGTAACCCACGGCGGTGGCAGCAAGCTCGAAGAACCGCTGGTTGTGCGCCCTACTTCAGAGACGATCATCGGCTACATGTACGCCAAGTGGATCAAATCCTACCGTGACCTGCCGATCCTGATCAACCAATGGGGGAGCGTGGTCAGATGGGAGATGCGCACCAGACTGTTCCTGCGCACCCTGGAATTCTACTGGCAGGAAGGCCATACTGCACATGCCACAGCAGAGGAAGCCCAGGAAGAGACCCTGCGCATGCTGGGGGTGTATGCCGATTTTGTGATCAACGATGCAGCCGTGCCGGTTATCCAAGGAGTAAAGAGTGCGAGCGAGAAATTTGCCGGGGCAGTCCAGTCGACAACCATTGAGGCGATGATGGGCGACCGGCGCGCCCTGCAGGCTGGCACATCGCATTTTATGGGGCAGAACTTCGCCAAAGCATTCGATATCCAGTTTCTGGACTGGAACAACCAGCTGCAGCACGCTTGGACGACTTCCTGGGGGCTGTCCTGGCGGGTAATCGGGGCAATGGTCATGACCCATGGCGACAACCAGGGGTTGGTCCTCCCTCCAAAGCTGGCTCCGTTCCAGGTCGTGATCGTCCCGATCTACCGGGACGACACCGAGAAAAGCGCAGTGCTGCCCGTGGTCGAGCGAGTCTCAAAGGAGCTCAAGGGAGCTGGATGCCGCATCCGGGTGGATGACCGGGAGGAAGTTACCCCGGGCTTCAAATTCAACGATTGGGAAATGCGCGGCGTACCGCTGCGTCTTGAGATCGGACCCAAAGATGTGCAGAAGAACAGCGTTGCCCTGGCACGCCGTGATATTCCTGGAAAAGCGGGTAAGTCATTCATCTCCCAGGAAGGACTGGCGTCGCAGGTCGTGCAAATGCTGGATACCATCCAGCAGTCCATGCTCGAGCGGGCGACTGCATTCCGCGATAGCCACATCCACGAGCCTACCAGCTACGCTGATCTGACCGAAATCGTCAAGGATGGCTGGGCTTATTCCCGGTGGTGCGGTGATGCGGACTGTGAGGCTAAAGTGAAAGAAGATACCAAGGCCACCATCCGCTGCTTGCCCCTGGATCAGCCGGAGGTCCAAGGGGTTTGCATTCAGTGTGGGAAGCCAGCGACCAGTATGGCATATTTCGCCCGGGCTTATTGATAGGGAAGGAAGAAGCAGATCATGAGAATGACCCAACTCTTCGGCTTGACCCTGCGTGAGGCACCGGCTGAAGCAGAGATCCCCAGCCACCAGCTCCTGGTGCGGGCTGGCTACATCCGCCAGCTGGCAGCAGGCATTTTTACATCTATGCCGCTGGCTCGCCGTACGCTGAATAAGATCGAGTCCATCCTTCGCCAGGAGATGAATGCGATTGGTGGTCAGGAGATGACCATGCCGGTCGTGCATCCGGCTGAGCTGTGGCAGGAAACAGATCGCTGGTACCAGATCGGGCCGGAAATGGGGCGCTTCAAGGATAAAAACGACCGTGATATGGTTCTGGCGATGACACACGAGGAAGTGGTGGGCGACCTTGTCCGCAGGGAGGTCCAATCTTACCGCCACCTGCCCCGCATGATCTACCACATCCAGACCAAGTGGCGCGATGACCCACGCCCGCGAGCAGGGCTGATCCGGGTGCGAGAATTCACCATGAAGGACAGCTACTCCTTGGATGCCGATTGGGAGGGTCTGGACAAGCAGTATCGCGCTCACTACCAAGCTTATTTCAATATTTTCCATCGCTGCGGACTGCCCGTCATCGCGGTGAGGTCAGATGTAGGGATGATGGGCGGCAAGCTGGCTCACGAATATATGTACCTGACTCCAGTTGGCGAAGACACGCTCTTGCTGTGCGATGCCTGCGGGTATGCCGCAAACCGGCAGATCGCAAGCTTCAAAAAACCGGCTTCCCAGCCCGAAGATCCCTTAGCGCCAGAAAAAGTCGCCACACCCGAGATCAAGACCATCCAGGCCCTGGCTGAGTATCTGGATATCCCCGAGTCTCGGACCGCCAAAGCGGTCTTCATGGTAGCTGATATACCAGAAGCTGAGAAGAGCAGCGAAAAATTTGTCTTCGCCGTGGTGCGCGGCGATATGGAGTTGAACGAGACGAAGCTGGTGAACGCCGTTCAGGCCAGAGCGCTGCGCCCGGCAACCGAAGATGAGATACGCGCTGTGGGGGCAGTACCCGGCTACGCGTCTCCAGTCGGACTGAAAGACACCCTGGTCGTAGTCGATGAGATTATCCCCTCGTCACCCAATCTGGTTGCCGGTGCGAATCTGGAAGGATTCCACATGCGCAACGTGAACTTCGGGCGCGATTACCAGGCGCAGATTATCACTGACATAGCCTCCGCCCGGGAGGGTGACGCCTGTCCCGAGTGTGGGAAACCGCTGCGAACTGTACGCGGGGTCGAGGTTGGCAATATATTCAAGCTGGGTACGCGCTACAGCGAAGCCTTTGGAGCATATTTCCTGGACGCGGATGGAGAGAAGAAACCGGTCATCATGGGTTCTTATGGTATCGGCAGCGGGCGTCTGATGGCGTGCATCGCCGAAGAACATCACGACGAGTACGGTCTGGTCTGGCCTGTGACAGTCGCCCCATACCAGGTGCACCTGGTGGTGCTGGTAGGACGGGGGTCAACCGATACGCGGGATACCGCAGAGAAGCTTTATACATTGCTCCTGCAAGAAAATATTGAAGTGCTGTATGATGACCGCGAAGAAAGCCCGGGGGTAAAATTCAATGACGCCGACCTGATCGGCATTCCTATCCGGCTGACGGTCAGCGAGCGAGCCCTCAAGCAAGGCGGCATAGAGTTCAAGCAGCGGTCTGGAACAGAGCGATCCATCGTCCCGCATCAAGAAATCATACTATTCGTTAAGAACGAGATCAAACAATTGGAGACAGAGATTAAGGCGACGATCCAAGATGTAATATATACAGGATAAGTCGAGCTATACGAACGGTTCTCTTGCCAACCCGGCAATTAAACGCTGCTCGCGGAGGATAATCTTCCTGGCGAGCAGCGTTGGTATTTCCGTCTTCGGATCAGCTCATCTTAAAAAAGCTGGTCAGCTTCATCGCCAGGTTGAGATCACCAGCCAGCATAAGCTTGCCCTGCATAAAATACTGCATGCCGTTGGCTTTGCCTAGCAGTACATCGCGGAAGTCTTCTGCATCTGCGGTGAGGGTCATTTTGGGATTCTCCGCCTCTCCCTCGGCAACTGTGCACCTGCCATCTCCGATATCAATGATCCAGTCACCGCCCTGGTCACCGGTCAGGTGATACTGGATAACGGCCTCGACTCCTTCTGCAGCATCGGGCATGAAGGCTTTTTCGTGGTTGCGGACAAGCTGCTCTACTGTAATGTCAGACATTGTATCTATTCCTCTTGTTATCGTTGTCCAATTCTATGGCTCAATTCAGATTCTCGAATATCCCGGCAGCACCCATACCTCCGCCGATACACATCGTGACCAAGCCGAACTGCACTTTTCGGCGCTGCATCTCGTACACCAGCTGGGTGGTCAGTTTTGCGCCAGTACAGCCGAGCGGGTGACCTAATGCGATCGCTCCCCCGTTGACATTGGTAATCTCATCATTCAATCCTAACTCCCGGATCACTGCCAACCCTTGGGCGGCAAACGCTTCGTTCAGCTCTATCAGCCCGATATCATTCAGTTCCAAACCGGCGAGTTTGAGCGCTTTTGGCACTGCAACTACTGGTCCGATCCCCATGATCTCGGGTGGTACGCCTCCCACTGCAAACGAGACAAAACGCGCCAAGGGCTTCAGACCCAGGCTATCAGCTTTACCTCGTGACATGATGATCACGCCGGCTGCTCCATCCGACATTTGTGAGGAGTTTCCCGCAGTGACCGTGCCGCCCTCTTTGAATGCTGGTTTAAGCTTACCTAGTGCCTGCAGGCTGGTATCTGCGCGCGGGCCTTCGTCGCGTGCAAAGACGAACGACCGACGGTCCTGACCGCCGTTAGAGCCTGCTTCTACAACTTCGACCTCAAGCGGCACGATCTCGGGGTCGAAACGGCCTGATTCAACTGCCGCCACAGCGCGCTGGTTGCTGCGCAGGGCGAATACATCCTGGTCTTCCCGGCTGATGCCGTACTTGACCGCCACATTCTCTGCAGTCAGCCCCATACTGGTAAAGGCTTCTGGATATTTATCCGCCAGATATGGCATGGGGGAAAATTTGAAACCGGTCATGGGCACCATGCTCATCGACTCCGTGCCGCCGGCAATCGCCACCTCAGTCTGTCCCGCCATGATCGAATACGCCGCGTGGGCGATGCTCTGCAGGCCGGACGAGCAGAAGCGATTGATGGTCTCGGCAGGCACCGAGTCCGGCAAACCTGCTCGCAGGGCAACCATGCGCGCCATATTCATGCCTTGCTCCCCCTCCGGGAATGCGCAACCCAAGACGACATCGTCTATCTCTGCCGGGTCTAAACCTTCTGCCCGGCGCAGCAGCTCACCGACCACTGCTGCCGCCATCTCATCCGGTCTGGTCGTTACAAGGCTGCCGCGTTTCGCCTTCCCAATCGCGGTGCGCGCTGCCGCAACGATGACGGGTTCTAGACTATTGTTGTTGTTATCACTCATTGCGCTATCTCCTTTGTACAGGGAAGAACAAAGATGAAACGGATATAACTATTGCCCTTTATCGGATATCCAGTTCATCTGACCTTTCCGTGAATTATCATAAACTTTCCGGACATATTGAGCTTTCGGTCCAAAATTCATAAGCAAACCAACTTCGATCAGCGTTGCTTTGAGATAATTTAACAGCTGGGCTTCGTGTTCTGCTAGGCTGCTTGACTGCCTTCAGCTCGATGATGACAGTAGAATCAACCACGATGTCTGCTGCGTAATCACCTATCAATATCCCATCATAGAGTACTGGTATCGATTTCTGCTGCTCTACATGTAAACCAATTTTCCGCAGTTCGATCACAAGGGCATTCTCATAAACATTTTCGGAGAAACCATAACCCAATGGTTATAAACTTGATAATATGCACCGATAACCTTCTCAGTTAGCTTGCTGTGTTTGCCTTCAAACATCTTCAACCCGGATTACTATCAAATTATCCGTAAAATCCGTGTCCAATTAATTCCTCAACGGCTTTCCGGTCTGCAGGGTATGCCACATGCGCTCCTGGGATTTCTTCTCCCCGGCCAGGGAGAGGACTGCCTCCCGCTCCAGATCGAGGATGTACTGCTCGCTGACCCCGGTAGGGCTGCTCAGATCGCCGCCGGTGAGGACATAAGCCAGCTTGCTCGCCACTAAAGCATCGTGCTCTGAAGCATATCCACCTTCTTTGAGCATATAGACCGCCACCTTCAACGCGGCCAGTCCCTCTCGCCCGGCAGCATAGATCTTCTCCGGAATAGGCGGTGTGTATCCCTGAGCCACCATGTTCAGCACCTCACGCTTGGCTTCCGCCAGCAGGTGGTCGCGGTTCATGATGACCCGGTCGCAGGGACCGAGGATACCCATCTGGCGCGCTTCCTCGGCACTTGTCGCCACCTTCGCAAGACCGATCTGCTCGAAGGCGCGCTGTAGATAGGGAATATCGGTGGCGTTTTTGGTGCGCATGGCGGGGTTGAGCACCCGGCGCATCATCTCTTTGGTGCCGCCCCAGGCCGGGATCACACCGACGCCAAACTCAACCAGACCGGTATACAGCTCCGCTGCAGCGACAATCCGGCTGGCGTGCATGGACATCTCTGCACCACCTGCCAGGGCCAGACCGGCCGGCGCAACCACCACCGGTTTGGGGGAGTAGCGCATGTGCATGTGCAGATCCTGACCTTTGCGGATTCCTGCCTCGATCTGGTCCCACATCTCATTCTGTGAGCCCATAACGATCATGAACAGATTCGCACCGGCGCTGAAATTATCCGCATCATTCCCGATCACCAGTCCTTCATAATCCCGAGCCAATATATCCAGAGCCTCGATCACCATGTTGTGGATATCGTCATCGAAAGTATTCATCTTGGTGTTAAACTCGACACAGATTACTCCATCTCCAAGATCGAGAAGAGAGGCGCCTGGATTACGTTTAATCAGACCGCCTGTGGGTTTCAGCTCGCTCAAAACCAGGATGGCAGGATTGGGAGGGATGGTATCATAAGCACCTGCAGAAGGATTGAAGATCGCCTTCACCCTGCCGCCCTCAGACTGGTAGAAGGTCTCATACCCGGAGGATAGCATCTCCTCCACCCAGGCTGCCGGAGGGAAGCCAGCCGCTTTCATGGCTGTGACAGTCTCCGCCAC
>JAQBDA010000192.1:0-7185 GCA_032124675.1 Chloroflexota bacterium
CTCGGGATGGCGCGCGCCGCAGCCTACGAGCCGGATACCAGCTACCAGGGGTATTTTGAGGAGCTGCAAGCTATGGCGCAGGCGGAGGGGCTGGGCATATGGGGAGAACCCCAGCCGACCGCCACAATTCCGGCGGTGGGCGATGGCCTCATCATCGATCCAGCCTGCTCGCAGTTCAACGCCCCCGGAAACGATAATGAGAATAAGAATGAAGAATACGTCTGCGTGGTCAACCTGGGCGCGGAAGGCATCGACCTGAGCGGCTGGGTGCTGCACGATGAATATGGCTGGAAATATACATTCCCCGTCTTCATTCTGAGGGCGGGGACAGGTGTGCTGGTCAGGACCGGCTGTGGGGAGGATTCGGAGCTGGACCTGCACTGGTGCAGGGATGAGACCGCAGTGTGGAACAACGACGGTGACTGCGCTAACCTGCTGGACGCGGCGGGTGAGATCGTAGTCCAATATTGTTATTGAGACGAGGGAAAATCACCACCGGGGCGCCAAGGCACAGAGTGCTCAATATAATTGTTATGGGCTTGCATGGAGGGTGATTATTATGTATTATCTAACCTGAGGCTTAAGTTCATCGTCACCGCCGGGGGGTTATCTCGGTCCTGCATTGCAGCTATGGGCACTTACGATCGGGTGGGGAGATTATGAGTGGGAAGAAAATCTTATATATCAGCGGGTCAATTGGTTTAGGCCATATTTCCAAAGATCTATCCATAGTGAATGAACTGCGCAAGCGTAATCCGGATGTCGAAGTGACCTGGCTTGCCGCCCACCCCGCCAGCCTTGTTCTCAAAGAAAAAGGCGAGGTCCTTCATCCGTATGCGGAAAAATTTGCCTGCTACAGCGCTTTCGCTGAGAATGCCGCGGCTGGGAATAATTTGAACTTAACCAGTTATGTTTTCCAATCCAGCATGGGCTGGATTAGGAACGTCATGATCTTCAAACGTTTGATCGAAGAAGAGCATTTTGATCTTACGGTCGGCGACGAAACATACGAGATCATCATCGGGTTGATCTTCAAACTGCTGAACATTAAGATCCCTTTCATTATTATCTACGATTTCCTGGGGTTAAATTCGATGACAGGCAGCCCACTGGAAAGGATCGGGACTTATATGTTAAATTGGACATGGTCGCGAGATTACAGGGTGCTCGCAGCCAAAGATCGTCAGGCTTTATTCATTGGAGAGCCAGAGGACATACCCGACCAAAAATTTGGCTTTTTGCTGCCAAACAAACGAGACTATGCCAGAAACAACTATACATTCATAGGACACATCGTTCGATTCGACCCGCAGATGTATACAGATAAAAACAAAATCCGGTCGAGCCTGGGTTATGGGAACGAGCCGTTGATCATCTGCTCGATAGGAGGAACGAGCGTGGGTAAAAAGCTTCTTGAACTGTGCAATCAGGCCTATCCTTTCATCCAGCAGAAGATCCCGGATGTAAAAATGGTGCTGGTTGCCGGTCCACGCTTATCTCCCGAAGCGATCAAAGCCCAGCCAGGCGTTGAAGTGCGCGGGTTCGTCCCCGATTTATTCAAGCACTATGCTGCCAGCGATCTGGCTATCTCACAGGGAGGATTCTCGTCAACTTCGGAATTAACCGCCTTGAGACGCCCGTTCATCTTTTTCCCGATCGAGGGTCACAGCAAGGCGGAGTTCGTAGCCGAACGGTTAGCAAGGTATGATGCCGGAATCAAGATGTATTACTCAAAAACGACACCACAGTCTCTAGCTGAACAGGTGATCAGCAGCATCGGGAAGCCGGTGGATTACAAAGCGATGCGTGTGGATGGGGCGCGCAGAGCAGCACAAATGATCGATCGATATCTTTCCTAAGTGCCCTTGAGGGTGGTAGATCACCCTTACAAGGGTAATAAATAGAACGGAGGGGTTCCCCATGGAGGATAGCAGAACTATGGCACCCAAGCTGCTCCTGGCAGGGTCTGTTGGCGCATTAATCGGCGGCGCGGTCGTCCTGATCGCCAGCAACGCCATCCCCAAGGCCATGTCGCGGGTCATGTCTGAGATGATGTCAGGCATGATGCGCGAGATGGGCGGAGAGGGCTGTACGCCAGCCGAATTCTGACAGCGGATGATGGGAGGCTTCGGAGAAGCCGAGACAGAGTAACCTGCTTCAGCGGGTTTACCAATAAGCCCTAATCCCTGCCCTGACCATTCCCTTCTCCCAACGATGAGAGAAGGGAATGGGAACGCGGTGAAGCCGCATAGGGGATGGGGGCAATCAGAGACCCATTTGGTTTGGTTCTAGTGCGTCATCGCAATTCTCTCACTGGATATTTTATGTATAATCATACCTATGTCCTCCTCCTACAAACTCTCCCCTTCTGAGCTGACTTTTCTATGGGACGAGTGTCCGCGCTGCTTCTATCTCAAGGTAGCGCGCGGCATCGGGCGCCCGTCGGCGCCCTTCCCGAGCATCTTCAACCGCATCGACCGTTTGATGAAAGACTTCTTCCAGGATAGACCCACGGCTGAGTTCACTGCAGATTTACCCCCCGGGAGGGTGCGCTTTGGCAACCGCTGGGTGACCTCGGCACCCATCGAGCTACCCGGGCGGGTGAACAAAGCTTACCTGCGGGGGATTTTCGATACGGTGGTCAAGTTCGACGACGGCAGTTATGGCGTGATTGACTTCAAGACCTCTGAAAGCAAGCCTGAGCACGTCGCCTTTTACAGCCGCCAGCTGCATGCCTACGCCTACGCGCTGGAGCACCCAGCGGGGAACGCTTTTTCGCTCAGCCCTATCACCAGGCTTGGGCTGCTGTGCGTCGAGCCGGTGGCTATGGACCGCGCCCGGGATGGCAGGCTGGCTTATATGGGCTCTGTCACCTGGCTGGATTGCCCGCTCGATATGGACGGTTTCCTGGCATTTATCGGGAATGTGCTGGCGCTGCTGGAGCAGCCCGAGCCACCTGAGCCAGGCGAGAAGTGTTCTTACTGCCTGTACCGCCTGGAAGCCCGCCAGCACGGGTATTGATAGGGCACCAGCGGGTGCATAAAGCCCTCAGTCCGAAATAAGCAATATAGTTTGCAGAAATGATAGGATCAAACAAATATGAATTATGCTATACTGATAAACGGGTGGAAATAGGGTAATAATGTTACAGCCAGCCTTCGCAGAAACACAAAAGCTCCTGCCCCCGATGAGCAGGGCTTTTGTGTTTAAAGATTAAGGTGACACCGGCACCTTGAAGATCAAACCCACCGCATAACCCACCAGCGCACTGAGGGTCCCGATCAGTGCCAGCTCCAACCCGCTCTTCCCCGGGTTACCTACCGTTGCGCGGGCTTTAAATACGCCGAAAACGAAGAGCACCAGCGCAGAGACCAGTATGGAGACGAGTATCCCGAAGCTGACCGGCAGAGCCAGGAATGGCATCAGCGGAATCAGCGAGCCAACAACTGCCGCTATCCCTACAATGACAGCCGAACGCAGGGCCTGGCGGCGGTCAATCGGGGTGAGCTGGTGCTCCTCAGCCATCATCACTGCCACCCACACATCTTTGTTGGCTGTGATCGTTTCTACAATTTTATCCAGCAGTTCGCCTTTAAAACCTTTTTCTGCATAGATATCCCGGATTTCTTTCTTCTCGAGTCGCGGCACATCCTGAATGTGCCGGTATTCGCGCTCGCGTTCGCTCTCGTAGAAGTCGGCATCCGCCAGGGTAGATGTGTATGCAACCGCCGCCATGGATACCGACTCGGCGAACGTTGCTGCCAGACCAGCAACGAGCACAATACGGGTATCTTGCGTGGCTGCTGCCACACCCAGGATCACGCCCAGCACATTGACAAGACCATCCTGCCCGCCCAGGATGATGTCGGATATAAAAGAAGCGCGGCGGTGTGGGTCCGCGTGTGTGTGGTGGCTCAGGTCATCAGGGTGCGGGTCGAGCACATAATCGATATGAGGCATCTTGTCTCCATTTACACGATTACAATCCTGGACATAGCCTGTCTCTTATTCAGGCGCTGCGCTGCTGTACAAATGCCTGTCTTCAGGGTCCAGGATGTCTAATAGATCCTCCCCCAGCCGGGAGTAGATCTGTTGGGCGAAAAATTCCATCCAGATGAACTGGCGAGCGATCAAGACCAGATTGCGGTTGGTGGTGATGGTGGCTTCCATATCCAGGTCGCCGCTGGAGATCAGGCATTCCTTGCTGTCAACTACGATCACCAGCATATCTTCCAGCTGCTGGATCTCGCTTTCCAGGGGCGGGTGATGGATCACTTTCCCGCAATCCAGGCTGCCGCTGCCTGTGAGCAGCGTCTTGACGGCCACTCCGGAGGTGCATACCGTGCGTATCCTGTCACCCAAAACGGATAGATGCTCGTCCGACAGCACCAGCAGGATCTCATCACCCGCCGAATCAACCATCTGCTGAGCGTGAGCCAGCACATTGTTCCGCCCGCGGATCGACCACAGCCGGTCCTCAGCACGCTCAATGTGCAGACGTCGCAGGTTCTCGCGCAAGCTCTGCAGCAGATCGCGCTGCTCCTCTTCATAACGGTCCAGCAGTGCCTGTGGGGCTACAGGCCGGTACAGCGCCCCGCGGTAATCACCGGTTTTCATGACCGCGCCGCGGGCGTGCAGCCTGCCCAGAGCCTCATATACCATCGAGCGTGGGATGCCGGCATTCTTGCTAACCTGGTAGCCAGTCACCGGGTTATCGCGAAGCAGGGCCAGGTACACGCGTGCTTCATATTCAGTAAATCCAATAGCAATCAAATCCTTGATATTATCCATTTTCCATCAATAGTCATCCTATACAGAACTACTAGGAAGAGTATAAACTACTACAGCGTGTGAGTCAACCACTTTTCTGTCAGTACGCCTGCCCCAAAAGCACCAAACGGATACCTGCCGGATGCTTCCAGCTTCCCCCAATTTCCCCTGAACTGCGGAACTTCTATCTAATAAGGCTACGATGATCCCGGCGGTTCTAAATGGACAAAGACATCCACAACCCCCTCAAGCTGAGCACTCAGCTCGCGTTCCAGCAGGCTGGAGAGCTGGTGGGCATCTGCAACCGGTGTGTCCGGCGCAATGGTGCATTCAAGGGATACCGAATACCCTGCTGCTATCCCAGTATTTCGGCGCACGATGATATTATGTGGGTCGCTCAAGGATGGGATCCCATCGACGATCTCCTTCACTGCTACCTTCACCCGCTGCCCGACTTCTTCCGGTACCCGGTCGCCTTCCTGCACCTGGCGATCCGCCATCTCGATATGCGTGTGCACTACATCTACCCCGGGTGCTCGCTGGCGGATCTCGACTTCCAACTTGTCCACCAGATCATGAGCCTGTCCGAGGGTAAGCAGCGGGTCGACACCGACATGTGCTTCCAGATACAGCTCGCCTTCAAAACGGCGAAGCCAACTTTCATGTACGACCAGTCCAAGTTCATCGGCAGTCTGCCTAAGCAGCGCAAACACATCCTGCGATCCCATGGATGAGTGTCTCTGGGCTTCGACGTGAACAGTCACATCTGCTACTTTCTCCAGCGCCAGCAGGCGGCGGCGAATTTCGGTTGCCACAGCATCCGCTTCCTGCACCGTCTTCGCGGGCGAGATGCGCACATGCAGATCCACCGCTGCGCTCCCGCTGGCACCCCGGCTGCGCACCCGGTGAAATGACTCCACACCACCCACCTGGCGCACGATCTCCGCAATCTCCTGAGGGTCGATAACAGCCTGATCAACAAGAACCGGGATGGTCTCGCGCAGCACATCGACACCTATCTTGGCAATCACAAACGCAACCCCCACTGCCAGGATGGCATCGACCCGCGGGTATCCCAGGGCAACCATTCCAAGACCTGCCAGAACAGAAAGAGAAACGATAATACTGGCGCGGGTATGCAGCGCGTCAGCAACCAGGATCTCGCTGTTCAAGCGCCGGCCCTGGCGCAGCTCGAACAGGCTGGTCCCGGCCTGGATGACCATCGACACCAGCATGGCACCGACAACCCACCAACTTACCTCAGGCGATGCACCGCTTCTAAACCGCTCCCAGCCGGCTTGCAAGAGCTGCCAGCAAATGAGGAAAAGGAGGAAAGCGATGATCAGCGCGGCAATGGTCTCAAATTTGCGGTGCCCATAGGGATGTTCTGCATCGGGTGGCTTTGCGGCGACATACAGACCAGCCAGCCCGATCACATTCGACAGGCCGTCGAACAGGCTGTCCAGGCCATCGGCAATCACGCTTAACGAGCCTGTAGCCACACCGGCTGTCAGCTTAATCACCGTTGCCAGGAAATTTAGCAGCATGGTGATGACCAGCACAAGCTTGATCCGGCCCAGATCGCGGGTATCGGTGGCAAAATAGCCGTCATCAACCCAATCATAGCGAGGCATTAGCGTTAAGTCTTATCTCTCTTGCGGGTGTTGGTTATTGATTACTCTTCTTCCAGTGGGCTGACAGCCACTGGGAATTCTCCGTTTTCTTGCAGCAGCTCGATCAGGCGAGGGTGATCGGCGTAAGCACCACGCTGGGACTCCGGCAGCATGGCGGCGATACGGCACATGATCTCATCGGTATGCTCTTGAAGCTGGGCTTCCCGATTCCCCCTGACCAGCGGTGGGATGTAAAAAGGCAGGCCGACAAAAACCGTAATATGAGGCCGTTTGAAGTGTTTCAACTGCTCCTTTACCAGCGCATCCTCGGTCCCTGTCGCCGCGACCGGTATGATCGGCAGGCCCGATTTTGACGCCAGGTAGCTGGACCCCGGTTTGCCGGGTATCAATGTTCCGCTGGGGCTGCGCGTCCCCTCCGGAGAGATAACCAGCACACCACCCGCCTTCAACCGCCCTAGAGCGTTCCGCAAGGCGTGGAAATCGCTGGCAAAACGGTCCAGCCACAGCGCGTCCAGCTGCTTGACCAGCCAGCGTATGATGCCATACTTACGGTATTTCTCTGCTACGAGCAAGATGATATCATCCCGATCCAGCAGGTAGTAGACCAGCGGCAGCTCTATGCGCCCGGCATGATTGGCGGCGGCGATATAACCGCCTGTACGCGGCAGGTTTTCCAGCCCATTCACCTCCACCCGCGTAACTATGGGCAGCAGTGCATTGATCGACGAGCGTAGTATTGAATAGGTCAAAGATTTTCCCATGGGCACCTTAATGCGATCGT